>NZ_JBVVPM010000010.1:0-201429 GCF_055811255.1 Bradyrhizobium sp. MI1.11
CACCTCCCGCAGAACAAAAGCGGAAAGTGTAACCCATGTGTCCGGTACGAACTGTCACCTATGTCTCGGGTCGCTCAGCGATTTTGCATCCCTAATTACTATCTCCTGCGATTTTGTACTCCTGACCCGTAGCGGTCGGAGCCCCGCTTGCGGGACTGCGTTGTCCGAGAAAAAGCCTCGCGGAGCGTCCCGAACTCAGGAATCGTCATTTTTCCATCCCGGTCACGAACCAGGAGGGTGAGGAGATCGGGAAAGTGCCAATGGATGTCCTGCACTGAAATCCCGGCCTGACATGTTGACGAGAATCGGAGTGATCTCGGATACGCACGGCCTTCTCCGGCCGGAGGCCGAGCGCTGTCTTGCGGGAGTGTCGCATATCCTCCACGCCGGTGATATCGGCGCGCCGGAGGTTCTGGAGCGGCTTTGCCGAATAGCACCCGTCACCGCCATCAGGGGAAACGTCGACGTCGGCAGCTGGGCGAGGCGCTATCCCGAAACCGAAACGGTGCACCTCGGCGCTCGTTGCTTCTATCTTCTGCACGATCTCAAGACGCTGGCCATCGACCCTGCGGCAACCGGTGTGAACGTGGTGATAGCAGGACATTCGCATCGGGTGCAGGTCAACACGATCAACGGAGTGCTTTTCCTGAATCCCGGGAGCGCCGGTCCGAGGCGCTTCAAGCTGCCGATCACGCTGGCGACGCTCGATCTGGATGAGGGCGACCTGCGGCCCACCATCCATGAGCTCGACGCGTGAACGAGGTACGTGCGTCGCAGCTAGTGGGTATTCGATTTTTGCCACCGCTCCAGATCAATCGGGGGACGCTTTGGGTCGATCTGCTCCTTCTCGGGATTCCCTGCCAAGGCTGGTCCGTCTGCCGGTGGGTTGGCAAATCGGTCTGCTGTCGCGGATCGTCGACCGGGGTTTCTCTCGGATCGTTTTCAGGTTCTTTTGCTTTCGGCATAAGCTGTCCTCTCTACAATCCGTCGATGCGGCGGCACGCGATCAGCGTACTGGCGCGGCACGGAAGTACCGATCATCATCTCGAAATTCGGGCGATCCATCGCGGGGTCATGCGCTGATGAGAGGATGGAGCGGAGCTGTTCGCGCTGCTGATCGTTGAGGCAGCCGGCTCCTGTGGAGGGGCGGCCCAGATAGTCCGTTGCCCCGAACATCTGCGGGACGGCGAACCAGACGATGAAACCCACAAACAGGACCGCGGCCACTCCCGATCCCGCCATCATCAGCTTCCGGGTGCCGTCCTTCTCCGTTTCACGCGATAGATCCTTGACCATGAACAAAAAGCCGTCGGTAGGAACTGCGGGGTCAACACGGGCAGGAATCGTTCGTTCCTACGGGCATGTATCGGCCGCCGAGGCTGCCTGCGCTGTCATATGGGCTCGCAGGACCGAAACCCTCTCATCCGTGTTTTGCTGTCATGACGCACATCATCTTCAACGACTACCGCAATCCTGCTGCCGAACAGGCCTATGAGATCGCATGGGACTTTCTCGCCCGTAGTGGAGCGATCCACGATGAATTCGATGCGTGCGTATTTCTAGCCCAACGCATCACCATGATGGTCCAGGAAGGCCAGGAAAATCGGATCCGGATGGCGAACCGCGCGATCTCCGAATACCAGTACCATCTCGAGAACCTCTGCAAGTCGGTCCGCGGCGCGGCTGCTTCGCGGGCTTGAGGGCTCGCGAGGAGTTCCGCTGATCACTGCCGATCGGCGATCGTCAGCTTGCCGCGTGCCCCGGTACGTCCGCCCCGGCGCGGTGCAATGGCCGGAACGAGTGCCGGCGCTTCCCCGGCCATGCGCATGGCGAAATAGGCGATCGTCGCCTTGAGACCGTCTTTGAGCGCCACGCGCGGGCGCCATCCCAGCGCTCGAACGGCTGTGTCGATCACCGGTTTGCGGCGCTTTGGATCGTCCTTAGGCAACTCCTCGAACCGGAGCGGGGAAATTGATTCCGTGTACGCCAGCACGTCGCGCGCAATGGCCTCGATGGTGACCTCGTGGGGATTGCCCAGATTGCACGGACTCCATGAGGAGCTGGAGGCCGTGCACGAGATCGTCGACGAAGCAGAAGCTCCTGGTCTGCGTACCACCTCCATAGATCGTGATCGGCTCTCCGCGAAGTGCCTGCACGATGAAGTTGGAGACCACGCGTCCGTCATTCTCCAGCATCCGGGGTCCGTACGTGTTGAAGATGCGCGCGACCTTGATTTCGACCCCGTACATGCGATGATAATCGAACATCAGCGTTTCCGCGGCCCGCTTGCCCTCGTCGTAGCAGGCCCGGGGCCCGATCGGATTGACGTTGCCGAGATAGGTTTCCGGCTGGGGATGGACCTCCGGATCGCCGTAGACCTCGCTGGTTGATGCCTGCAGCACCCGCGCGCCTTTCCGCTGCGCGAGCTCCAGCATGTTGATGGTGCCGAGCACGCACGTCTTCATCGTGCCGACCGGATCCTTCTGATAGTGACGGGGCGACGCCGGGCAGGCGAGGCTGTAGATCCGGTCGATGTCGCCCTCGATCTCGACGGGATCGCGCACGTCATGTTCGATGAAGCGAAAATTCGGATGATTGAGCAGCGGCCGGATGTTGTCGATCCTTCCCGTAAACAGGTTGTCGAGGCAGATCACGGTGTGGCCGCGCTGCAGAAGCGAGTCGCAGAGGTGGGATCCGATGAAGCCGGCGCCGCCGGCCACCAGAACGGTGGGGGAGCGGCGGGACGCGTTGATGCGGGTCTGAAGTGTCATGGTGGTGCCTTTCAGATTTGAGCGACCTGCATGGGACGCGAGGCGGGAAGTTGCGGGGCTTTCCGACGGCGACGGACCGATGCCTCGGCATAGTAGGTCTCCACTTGCCGGGCGCGATGGTCGGAGGTGTGGTCGGCCAGAACGCGCCGCCGTGCGTTTTCCGCGATCGTGCGCCTTTGCTCCTCGGGCATGTCGCGCAGGATCTCCACGACGTCGCGGGGGGTCGATGCGAGCAGGATTTCCCGGAAAGGCTCGAAGACGGTCTCGATTCCAGGCCACCGGTCCGAGATGACGGGCGTGCCGCACGCGGCCGCTTCGAACAGACGAACGCTGGGCGAGAAGCCGAGCGCGCGCATGTCGGCGCGGGTGGCGTTTAGCGTAAAGCGTTGCTCTGCGTAAAAGCCCGGATGATGTCTCGGCGTGAGGTGCTCGATCCGGGCGACATTGGCGGGCCAGACCACCTCATCGGGATATTGCGCGCCGGCGACGACGAATTGCTCGCGTGACAGAGTGCGAGCGGGGGCGAGCAGCAACTGCTCCAGAACCGGTTGCCGGTCCTCGCTATAGGTTCCGAGATAGCCTAATGCCCACTTCTTCTCCACGCGTTGTGGCGCGTAGATGTCGGTGTCGGCACTGCAATACAGCACCCGCGCCAGCGGACTGCCATAGTTCTCCTCAATCATGCCGGGCACCGGGCCGCCGGCAAAGGACAAATAAAGGTCGAAGCGCGGGATCATCGCCGCGGAAAGATAGTCCAGGCCCTGCTCGAGCTTGGCAAGCGTGACCGGCGTGTCGATGTCGTAGAAGGCGGTAATCCCCCGGGCGTGGGTCGTGATCCATTCGGAGATCGCGATGCCGTCGGGCACGTAGGAGCCAATGACCACCAGATCGGCATCGCGGATTATCTTGCCGAAACGCTGCGGGATGTCCTTCAAGGATTGATAAAGCTCGACGGTCCAAGCGGAAGGCTTGGCAAGATCACGATGCTCGCGATACCAGGGGACGTCGCGTTCCAGAAACGTGACGTGGTGACCTCGTCGTGCGAGGGCTTCGATAAGGGCGCGGTAGGTCGTGGCATGACCGTTGCCCCAGGACGAAGTAACCGAAAGACCGACGACGACGATGGTGAGGTTCATTCTGCTGCCTCGATTCGCGAACTGCTTGCGGCAAAGAGATCGTTGAACTGGCGCGCGCGCTGCCCGTAGGTGTGATGGCTCAGAATGCGCGCACGAGCGCGCGCTGCGATCGCCTGAGCCCGGTCGAGGTGCAGTGCGGCAAGATGCTCTGCGACCTCGGCCCCGCTCGCGGCCACCAGCACCTCGCGATCTGGTTCGAGAAAATGATCGATGCCGTCCCACTGGTCGGTGATCAGGCAGGCTCCGGCACCGATGGCTTCGAACACGCGCGTTGGCGGCGAGAAGCCGTAGCGGGCCATGCTATCGCGATTGACGTTCAGCGTAGCCAGAGCGGAGCCGAAAAACGCGTTGTGGTCGCCGGTCCCGACATGCCCGACCTTGTGCAGATTGGCTGGCGTGTCTTTCGAGTCCCACCCCGATCCACCGAGCACGAACGTCTTGTCCGGCAATCGGCAGGCGACATCGATAAAGAACCGCTCGACGCGCTGCTCGCGATCAGGGAGGCGGTTTGCCAGCAAGCTCAGATCGCAGGTGAAGTGCGCATTGGGCGGCGCCGGAAAGTGCGTGGCGGGGTCGAGCGCATTGTAGATCGGCACGCAGTCTCGCGCGCCGATGCCGCGATAAGCGGATACGACAGCATCGCCGCCGCCATAGGTCAAAACCATGTCGTAGGACCGGATCGCATGGCGCAGATGATGGTCTGGATTGTCCGCCACCGACTCCAGCGTCGCGGGGGCATCGACGTCCCAGTAGATGCGCATCGCATTCGACGGAATTTCGGCGACCGCGTTCTCCAGCTCCCGATCGAAGACGCCGACGCCGCTGGCCTTGACCAGCATGTCGGCCGAGCGGGCCGCTTCCTCAAGCGAGCTTCGCCAGCCGTCGGGCGTCGCGGCGTAGACCACCACCTTCGCCCAGTCCGGATCGTCGATGTCGCGATGGGCCTGGCGCTCGAAGGCATCGGGCTCGAAGAATGTGACGTCGTGGCCGAGGGCCACAATCTCCTTCAGCATGCCGCGGTAATAGGTGGCAGCACCGTTCCAGTAGGATGAGACGAGGCTGGACCCGAAGAAGCAGATCTTCATGCGGAGGCTCCGATGTATCGCAGGGGCTTTTTGGAGTGGCCTGTGGCCCGGAGGTCCTGCACGATGCCGACAAGCTGCTCCGCCCGGTGACGGCAGGTGTGACGTTCCTTGATTGTCCGGAGTCCGGTCTCCACGGTGGAGGACCATAACTCCCGGTCATCGAGCAGCGCACGAAGCGCCCGCTTCATTTCGGTGCCGTCGGAGGCGCCGAGATAGGCACCTTCCGGGAACAGGCCTTCCGCATCCGACCAGGGGGCCGAGACCAGTGGAATGCCGCAGGCCATCGCCTCGAAGACGCGAATGGTTGGAATGCCCGGAAGCAAGCGGACATAGGGGCCGCGGGGAACGTGGACAGTCGCGCGTGCGCCGGCGAAAGCGATGGGAGCCCAGTGTGCGGGCAGCCAGCCGCCATACCGAATGCCTGCCGCCTGAATGGTGTCGAGCGCCCCGTCCGAATAGCGGACGCCATAGACCCCCGCGCGCAGCTTCAGCTCGGCCACGGGTTCGACCAGAAATTCGTTGAGCTCGGTGCTGCGTTCGCCGTCGCCCCAATTTCCGATCCAGACGACATCGTCGGTGCGCTCGACATGCGGCAGCGGATGGTACAGGGCGATGTCGGCCGCCTCGTGCCAGGTGAAGGCCCGGTCGGCCCAGCCGAGCTTCAGATAGATTTGACGAAGGACCTCGCCGAAGGCGAGCACACCGTCGAAGCCGTCGAGGTCGAACTGCGCAAGTTCGTCCGGTGCGCTAACGGCGCGATGATGGGTGTCGTGGAACAGCAGCGTGAACGGAGCGCCGTGAGCCCGTCTCGATCCGATGTCTGCGATTAGATCAGGCGAATTCCATTCGTGGACGACGACGAGATCGGCGCCGTGCAAGGCTTCATCGAGATTAAGGGAGGCATCGTAGCGGCGGAGGCCGATGCCGGGAAATAGCGTTGGAATATCCTCCATCGTTTGACTGCCACCCTCGCGGATCGCATTCAATCGGCTCCAGCCGTCGATCGGCTCGAACACGACGACCTCATGGCCGAGCGCGTGAAGTTCGCGGGCATAACCACGCAGGAAATGGGCATTGCCGTTGTTCCAGCAGGAGGTGAACGCGTGGTAGAACAGAACGCATTTCATGCGCGTACCTCCATGGGGGCGGGCGCGTGATGGACGGCAAGCAGCTCCTGGTAGAGGCTGAGATAGGCGCTCGTGGTCCGGGTCAGCGAGTAGGTCAGGGAATGCTCAAAGGCGGCACGTTGCAGCCGCACCCGCTCGCGATCGTCGGTGCACAGACCTGCGAGTGCTCGATGCAGCGCCTTGCTGTCGGTGGGATCGACGAACAGCGCGGCCTCGCTCCACAATTCCCTGAAAGTGGGAATGTCGGACAGGATGAGAGCGCATCCCGCCGCAGCGGCTTCCAGAACGGAGAGGCCGAACGGCTCATAGAGCGCAGGGCTGGCGAAGATGGCGGCGTGCTGCAAGTACGCGCGCATGGCTTCGTGAGACAACTGCCCGAGCCAGGTGACGGAAGCCGAAGGGCACTCGTCCGCCGGCCCGGCGACCTGAACGGGCCAGTCCAGCCCAGGCGCTGCAGCCGCCAGGACTTCGATGTTCTTGGCGCGGTCCCAGAGCCGGCCCGCCGCAAAGATCATGTCTTGCTTCCGTCCCGCGGGATCCTGAGGGGAAATTCCATTCCAGATCACGTTGCCGCGCGAGCGAGGCCGATAGATTTCCGCAACGTCATCGTGGAAGGACTGGCTGGGACAAACCCAGGCTTGTGCCGTGTCGAGTGCGGCCGTCACCCGTTCGGTGTAGCGGCGCCACTTCGGTTCGCCGAGCCAGCCCGTATCGCGGCAGGCGAGCCCCCAGGAGTTGACGCAGGAATGCGCGACGACCACCACAGGAGCGCGCCAGGCGAAGGTCGCCTCGCGAAAACTATTGAAGTGAACGACGTCAGGCCGGATTCCGGCTTCGAGCTTCGCAAGCACGCGCCTGGCCTGGGCCAGATCTTGTCCTTCCGGATCCTGCCATTCGAGCGCTAGGTCCGTTTCGATCAGGCGGACCCGCGAGCCACGGAGCATCTCAAGCTGGCCGGCCTGCGCGCGGGGGCCCATCGTCACCAGGGTGACGTCGGCGCCCTTTGCAGCAAGGGACGAAGCAAGAGAGGACGAGTAGGTCCAGACGCCCCCGACGGTATCGGTCGTCATCAGGATCCTGAGCTGCGAGCTGCGGCTCATGATGCCACCTGCAGTTCGAGAGTCTCGAGCGGGACCGGGCGATCGTTCTGCACGTCGCTGAACTGGTCGAACATCGCAAGATAATGCCGGTGTGCGCGCTCCCAGGCGAAATCGTCGGGCTCGCCCCACAGCTTCCGATAATCCGGCGAGCCCGGATAGGGATACAGCGGGACCGGATCGTTGGCCCAGATGCCGGCATCCTGCATGGTGCGGCGCCAGCGCTGCACGATGGGGTCATCGTCCTCGGGGACTTCGATCAAATTGGCCTGCACGAAAGGAACGTGACGGCGCGCTTCGACCAGGCGTTCGGCCAGCTGGTCGGTCGTCATCTTGCAGTTCTTGGCGAGCGCGGCGCGGCCCTCGACGGTCAGGCTCTCGATGCCGGCTTCAATCGAGACGCAGCCGGCGCGGCCGAGCAGCGCCAGCATATCCGGCCTCCAGAGGTCGATGCGGGTCTGTACCCCGAACTTCAGCCCGCGTGTCGTCAGCCCTTCCAGCAGTTCCGCGTTCGGTAGGAAAATCTCGTCGATGAAATAGACATACTCGATGCCCTGATGACGCAGGCCGTCGATCTCTTCGAGAACGATGGAGGGAGGCCGCTTGCGGTAGGCGTTGCGGAAGTTCTCCTTGGCGCAGAACGTGCAGTTGTACGGACATCCCCTGGATGATTCGACTTCGGCGCCTGGCGCCTGCGGCTCGGCTTCGAAGCGATGATGGTGATGATGGTGCCGCCGGATCATCTCCTCCGGCCAGTCAAGCGGCGGCTGATCCTTGAACGCGACCGCCTGCGGCCCCTCATTGACGCGTAGCGATGCGCCATCGGCGAAGCACAGGCCCGGAAAGTCCCGCTCGCCATTGGCGAGACGCAGCAAGGACGCCTCGCACTCGCCCATCACGACGATGTCGGTGCCGAGCTTTCGAAGCGCGGTCCTTGGCACAGTCGAGCCATGCGGGCCCACCGCGACGAGGATCGGAGCCAAATCGCGCACCGCCATCGCGAGCTCCTGCGGAACGCGGAGCTCGGGAGGGGCACAGCGCCAGAACAGATACGTCGGTGCCGTGGTGATGACGATCTGGTCGGGGCCGAACGCGCGCAGCTCGGCTTCGATATCGGCGAGGGAAAGATCGAACATGTGGGCGTCGAGCAGCAGCGTCTTGTGCCCGGCCGCCTTCAGGTAATGCTCGGAGATCCCGAGTTCGAGCGGAAGGTGAGGGGATCGGCAGCCGAAATAGATGCTGCCGCCAAAATCCCAGTTTGGATTGATGAGGGCAACACGCGTCATGCCAGCGCCTCGCGGTTGCCTTGTGACGATCCGAACCGGCCGTCCAGCCAGGTGTGAAGGGATCGGAGGCCGTCTGCGAACGAAACCTGAGGCGCCCAGCCAAGCGCGCTGGAGAGTGCGCGCGTGTCGGTGACGTACCAGGGCTGATCCCCCGGCCTCCAATCAGCAAAGCGATAGGCCACCTTGCGGCCGGTCAGATCGGTGATGCGGTCGATCAATTCCAGCAGACTGATTGCGTTGGCCGGACCGCCGCCGAGATTGAAGACGCGTCCACGGGCGAGCGCGATGCCATCGAGCACGGCGAGCCAGGCCGAGGCCGCGTCGGAGACGTGAAGCGCATCGCGGACCTGATGGCCGTCGCCATAGATCGTCAGCTCCTTGCTGCGGATGGCGCTCAGCAGGAAATGCGCGATCCAGCCCTGATCCTCGGTGCCGAATTGACGGGGCCCATAGATGCAGCTCATCCGCATCACCACGGTCTGGAGGCCGTAGACCCGCGCATAGTCGTGAACGTATTGATCCGCCGTTCCCTTGGAGCATCCATAGGGGCTGTAGAAGTCGAGCGGCGCATTTTCCGAGATGCCGGCGGCCAGCAGGCCGCTTGTCGGCGTGTAGCGGCGACCGGTGAGCGCGATGTCGCCATCGTCGATCAGGCGTCCGTAGACCTTGTTGGTCGAGGCGAACACGATTGGCGCGGCGTTGTTGTGGAGCCGCACGGCTTCGAGCACGTTCAATGTGCCACGCGCGTTGATCTCGAAATCGGCGGCCGGATCGCTCACGCTGTCGGTGACGGCGACCTGGGCGGCCAAGTGCAGCACGGCGCGGGCTTCGCGTACCGCGTCGATCACCGGGATCGGCTCGCGAATGTCGGCGACGGTGATTGTGACCCGGTCGCCATGCCGGGACTTCAGCCATTGCGCATTCTCCCGCACGCCGGCGCGGGCGAGGTTGTCCAGGATCAGCACCGGCTCGCCACGCTCCGCGAGGCGATCGGCGAGGTTGCAACCGATAAACCCGCAGCCGCCGGTGATCAGGACGGGTCTGTTGTCTCGTTCACTCATCACGCGACCAATCCTCGTTGCTGCAGCTCCTTGGTGGCTCGCTCGGCCTGATCGTCAGCGATCTGGTCGGCGAGATATTCCGCCAGCTCTTCGAGCCCGGCCCTGAATACGACGCGAGGCTCGAAGCCGAGCACGTCGCGGGATTTTCCCATGTCGGCGAAGCAGTGCCGGATATCCCCGGCGCGATATTTCCGCGTCAGCTCGGGCGCAATGTCGCGGCGCCCCATGACTTCGGCCAGATCCTCCGCGACCGACAGAATGGTGCGACTCTGGCCCGAGCCGACGTTGAAGACGTCCTGCGCGTGCTCCGCCTCCAGCGCCAACCGGCAGGCGCGGGCAACGTCATGGACATGGACGAAATCGCGGCGCTGCCGGCCGTCCTCGAAGACGAGGGGAGGGCGGCAGTTGAGCAGCCGGGCGGCAAAGATGGCCAGCACGCCGGTATACGGATTGGACAGGGCCTGACGAGGCCCGAACGCATTGAAGAAGCGTAGCGCCACGGTCGGGATGCCATAAGCCTTGCCCGTGATCAGGCACATGCGCTCCTGCGCATATTTGTTGAGCGCATAGATCGAGCTCAGCGAAGGCTGCTTTGTCTCCGGCGTAGGAACGGGGTCGAGCGGGTGGCCGGCCGCATCGCGCAGCTCCCAATCGCCGCGGCGAAGCTGCTCGACCGCCCGCTCCTCGCAGGCGACCACGCTCTGATCGGCGCTTCGGTAAAGGCCCTCGCCGTAGATGCTCATGGACGAGGCCACCACGAGCCGCGAGACCGGGCGCTTGGATAGCGTCTGCAACAGCACGGCGGTACCGAGCTCGTTAGTTCTGACGTAGGGTTCGATGTCGTACATGCTCTGGCCGACGCCGACCGCTGATGCGAGATGCAGCACCATGTCGGTGCCGCGCAACGCATGATCGACCGCGAGAGCGTCGGTGACGTCACCGACGACGAGCTCCGCGTCTTTGGCAAGATAGGCGGGACGCTGGCGGTTGCCTCCGTGGACCTGCGGCGAGAGATTGTCGAGCAGGCGGACTTCATAGCCGGCCGCCAGCAGCGCGTCGGCCGCATGCGACCCGATGAATCCCGCACCTCCAGTGATCAATACTCGCGTCATTCACCGCTCCGTGCCGCCGTGAGATCGATCCTGCGGGATCAATCCGTGATGAGAATGAAAGCGCGCTGCTGTTCTGGTCGGGCGACCGGCGCGCCAGTCACATTTGGAATTAGAAGCGATGCAAGGAATGTTCGTTCCTGCGAAACCTACAAACGAATATTTCTCTAACCTGGATCAATAACCCAGGTGAATCTGTCCGGTGCAGCGGACTAGAAATGCACGCCGTGACCCGGCGCCTGCAGTTCGAGATGGCTCGCGACCGTCGCGCCGATGTCCGCAAATCCGTCGCGCTTGCCGATCGGAGAAGTTGACCGCGTGCTCCACGCCAAAATCGGCACTTGTTCCCGCGTATGATCGGTACCGCTCCAGGTTGGGTCGCAACCATGATCGGCCGTGATGATCAGGAAATCGTCGTCGCGCAGGCGGTTCAGCAGATCCGGAACGCGTGCATCGAAGGTTTCGAGTGCCGCTGCATAGCCCCCGACATCTCGGCGATGGCCGTACAGCGTATCGAAATCGATAAAATTTGCGAACAAGATCCCGCCCTCTGCAAGAGAGGCCAGCCCATCGAGCGTGGCATCGAACAGCGCTTGGTTGCCGTCGCCGCGCAGGTTCCTCCCGGTGCCGCGATGGGCGAAGATGTCGTCGATCTTGCCGATCGTGACGATGTCACGGCCTGCGCTTTCGGCGAGATCGAGGATCGTCCGCTCCGGCGGCGGAACGGAAAAGTCCTTCCTGTGCGCTGTTCGCTTGAAGTCACCTGCCGACGTGCCGATGAAGGGACGTGCGATGACGCGCCCGATGTTGAGGGGATCGATCAGTCGGCGCGCAATGCGGCAGACCTCATAGAGGCGTTCGAGTCCGAACGTCTCCTCGTGCGCTGCGATCTGAAACACGCTGTCGGCCGATGTATAGCAGATCGGTTCGCCCGTTCTGATGTGACGCTCGCCGAATTCGGCGATGATCTCGGTGCCGGACGCGTGACAGTTCCCGAGGATGCCGGGCAATCGAGCCTGTTTGCACAGGCGCTCCATCAGGTCGCGCGGGAAGCACGGCTTGGTTCTTGGAAAATAGCCCCAGTCGAACGGCACCGGCACGCCGGCGATCTCCCAATGGCCGGATGGCGTGTCCTTGCCTTTGGAGATCTCGCTCGCGCAGCCAAATCGCGCATGCTCAGGACGGCCATCGAGCCCCGGCGGTACGCGCCCGGTGGCGAGACGGCAAGCCTGGCCAAGGCCGAGCGCGACCAGATTGGGAAGCCGAAGCGGCCCCTCCCGGCGTGGTCCGTCGGCATTGCCGGCCATGCACATGTCAGCAATGTGGCCGACGGTATCAGCACCCTCGTCGCCGTAATTGATGGCATCGGGCGCGGCGCCGATGCCGACGGAGTCCATCACCAGGATCAGGGCACGCATGTCGGCTCCGAGATGGCCGCGCGCGAAGACGCTGCGGACGGCGCGAGCCCGGTTTTCGCGCAATAGCGTTCGACCATCTGTGCGCAGAAATCCGCGAACTCGTTGACGTCGAGCGGCGGGCTGGTGTGATGAGGCTCGATACCCCGATGTTCCGGGGTGAAGCAGAAGGTCACCGTGACCTGAAACTCGGCCAGCGCGTCCATCTGCCGATCGAACCAGGCGAGCGCATTGGGACGGAAGCTGTCAGCCCAGGACAGGCCGGTCCTGAGATGCTGCACGCCGAGTCGGCGCATCCAGCGCACGGCGTCATCGAGGCGGTGGTCCTCGAAGTGAAACCACTGGCACAGGCCCATCGCAGGTGCATATTGGCCGAACAAGTCCGCGGCAGCTTTCGGCGTGCCGTCCTCGCGCAGCAGCCCCATGTGGAAATGCCGGTAGTAGGAGGAGCCTTCAGCTTCCTTGTGCCGCGTGGTCGCCTCCCAGCTCGAAGGCAGATCGTACAGGCTGTACCAGTGAATCCGCGGCGCCCGGCCAGTCAATAGCTCAGCGGTCCGCGTCAGTCCCCAGGCCTGCACCTCCTCGGCACCGAAGGACGAGACTCCCACCTCCGTCACCCAGACCGGTAGCGAGGTGACCGCCTTGATCTCCTCGATCTTGGCGGGCCATTCCGCGATCTGCCACAGGTTCCAGTCCAGCGGAAAGCCGTGCACGGCCACGGCATCGACATGATCGAGCACGCCGCGCGCCTGCATGTTGCGCATGAAGGACGGATCGATCGGCGACATGCCGCCAAGCACACGCGGGAGTGTGGGATGCGCGCTGCGGATCGCCTTTCCGGCAGCCAGCGCCAGGCTGGCGAACATGGTCCAATCCGGATCGATCAGGATGTCCCAGTGCGATTTGTTGTTGGGCTCGTTCCAGATCTTGGCGGCTTCGATCATCGGCCGGTCTCCCGCGACGGATAAACCGGACCTTCCGCCTGCGGCCTTGTCACCCGCTTGCAGAGATAGACTTCCTCTTCCGGATGCGCCGCGATCGCAAAGCCGGCGCTGCGCAGCATGGCTTCGGCGCAGGCGCGGTTCGGCACCCACCAATTGGTGGGGTCGTCGGCATATTTGTTCTCGATGAAGTGCAGCTTTGGATAGCCCGGGGAATCGAACTGATCGGTGGTCCAGAAGTCGTAGTTCTTGTCGAGGGAATCCACGCGGCTGTCGCCGCGCTGCATCGACTGGAACAGCAGGAGATCGCCGGCCACGTGCTCGTGGATCAGGTCGAGCGCCAGCAGAGGGTGCCGCAGGTGGTAGAGGACGCCCATGAAGATCACGAGATCGAATTTTTCGCGCAGCTGTCCGACATCATAGGCTGACATCTTGCGGAATTCGATCCTGAGCCCGTTCACCTCAGCCGCGAAGCGGGCTTGCGCGAGATATTCGTCGTCGGTGTCCAGGCCGAGGACGCGCTCGGCGCCGCGCCGCTTCATCTCCATAGCGTAGAAACCGGCATTGCAGCCGATGTCGAGCACGGTCTTGCCTTCGAGGCGGTCCGGAATGATCCCGGAAAAGCGGCGCCATTTCACGTTGGGATAGTCGCCGAGAAAGTGTGAAGGCGCTGTCGGCACGCCGTTGAGGTCCAGATTGTGAAACCATGGCCCGAGCGCATCGACGCGCTGGCGGATTTCCTCGCGGGAGAGGGCGCCACTGCTCATGCGGTCACTCCATTGTTCATTGCGGGGGCCGGGCGGGCTGCCTCCGGCGAACCGCCGGCCAGTAGTCGAGAGCGTCCGTTCCCGGGAGAGCTTTCCGCGAGCAACGCCATTGCTGTCCGGTAGCCGTCGATGGTGCCGACGTCGACATAGGATTCGCCAGCCTTGACGCCGAGACCCTGGCCGCCGGCCGCGATGTAGGCATTGACGAGCGTCCCGAAATATTCATCCCGGCGCTCGCGCTTTGTCCACAACGACTGGAGTTCGCGAAATCCGTTGCCGGACATCTTGAAGGCACCCCATATCCATTTCGACGCCGCATCCGGCTGCTTGACCTGGATTTCCGTGACGCGATCGCCGTCGAGCACGACGGCATCGAAGAACTCGGGGTGTTCGACTGGAAATAGCAGAAACGACAGGTCAGCGGCCGGCAATGCCTGCAGGGCCGCCTTTGGGAACCAGACGGTATCCGGAAGTCCGACCAGGATGTCTTCGTCGTGGCCAACCACCGTGCCCGCCCTGAACACGGCATCGCACAGCCCCGACGCATCGGGCTGCACGACATAGGCGAGCTGGGCGCTGCCGTAATGATCGCCGAAATATTCGAGGATGTCCGATTTTCCGGGGGAGATCACGAAGCAGATCTTGTCGGCGCCCCCAAGGATCAGCCGCTCCAGCAGATATTCGGAGACCGCGCACGGACGGTCGATGCCGTCGTCCCGTTGGCTTCCGACCGGAAGCAACTCCTTGGAGAAGGCAAGCGGCTGGATGCGGCTGCCGCGGCCCGCGGCCGGAACGATGCCCCACATGATCAGGCCTCCTCGGGTTGCTGTCGGCGCGCGCCAAGGGATGCCGTCTGCTCGAACAGCCAAATCAGTTCGGCTGCGCGCTTGTCGGATGTGTGCTGATCCATGGTCCGTTCATATGCGCGCCCGGCGATGTGCTGAAGCTCGGCGTCGGTCATCGTCAACGCGGCGAGCGTGTCCTTCGCATCGCGTGCGATCAGGATCTCCTGCCCGGGTACAAAGAATTCATCGAGTCCCGGCCAGTCGTCGCTGAGCAGCGGGGTCTTGCAGGCAGCGGCTTCGAACAGGCGGCCGGAGGGGCACCAGCCCATCTCCGCCATGGCCTGGCGCGTGACGTTGAGTGTCAGCCGGGACGACGCAAAGAACGACGCGTGCTCAGACGGCGGCAAGTGCTGCACGAAGTAAATGTTTGGCGACCAGGGAAAATCTTCCGGGTATTGTGCACCCCCGATCAGGAAGCGCCGATCCTGCCTGCTACGTGCGGGTTCGACGAAGAGGGCCTCGAGCGCGCGCTGGCGATCCTGCGAATATGTGCCGAGATAAGACAGATCCGCACGGTAATGCGGCTGCGACGGCACCGGCCGATGAATGTCCGTATCGACATGGCCGTAAAGCGGACGGACATTGTCAGCGCCAAGCCTGTCGCGAAATTCGTTGCAGATGCGTGGACCGCCGGTGAAGCTCAGGACCAGGGCGAAATCCCGCAGGCCGCGCGGCCCGATGTAGGGAACGGTCTCGCCAGCCATCAGCTTCGCCAGGGTGACCGGCGTATCGAGATCGTAGAACACGGGCACCGCCCGACCCTCGGACAGGACGAGCTCCGTCGCGGTGATCGCGTCGGGACAATAGGAGGTCACGATCGCGACATCGGCATCACGAATGTCGCTGCGCGCCAAAGGAAGCACATCGTCCCAGTTCGAAAACAGTCGCAATTGCCCACCGGGCAGTTCGTGCAAATCCCGCGCGCCGGCGTAGTAGGGCACGTCGCGCTCGAAAAAGACGACGCTGTGGCCGGCTCGCGCGAGATGCTTGCAAAGCCCTCGCCACAAGGTGGCGTGACCGTTGCCCCACGACGAGGAAATTGTCAGGCCGAAAATGACGATCTTCACGCTGGCACCCGTTGATTGATCCCGGTGATCTTGAGTCCGCGATTGTCCACGCTGAGGGTGCTGACGCTGCCGGGGTCGATCTCGATCGAGAGGAAGTCGTCGATCTGTTTCCGGGAATAGTGCAGCAGCGCCGCGCGGATCGGTTCGGCATGGCTGACGGCGACGACGACGGTGCCGCTGCCATGATCATTGCGCACCTGTTCCAGATGGGCGACGACGCGCTTCTGGAGCGACCGCATGCTTTCGCCGCCTGGCGGGCGGTTCGTTCCGCGTTGTTCGTTCCAGCGCGACCATCGAGGGTCCCCGGCGAGCGCCTCGAATGACAGTCCGGTCCATTCGCCGTAGTCGAGCTCGTCGAGTGCCGGCACGATCTCGACTGGCAAGCCGAAGCGCGCCGCCAGGATGCAGGCCGACTGCATGCAGCGCCGCTGCGGGCTCGACTGGACCATGCTCGGCGGCGGCGTGAAGGTATCGGCGCATCGCGCGATTTCTTCGCAGCCGAGATCATCGAGCTCTACGCCCTTCATCCGGCCACAGAGCGTGCGGCCGAGCAGGGCATGATGCCCATGGCGGATCAGATGAATGATCTCCGCCATCAGGCGTATGCCTTGTCGTCGATGAAAGCGCGCGTTCGCCGTCCGGCCTCCTCGTCCGTGAACTGCTGAGGCGGCGACTTCATGAAATAGCTCGAGGGGCCCGTCAGCGCGCCGGCCTGCCCGCGGTCCATGGCGAGCTTGGCGCAGCGGACCGCGTCGATCACGACGCCCGCCGAGTTCGGGGAGTCCCAGACTTCGAGCTTGACCTCCGCGCTCAAGGGAACACCGCCGAACGTCGTGCCCTCCAGGCGGATGAAGGCCAGCTTGCGGTCGGTCAGCCACGGCACATGGTCGCTCGGGCCGACATGGATATTGTCGGCATCCATGGGCACGTCGAACTGGCTGGTCACGGCCTGGGTTTTGGAGATCTTCTTTGACGTCAGCCGCTCGCGCTCGAGCATGTTCTTGAAATCTGTGTTGCCGCCGACGTTGAGCTGGTAGGTTCTGTCCAGCCGCACGCCGCGTTCGCGGAAGAGATTGGCGAGCACACGGTGCAGAATGGTGGCGCCGACCTGGCTCTTGATGTCGTCGCCGACGATCGGCAGGCCTGCATCCTCGAATCGCCGCCGCCAGTCGGGATTCGAGGCAATGAAGACCGGGATGCAATTGACGTAGCCGCAGCCGGCCTCGATCGCGCGCGCGGCGTAAAATTCGCTCGCGCGCTGCGAACCGACGGGAAGATAGGACACAAGCACGTCCGTGCGCGACGTCGCGAGCACCTCGGAGACGTCGGCTTCCGGAACATCCGCAATCGGAACGTCGTCCTTGAGATATTGGCCGACGCCGTCCATGACAGGGCCACGTTGGACCATGACGCCGGTGGGCGCGACGTCGGAGAAGCGGTGCGTGTTATTCGGCGCTGCGAAGATTGCCTCGGCCACGTCGCGTCCGACCTTGCCGGCATGGACGTCGAAGGCCGACGCGACCTGAATGTCGCTGATGTGGTAGCCGCCGAGATCGGCGTTCATCAGCCCAGGCACCGGCTCATTCGATTTGGCGTCCCGGTAATAGGAGAGCCCCTGAACGAAGGAGCTCGCACAATTGCCGACACCGACGATGCCGACGCGCACGCGCCGCCTGTCCTGAAGACGAGAATGCATGGATCTAGGCCCTCCGGAAGACGTGCAGCGTTAAGGCATGCAGTGTTGAAGACGTACTGTGTTAAAGACTTGCAGTGTTGAAGACTTGCAGTGTTGACGTAAGTACGTCGGCGAACGTGAGGAACGTATGTTCGTTCCTGAACTCACGGCACTACGTCAGATTCCGGCCAAAAAAATTTCGCGCCCTTAACCTGGGATAGAATCCCGAGCAGTTTGGCGGGAACTAAAAGCTTCCATGATGAAGATGAAGAAGATGATGCTCTGAGAGAGCCCGACACCACGAAAGAACAAATCCTTCCGTCCGGCGTTCACGGCGAACAGTCTGACGCGACGACCTATTCGTCGCTCGCTCTTTGTCAGCAGTCGAGGTGTGACATGTCAACCAAATCACAAACCAGCGAAGCCCAGCAGACCACCAGCCATGACGTGATCAGGAAATGGGCGGAGGAACGCGGCGGAAAGCCCGCGACGGTCAAGGCTACCGAGGAGGACGGACACGCCGGTATCCTGCGCATCGATTTCGATCCGCTCGACGAAGGTCTCGACCGGATCAGCTGGGACGAATTCTTCGCGAAGTTCGACGAGACCGGCATCGCGTTCCTTCACCAGGACCGCACCAAGGATGGCAAGATGAGCCGTTTTCACAAATTCGTGCGGCGTTGATCGGATCACCGCGAGTGTCGGTTAGTTGGACGGAAGCGATGCGGGCAGGCGACTTCGAACGTGCCTGGGCGATCAGCGACCGCGATCTGGCGATGCTTGCGTATCCACCCAAGCACACCGGGCCTCGTCACCTGCAGCGTATCTGGCGCGGCGAGGAGCTGACGGGCAAGGATGTGCTGGTCCGCTGCTACCACGGGCTCGGCGACACCATCCAGTTCCTGCGCTTCATGCGGCCGCTTCGTGACGTCGCGCGCCGGGTCACGGTCTGGTGCCAGGGCGAGCTTCTGCCGCTGGTCGAGCGAACGGCTGGCGTCGATCGGGCCTTTGCGCTCCATGATGGTACGCCTGAGGTCGACTTCGAAGTCGATGTCGAAATCATGGAGGTGCCGCATGCCATAAGGGCGGGGCGGGAGCACGTCGAGATGCGGGCACCTTACGTATCGCTGCCGCCGGCGGTCGCGCCAGCACTTGCGCAAGTGCGAGGTCTTGAACTTCGAGGTCTTGAAGTTCCAGGTCTTGAAGTTCCAGGTCTTGAAGTTCCAGGTCTTGAAGTTCCAGGTCTTGGACTGCGAAGGCTTGCCGTCGGTCTGGTTTGGGAAGTCGGCAACTGGGACAAACGAAGGACCATCCCGCCGTCCCTGTTGGGGCAACTTGACGTTCCCGGCGTGACGCTCTGCTCGCTGCAACGCGGGGCCCGAGCGCGCGAACTGGCCGAGATCGGCGCGAGGGACGTCAGCACGCCTGACATTACGGTTCTCGGTCATCTCCTCCAGCGGCTCGATCTGCTCATTTGCGTCGATACCATGGTGGCCCATCTCGCGGGAGCACTCGGCTGTGATGCGTGGGTCTTGTTGCATGCGGATTGCGACTGGCGCTGGCCGTCATCCGAGTCCCACTCCCTTTGGTATCCGAGCCTGCGGCTGTTTCATCAGAGGACGCCAGATAATTGGGATGATGTCATTGGAGAAGCGCGGCAGGCCCTGATTGCACGCTCCGCAATCCGTCAAGGTGTCGTCCGAAACGGGCTCAAGCGAGCGCAAGGTCCGCCGTAAGTGGCCTGAGACGCGAGGACGACGCATCGTCGCGGCTGGACGGAATCCCCAGATAAGTCGGATCGAATCTTGCGAGCCGCACGAGTCCCGGCCAGTCCGTGATCGTTACCGTCTTACCCTGCCATTGCAGGAGGTTGCATCGTCGCAGTTCCTGAATTGTGCGGTTGGCGTGCACTGGGGAAATGCTGCACGCTGCCGCAAGGTCCGATTGGGTAAAGGGTGATGGCAACCTGAGATCTCTCGCCAAGCCGACGCTTTGCAGGCGGGTAGTGATCTCGCACAGCAGATGCGCAACACGCGTCAATGCATCACGGCTGCCCAGGTTCACCGTCCAGTTGCGCTGAATGGCGTGGCTGGTGAGCAGCATCAGCAGCAATGCGCGAGACATCGCGGGCGAACGCGCGGACAAATCGTGAAAGAAGCGGTGTGGCACGAGAGCGACGATGGCCGGGCCGAGTGCGATCAGGTTGCCGTCAACGCGAGGACGATAAAGCGTGTGTAGATCGGCGATGTCCCCGGGAACATGGATTGACGTGATCTGCCCGTCCGCACTCTCTGCATCCTGCCAGGACAGATATCCCTGAAGCAGCAGGCAGCACTGGGTGGTATCATCGCCATGCCGCAAAACGGCCTGACGCGAACTGAGATGCGCGATTGTGCTTGCCATGTCCGCGAGCAGGTGGAGATCGTCAGCCGTTACGGGAGTGAGGCTCGCCAACCGGTCGGCGAGCTTGGAGAACGCAAATCCTGCCTGCATTGGTCGCCTAATAACTCAGAACCCGTCCCCAATTTGATCGATGAGAACGACAGAACGCATTAAACTTTGATAGTTTCGCTCCATGCAGGTGATTGTTTGTCTGCCCCGCACGCGCGAAAAAGGCGACGCGCCATCGGCGCCCGGGATCAGGTCTGCGTCGATGACGAGGTTCTTCTCCCGGTGAGGGCGGCGTATCCTGCCGCAATTGCGCGGAGCCGATCGACAAGCTAAGTCGTTGATCTCTTGAGCGGTGAAGCGGGCAAGCCTGATTGTTCGCGCACGTCTTCTGCCCAAGGGCTGTGACGGTCAAACCCGTACATCCGGCCTCGGCCTTCGTTCTGCGTGGCCGGTGCTGAGCGAACTTGGTGGCAGCTGTCCGCGAAAATCCACCATCAATGTGCCGTCCGTTTCGACTCAGGGAGGGCGCGCGGAACATCGCCGACATCGTCAAGGTCAGGCGCCTGGCCGTATCCCATGCGTTTCATCTGCTGATGTACCTGCGCCATTTCAGCGTCGCTGAGGCGCGGCGGCTCGCCGATAGCCAACGCATGGACATACATCTTCGCCAGCGTCTCCACCTCCACGGCGAGCCAAAGCGCCTTTTCGAACGTTTGGGCCGTTACGATCAAGCCATGATGGCCAAGGAGGCAAGCGTTGCGATCTTCGAGAGCCTTGAGGGCGTAGTCCGATAGTGCCTGAGTGCCGAAACAAGCATATGGCGTACAGTGCACATCGTTGCCACCCGCAACTGCAACCATATAGTGGAAGCAGGGAATGCGACGCTCATGAACGGCGAGAATCGTGCTGAAGGTGGAATGCGTATGCAGCACGACGTTGACGTCTTCGCGTGCTCGCAGAATATCGCGATGAAAGCGCCATTCGGATGAAGGCCGATGGTTGCCCTGGTAGTTCGCGGCAAAATCCATCGCGACAATGTCGTCTGGCCGCATCCGATCATAGGGCAGACTGGTAGGCGTGATCAGCATGCCGTTTGGAATCCGGTGCGAAAGATTGCCGGATGTGCCCTGATTGAGGCCGTTTCGATTCATCTCCCTGCAGGTATCGACAATGCCTTGGCGGAGATCGGCATGATTATGGTCTGTCATGAAGACGGCTCCGAGAAAGCGATCCAGGACTGGTAGGCGGCGGAAAGGTCGCGCGGTTCGAACCCATCGTTGCTGAGTGATGTGACGGCTTCAAGGATCACGCTCGAAACCGGCAGCGTACGCGAGAACCGCCGCCACAGCAGCGCAGCGCCAAGCGCCGTTCCGTCCGGAGACCGACTCACCCAGACGCTCTGCGAGGATCGCAAAGTCGCAAGGCAACGGGCGAAGGGCAGGTTTGCGGCAAAGCCACCATCGATGACTATGCGTTGTGAGCTCTCGAGCGCATCAAGACAGCGGTTTGCGCTGAATGCTGCGTAGAGCACCGCTAATGCCTGCCATTCGGCAGGCGTTTCGGGGGGCGGTCCGATGACCCGTCCGCGGCGAGCCGCGCCCGGAAACAGTCCATCATCGCCGACGAATGAGGGGAGCGCCAGGGTTCCCCTCGACAGCAGGGTGGGCAATGCGGCAAGGACGGCTGCATCGGAAGCACAATTGTTCCCGCGGATCAGGTCGTATTCGCGGCCGGTCGCGATCAATGTCGAAGGCGCATTCTCGCCATCGACATCGATATTGAGAACCATCGCGCGCGTGCAATCGAGTTTGTCCAGGGGGAGGCCGCGCTGAAAGCCGATCATCCAGGTACCGGTCGATAGGATCGTGGCATCGGCCATGCCGGCGGCCTTGTAGCGGAACAGGTTGGCGTTGGAATCATGGACGCCACAGAGGATCTCGGTCGATTGCGCCAGGCCGGAGCGCCTGGCTACGGATTCCGAAACTGTCCCTAGCACCTCGCCGGCGGGTACGCATTCGGGCAGCAGATGTGTCCAGCCGCGCTTGCGCATAAGAGAAGAAGGCTGCTGGTGGATGAGGTCCCAGATATGGCTCTGAGCCGCGAGCTGTGAGATTTCACTGGCCGCACATCCGCCAAGCCGCAAGGCAAAAAACTGCGCGGTGGTCAGATAGGTTTTTGCGCGGGCGAATTCGAGGGGATACGCGCTTTCCTGCCACAGCAGCTGTTTTCCTAGCCGCATCGCCCCTCCGATTCCGCAAAACACTTCATCGCAACCGGGCGCGATTCGCGCATATGCTTCATCGATTGCCGGTGGAGAGACGGCATCATAGTCCATCATCGGCAGCACTGGCGTATCACCGTCGACGAGAACCGCACCGCATCCATGCGCAGCCACGATCACGGCTCCAATGGCATGGCGTTGAGACACGACGGCAAGGGTATCGAGAAACCACTCTTCTAACCCGGCAAGGTCATAGGCGAGGTACGAGCCCTGAGTCATCGGCACATTTGGAAGCGCATGTGTTTCGAGCGGCCAGCCGTCCTCGCTCGCCACTAGCAGTTTGAGATTGGTCTTGCCAATGTCGAGAACTGCGATACGGGGCGAGGCGATCGAGCGCATCATCGCTGGCTACCGCGGCGCTTTGCCGGCGAAATGAGGAACCGCCGCGACGGCAATCAAGATTCCACCCCAGATCGCCAGCGTGAGGAATTGGCTGAGGTTCAGAAGGTTGAATGCCGATGAGATCACCTGAAGGATGATCAGCGCAAGCAATAGCCCGCCGACTTTGCCGAAGCCACCAAACGGATCGATGCCGCCGAGGACGGCCGCGAGAATGGTGACCAACAGATAGCTCTCGCCGTATGCTGCGTTGGCCGAATTGAAACGTGCCAACATGACCACCGCTGCCACGCCCGCGAGCAAGCTGGAAAACACATAGAGTTTGAGGAGGACGGCGCGGGTATCGACGCCGGAGTAGCGGGTCGCCTTCTCGTTCGAGCCGATCATGTAAACCTTTGCCCCGAACGGCGTCGCGTTCAGCATGAGCGCGACGGGCAAGGCGCAGAACACAAGTACGATCAAAGCAAAGGGTACCCCGAAAACCGTTCCATTGCCGATAAATACAATGGGCTCCGGAAATCCGGAGATGACGTTACCGCGCGACAGGCCGATCGCGATGCCCTTGCAGAGCGTCATCGTGCCGAGCGTGGCCAGGATCGGCGAAACGCCGAGATAGGCGATGACAAAACCGTTGAGGAGGCCGACCAATGCGGCCACTGCGAATCCTGCAGCGATCGCCAGCACCTGAATGCCGACCCAGGCAAGGCCCTGACTCCCCGGGATGTAGTGCGTCAGCAGGAAGGCGATGGTCAGTCCGGACAGATTGGCGGTCGCGATGATCGAAAGGTTGAGTCCGCCGGATAGCAAGGCCAGCATCATCGCAAGTGAGAGGATGCCGAGTTCGGGCATCTGGAAAGCCATGGATTGCAGCGTGTTGACCGAGAAGAACCGGTCGCCGATCGTGATCGCGAACGCCACCCAGAGCGCGAACAACAGCAGGGTGAGGGTGGTGACCGTGCCGCTGCCGGCGAGGCCGACCATACGCCGGCGAAGCGAGAGGGCGGGCGCATTGCTCATCGGCGCGCGCTCCGGGTTCGCCGCTCTCGCTGGGACCAGGCGGTCGCTGAGACCGAAATGAGAATAACCAAACCGACGAAGAACGGCGACCAGTAGGACGAAACGCCCAACAAAATGATTCCGTTTTGGAGCACCGCGAGCAGTGTCAGGCCCAAAAACGTGCCGAGGACTGTGCCGACGCCGCCCATCAAGCTGGCGCCGCCCAGCACGACGGCGGCGACCACATCGAGTTCCTTGCCTACCAGCACTGTCGGGGCAACGGATTGCGCGAGTTGTGCCTGGATCAGGGAGGCGATTCCGGCCATGACACCCATGTAGCAATAGACCAGTATGTTGAGACCGAAAATGTGGAAGCCGAGCCGCTGTGCAGCGTCGGCATTGCCTCCCATGGCATAGATTTGCCGGCCGATATTAGTTCGATTAAGCAGGAGCCAGGTGACGAGAAACGCCAGCGCGAGCGCAAGGATCTGCAGGTTGATGCCGTACGAGCTATCCTTGCCCCATTCGAATTCGAACCAGAATATTCCGGTCGCAAACCAGTCGGGCAACGAATAGATGTATTTGCCGCCGGTGAAGAAGATCAGAAGTCCATAGAAAATGTTCAGAGTTGCGACCGAAACGATGATCGATGGTATTCGAAGTTTCTGGATGAAGATCGCGTTGAGGGCACCCAGCGCACCGCCAATCCCAATCGCGATCGCAAAGACGCTGATCCAGTTCGCGCCGTAAGCATTGGCAAGCGAGAGTGTGACATATTGCGCCACCGACGCGGTGGCGGTGAACGAGATGTCGATACCCCCGGCGATCAGCACGACCAATAGTCCGAGCGCCAGGATGCCGACGAAGGCGTAGGAGGTCAGCAGATCAAACAGATTCTGCACGGTCAGGAATTGGGCATTCGCGAAGCCCAAGCTGGCGCAGAGCCCGAGGATTACCATCAGCAGCCAGAACTCATGGCTGCGACGAAACCTCCCAAATGATGCAATGCGCGATTCAGGCATTGACGGCCTGCCGAAGCGCATCTTCGGAAGTGGCTGCGGCAGCCACATCGGTTGTCAAACGCCCTTCCCGCATCACCAGCACGCGATGACTATGATAAAGGACCTCCGGGATTTCGTCTGATATCATCAGCACCGCAACGCCGTCGCGGGCCAGCCGCCGGATGATTTCATAGATTCCGTCCTTGGCGCTGATGTCGACGCCCACCGTAGGACTATCGAGGATAAGCACCCGCGGGCTGGTCGCCATCCATTTGGCGAGCACGACCCGCTGCTGATTGCCCCCGGAGAGGGTCTTCACCGCGTTGGCCGGGTTGGAGACCTTAATCCCGAGTTCGGCAACCCACCGAGCCACATGGCTCTGTCGCGCGCCTGCGGCAATCAGGCCGAATGCGCCAGCCAGACGTTCCAGCACCGTGAGCGTGACGTTCGCCGTGACGGACTGATTCAGGATGAGACCAAGCGTAAGCCTATCCTCGGATACATAGGCGATCCCTCGATCGATCGCCTCTGCATTTGTCCGGAGCGCGATCGGCTGCCCGTCAAGCGCGATGGTGCCGCGGTCGGGCGGCTTCATGCCGAACAGCGATAGCGCGAGTTCGGTTCGACCCGAGCCGAGCAGACCGGTGAGACCCACCACTTCCCCTGCGCGCAACTGCAAGCTTACATCCTCATACTCACCCTGGCGGCCAAGGCCCTTCACTTCCAGCACGACCGGGCCAGCCGCAAGCTCAGGCGCCTGTACCTGATACTCGAAGGACTTACCGGTCATCAGATGGCTGAGTTTCCCACCGTCGATTGTGTCTGCAGCAAAAGTACCGACTTTGGCGCCATCCCGCAGTACCGTTACGCGTTCGGCGATTTCAAGCACCTCGTCGAGACGGTGACTGACGAAAACGACGCAGATGCCAGCACGCTTCAGCTCCCTTACGAGCGCGATCAGGGCGTTCACCTCGTGGCGGGTCAACGATGCCGTCGGCTCATCCATAATCAGGAGTTTGGCATCCGCAGCCAAGGCGCGGCAGATCGCGATCAGCTGGCGTCCGGCAATGCTGAGCTCTGAGACTTTCGCGTCCGGGTCGAACTCGACGCCGATCCTTGCCATTGTGGTCTTCGCGGTGGCGCGCATTGAGGCCCAGTTCACCGAATGGAGGCCGCCAAGATGGTGCGCCATCGCGATATTCTCGGCGACGGTGAGGTTGGGGAATAGCGAAAGATCCTGGTAGATGACCTGAATGCCGCAATGCGTGGAGTAGACCGGGTTTAGTTTGGGATATTCCTTGCCGGAAATTGCGATACGGCCGCCAGGCTCCGCTGCCTCGACGCCCGAAATGATCTTGATCAGTGTGGATTTTCCGGAGCCGTTTTCACCGACCAGGCAATGCACCTCGCCGACTTCCAGAGTGAAATCGACGCCGCGGAGCGCGTGCACGCCGCCGAAGCGCTTCGATATGTCGGACATCTCCAGGAAAGTCGCCAAAGGTTCGCCTGCAATGGACGTTCGATCGTGCGATCACTCGAGTGGTACTGCATTCCCGACCGGAAGGGCCGGGAATGCAGCGCGATGAGGCGACTAAACGGGTGTCGGCCTAGAGCCCTCCGGCGATCAACCCGTCGATGGTTTCCTTGTTGATGCGCATGATCTTGTCCACCTTGATCTGCTTTCCTGCAACGTCGACGGCTGCCTTGCCAAGGCCGGGTACATCGACGCCATCCGTGATCGGTTTGCCATCGAGCACGAGTTTGGCCACCGCGACCATCGCGTAACCCGCATCGGTGGGATTCCACAGAAAACCTTCGCGGATCGTATCGTCCGCGATAAGCGACTTCGCCTGGCTCGGCAGCACGGTGCCGACCACGGCGATCTTCTTGCCAAGGCGTTGCTGACGCACAGCATTTCCGGCCCCGATAGGTCCATTCGAACCGAAGCCGAGAATACCACGCAGGTTCGGATAGGCCTTGATCACGTCGAGCGTCGTGCGTTGGCTGGTGTCGATCTCGTCGGCGCCGGGGAAGCGGTCGGCGACGAGCTTCATTTTCGGAAAATTCTTCTGCTGGTAGGCAATCGCGGCATCGGCCCATTTGTTGTGAAGCGGCGTCGTAAGAGTCCCGACATAGACCACATAATCACCTTCGCCGCCCATGTCCTTGGCGAGACGTTCCATCTGCACCTCGCCGAAGCGAACGGAGTCGATCAATTCCACATTCCAGTCACGACCTTCCTGTTCCGGACCCTCATGCGTGATGACCTTGATTCCGGCGGCCTGGGCGCGCTTCAGCACGGGCTCGCAGACTTTTACATCAAGCGGGACCAAGCCGATCACGTTGACTTTCTTGGCAATCAGATCCTCAAGGAGCTTTACTTGCTGTGCCGGATCGACGTTCGCCGGGCCAACCATAGTGGCATTAATGCTGAAGTCCTTCGCACCCTTCTGGATTCCCTTTTCAAGTGCGTTGAACCACGGAATTCCCGCGATCTTCACGACCGTGACCATTTCCTTTTGGGCTTGCGCAAAGGCAAGGCCCGGAAAACCGGCACCGGCAAACGCGGCCGTACCACCGATCAGCTTGAGCGTCTGACGTCTGTCCATTGTTCCCTCCCAGGAAACTATCTTGGATTCCGCACCCTCGATCTGAGAGTCGATGGGTGGGGGCAGTCGAGCCTGTTCTTGCTTGGGGGCAGAAAGAGTTGCCTGTCCAACCGCAGGACCTTGAGGGAGATTAGAGACCGGCACTCCAGAACGTGTCAAGCAAGCGAGATGTTCGCCAGCCACGTCGCAGTGCGATACCTGATCGCGTCTTCGAGCTGCTGAGTGAGGAGCTGCGAGCGATCGGCGTTCCTACAGCGATCATCTCAGCGAAGGAGCGCTACGCGACCCTGCCGGACGAAAGCAAGTAGTCCGGGCTTCTGGCTTCAACCCAGCTTCAGCAAGCGGGCTTCGTTCGGCTTCGCGTCGCGATTCACACTTTTCCCTGAGTGTCATTTTTTTCGTCACGCGCGTGGATGCCACCATGAAAGGCCGGCCACGGCCAGCTTCGCCGTTGCACAATCCCTTGCCGCCCACGAACATCCGACTGTCATTGTTACGTTTTCTGCTTCCCGCAATTGTCGTCGGTTGGCCGTGCGTGCAGATCGTGTCTCGCGCCGGAGCGTCCGCCCTCGGCTTGTCAGCATCGCAAGTTGCGTGCCATCCTAACGCAACACGCGCACGGGAAGGTCAATTCCCGGCATGGCTACGCGCCGCGTTAGGGTGGAACACAAACGCTCAGGGAGACACGACATGGTGTGGACGCTTCGTCTGACGGGGCTGGCTTGCGCCGGCTTGCTGTTGTCATCGGTGAGTGCTCTGGCAGGTCCTAAGGTCGTCTCCGGCCCGGGCGCCGACCCCGCCTGCTTCAAGCCATGGTCGTCCGAGACCAAATTCTTTCAGTGGCCCAAGAAGGCGGGCCCCTACAGGATCGCGCTGGTCAACGGTTTTGTCGGCAACACCTGGCGCATCCAGATGGTGAAGACTGCCAAGGCTTTCGCCGATCAGCCGGGTATCAAAGAGAACATCAAGGAGTTCAAGGTCGTTTCCACCGGGACCGATGTGGCGGCGCAACTTGGCGCGATGGAGGACTTCATCAACCAAGGCTTCGACGCAATCGTTACCATTGCGGTCGCTCCCGACGGTTTTGATCGCATCATCCGTCTTGCCGACAAGAACAACGTCGTGGTGGTGCCGTTCGACAACGTCCTCGACACCGACAAGGTGATGATGGTCAACGAGGACCAGAAGGAAATGGGCCGGATGTCGGCCAAATGGCTGATCGACGAGAGCGGCAAGAAATCCGGCGACATCCTTGAAGTCCGCGGCCTGCCGGGAAATTCCGTCGACCGCGACCGTCATCTCGGTTTCCGCGAGGTAATAGAATCGCCCGGCAACAGCTTCAAAATCACCGAGGTGGTGGGTAATTGGGACACCGGCACCTCGCAGAAGGTGACTGCGGATGCGCTAGCAGTGCATGGCCATTTCGATGGAGTATTCACCCAGGGCGGATCCGACGGCACCGTGCAGGCGCTGATGGCTGCCAAGCATCCCTTTGTGCCGATGTCGGGTGAGGGCGAGAACGAATACCGCAAGCAGATCGCCGATCACGCCAAGGACGGACTGAAGGGAATGTCCTACGGCCAATCGCCGGCGCTGGTGGCGATCGCGACCAAGGCGGCGATCTCGGCGCTGCAGGGCAACATTATGCCGCAGCTGATCTCGATCCCGATTCCAGTGGCGACCTACAAGGATCTCAAGCCCGGCACGAATTACTGGCCTGAGCTCAATGCCAACTTCTTCGCGCCGAATCAGTTCACGCCGTGCGGCGTGAACTTCACTGCGCCGGAGATCATGTCGCAGAGCGAGAAGAACACCCAGTGACGGCTCCAGCGATGTCTCTGTCACGGCCCGGCATTCGCCGGGCCGCCGTCGCGTGAAGGCCCGGGCATGCCGGTTGCCGACCCGACGCAATCCGCCTTCCTGGAGCTTGCCGGCATCTCCAAGCGCTATGCCGGCGTTCGGGCGCTGGAAGGGGTCGATTTCGCCTGCGAGCGCGGCAAGATCCACGCCGTGCTGGGCGAGAACGGCGCCGGCAAGTCGACCCTGATCAAGATCATTGCCGGTGTGGTGCAGCCCGACAGCGGCCGCATGCGCCTCGCGGGGAGCGAGGTCAGCTTCGCCACGCCGTCGGCGGCGAATGCAGCCGGCGTCGTCTGCATCTTTCAGGAGCTATCGCTGATGCCCGACCTCTCGGTCGCGGACAACATCTCCATTGCATCCCCGCCGCGGCGGTTCGGCCTGATCGATGCGAAGGCCCAGCGCCGCCGCGCCGAAGAACTGTTGTCCGAGATCGGCTGTGAGGACGTCAACCCCCTGAGGCGCGTGCGCGATCTGCCCCTATCGAGGCGCCAGGTGGTCGAGATCGCGAAGGCGCTCGGCAAGCGGCCGCAGTTGCTTATCCTCGACGAGGCGACATCGGCACTGACGAGCGCCGATGTGGAGAAGGTTTATGCGATGCTGGCACGGCTCAAGGCCGCGGGCGTCGCAATCCTGTACATCTCGCACCGCATGCACGAGGTCGAGGCGCTCGCCGACCGCGCCTCGGTGTTTCGCAACGGCCGCCATATCGAGACCTTCGACAAGGGGAGGCGTTCGACCGCCGATATCATCCAGCTCATGATCGGGCGTGACATCGCGGCCCAGTATCCGCCCAAGCCTGCGCGAAATGCCGCGAAGCCGGTGCTGGCGCTCGAGAACCTGTGCTGGGAGAGGCAGCTCGATCGCATTTCACTGAGCATCGGCGCCGGCGAGATCGTCGGGCTCGGCGGTCTCGACGGGCAGGGCCAGAAATCCCTGTTGCTTGCTCTGTTCGGTGTTTTGCGCGGCGTCACTGGTCGTCTCACGGTGGCGGATCGCGAAGTACGTCCCGGCTCCCCGGCGGCGGCAAAATCGGTCGGCATCGCGCTCGTCCCTGAGGACCGCAAGACCGAAGGACTGATGCTGCCGATGTCGATCGCGGACAATCTTGCGATCGCATCGCTCGACGCGCTTTCCACTGGCCCATTCATCGATACCGGCCGGGAACGCACCGCGATCCAGCGAGCCATCGCGAGGCTACAGATCAAGTTGGACGCAGCGAGTGATGCGGTCTCGACGCTGTCGGGCGGAAACCAGCAGAAGGTCGTGCTCGCCAAATGGCTGATGACCGATCCGCGCATCATCCTGCTCAACGATCCCACGCGCGGAATCGACGTAGGCACCAAGCAGGAGCTCTACCGGCTGATGCGCGAACTCGCCGACCAGGGCGCCGCAATCCTGTTCTACTCGACCGACTATGACGAGCTGATCGGCTGCTGCGACCGCGTCGTCATCATGTATGACGGCCGCATCGTGCGCGAGCTCGAGGGCGACGACCTCACCGAGACCAACATTGTCGCAAGCTCCCTGAATGTCGACACCGATACCGCAGCGGGGGCGGCGCATGCTTGACGATATCGCGATCAGGATCCGCCAGAACATCGGTCTGGTCACCGCCATCCTGTTGTTCTGTGCCCTCTACATTTTCTACAACGCCGCGCATCCCCGCGGTTTCTCCTCCGCCGTGCTGGTGCAGAATGGCGACGAAATCTTTGCGCTCGCCATGCTGGCGATGGCGCAGACAGTGCCGGTCTTGATGTCGGGCCTTGATCTCTCCGTCGGAGCGGTCATGACCATGGTGGGCTGCTTTGCGAGCTACCTCCTGACCGGCGCGGCAGGTGGTGCGCCGCTGCATCTCGACATGTTCGGCGTGCATCTCGGCCTCGGCACCTTTCCGGGCGGCGTGAGCGGCATTCTGCTCGGGATCGCCGTGTGCCTTGCGATCGGCGCGGCTGCCGGCTTTATCAATGGTTGCGTCGTCGTCTATGGGCGCATCCAGCCGATCATCGCGACGCTTGCGACCGGCGCGGTCTACATCGGCATCGCGCTTTTCCTGCGTCCGACCCCGGGCGGCAAGATCGATGTTGATCTGAACTGGGCGCTGACTAACTCGCTCGGCGATTTCGCCTCGACCGTGCACATCTTCGACGATGGCGCGGCTGCCTGGTTTGCGCCGTTCGCCTGGATCCCGGTGCCCTTTGTGCTTCTCGTTCTCATTCCGCTGCTGGTGTGGGTGCCGTTCCGCCGCTCCGTTCTCGGCCGCGCCGTCTATGCGATCGGCTCGGCCGAGGGCGCGGCTTATATGTCCGGCCTTCCGATCGAGCGCGCCAAGATCGCCGCCTTCACGCTCGCGGGCTTCTTCGCCGGCTGCGGCGGTCTCTTCCTTGCTATCCAGACTTCGTCTGGGAATGCGGACATTCCGCAGGCCGGCGCCTATACGCTCAACTCGATAGCCTCCGTGGTGATCGGCGGCACGTCGCTGCTTGGCGGAACCGGCAGTGCGATCGGGTCGATCTTCGGCGCCATGGTCTTGCGCGTGATTTCCTTCTTCTTCCGCATCTTCGACATTGCCCCTCTTCTGCAGCCGCTGTTCGAGGGCGTGATCCTGCTCGCTGCCGTCAGCATCGGCGCGTTGGGTATGCTGCGCGTCAAGAACACGTTGGAGCTGTTTCGATGACGGCGGCCTCATTCAGCCTCTCGCGCGACGATCGCCCGATCCTGATTGCGGCGGCGTTCATCGTCGTCATTCTCGTCGCGGGTACGGTTTACACATTCGCCCGTTTCGGCAGCGCTCCCCTGTTGTCTCCGGCCTATCTTCTGCAGCAATTGCAGATCGGTGCGTTCCTCGGGATCGTCTCGGCCGGCATGATGATCGTGATCCTGATCGCGCAGATCGATCTGTCGGTGCCCTGGACGCTCGCCGCCGCGGCCATGATGGCGACCTCGGTCGGCGGTCCTCTCGCAATTCCGGTCGGGCTCGGGGTCGGCGTTCTGGTCGGGCTCGTCAACGGCGTCGGGGTCGCGTATCTGCGGGTCCCCTCGATGATCTTTACGTTGGGCGTGAACGCCGTGATGCGCGGCCTGATGGTCGCGCATACTGGCGGCTACGCACCGCAGACCGGGGCGACCGACCTGATGCGGATGCTGGCGGGCGATCGTACGCTCGGCATTCCCAACGCGCTGTTCGTCTGGGCCGCGGTGTCCGTGCTGGTGGTCGTCATCCTGCAGCGCATGTCGCTCGGCCGCTACATCTACGCCATCGGCAACAAAGAGGCGGCGGCCTATCTGGCCGGCGTCAACACGCGCCGCGTCACGGTGGTCTGCTTCGTGCTCTGCGGCCTTGCTGCCGCGCTCGCGGGCGTGCTGCTCGCCGGCTATTCCACCAAGGCCTACCAAGGCATGGGAGACGCCTATCTGCTGCCCTCGATCGCCGCCGTCGTGATTGGAGGCACCAACATCCTCGGCGGCCGCGGCCGCTATCTCGGCACGCTGATCGGCGTCGTCCTGATCGTGCTCCTCAACAGTGTATTGTCGATCATGGAGATGCCGGAGGCGGGCCGCCAGGTGATCTATGGTCTCGTTATCATCTTCATGCTGCTCGTCTACGGGCGGGGCGAACGCGTCACGAGCTAGATGGCCGGCCTAAGCTTACACGGCCGCGCGCGTATTGAGGAAGATCGAATACAACGAGGTCTGTCCGCAAATGTACAGGCGGTTGCGCCGTGGACCGCCGAAACAGACATTCGCCACGATCTCACCGATCGGGATCGTGCCGATATGCGTCCCGTCGGTCCCGTAGCAGAACACGCTCCGTCCCGCCGACGTCCAGATGTTGCCATGGATGTCGCAGCGAAATCCGTCATAGAGCCCGTCGGGGCAGGTGGAAAACAGCGAGGGCTCAGCGACCTTGTCTCCCTGCACCTTGTAGGACCAGATCGTCGCGGGCAGCCCGTCGACGTGGGTCGCGCCGGTATCGGCGACATAAAGCAGCTTCTCGTCTGGCGAGAACGCCAGCCCGTTCGGCTGCACGCGGTCAGAGACGACTAGGCTGATCTCGCCGCCCGCTGGATCGATCCGGTACACGTTGGAGGCGCCAATCTCGGATTTGGCATGTCGGCCCTCGTAATCGCTGTCGATGCCGTAGGTCGGATCCGAAAACCAGATCGAGCCGTCCGATTTCACCACGACATCGTTGGGCGAGTTCAGCCGACGCCCTTCGAACTGCTCGGCAAGCACCGTGATGGAGCCGTCGTGCTCGGTCCGGGTGATGCGGCGCATGAAGTGCTCGCAAGTGACCAGCCGCCCCTCGCGATCGGTCGTGTTGCCGTTCGAGTTGAAGCTCGGCGAGCGGAACACCGACACCGATGAATCCGTCTCGTCGAAGCGCATCATCCGGTTGCTCGGAATGTCGGACCAGATCAAATAGCGGCCGGCCGGAAAGTAAGCGGGTCCTTCGGCCCAGCGGCAGCCGCTGGTGAGTTTTTCGAGATTGGCGTGACCAAAGACCAGGCGGGCAAAGCGTGGATCGTGCGTGACATAGGGGAGCATCGTTCCTCCTTCGTTGCCGCAGGTCGTGAAGTGCCCGCGTGCCGGTTCCGCTTTTCTTAGCAACCCGAATGTATGAGCGGAATAGTCTTGTACGAGACCCGCAATCCTCGCGTTGACACCCGACGGCAAATACATACGCTGCGCGTCGCTGCAATGAGACGAGCGCGCGATCAAGGCGCGAAGAAGGAAGAGCAATCCACCATGATTTCGCAATCAGCTTTGCCGCGCCGCACACTTGGCCGGACCGGTCTCGAAGTCTCCATCCTCGGGTTCGGAACCGCACCGCTCGGCGATCTCTTTCTCGAGCTCGACGACCACACTGCGATCGCCGCCGCGAGCCGCGCCTTCGAGCTCGGCATCAATCTGCTCGATACATCACCGCACTATGGCAACGGCCTGTCGGAGCATCGCTGCGGAACGGCGCTCCGGCGCGTGCCCCGCAAGGATGTGGTGCTTTGCACCAAGACGGGTCGCTGGATGGATCCGTTTCACCAGCCGGAGACTCGGTCCGGATTTGTTGGCGGACAGCCGCACCGGGCCGTCGTCGACTATTCCTATGACGGCACCATGCGCTCGGTCGAGCAGTCGCTGTTGCGGCTTGGCACCGACCGGATCGACCTGCTGCTAATCCACGATGTCGATGTGTGGACCCACGGCAAGGACGCGATCGAGGACCGGTTTCGCGAAGCGATGTCCGGGGCCTATGTAGCGCTGGACAAACTTCGTTCCGAAGGTGTGGTCGCGGGCATCGGGATCGGCGTCAACGAGGCCGAGATGTGCGTGCGCTTCGCGCAGGCCGGATCCTTCGAGGTGATGCTGCTCGCGGGGCGCTATTCGCTGCTGGAGCAGCCAGCACTCGAAGAGTTCATGCCGCTGGCGCTGAAGCAGGGCATCGCGGTGCTGCTCGGCGGCGTGTTCAATTCGGGAATTCTGGCGACGGGCGCCACCAAGGGCGCCAAGTACAATTATCAGGACGCACCGCCGCATATCCTTTCGAAGGTTGCCGAAATCCAGCGTATCTGCGCAACTCATGACGTAGCGCTGCCGACGGCCGCTCTACATTTTGCGCTCGGTCATCCCGCGGTCGCGAGCGTGGTCCTCGGGGCGCATAATGCGCAGGAGGTCGAGCGCAACGTGGCAGCGCTGACCACCACGGTGCCAGCCGCGCTCTGGAGCGATCTCAAGGCCGCGTCCCTGCTGGAATCGGAAGCCCCTGTTCCGAGCTAGACCGGATGAACGCGCTTGAATCGGTACAAGGCGAGGACTCGGATCACCTCTCTCCGCGGGGGAGAGGTGCACCGAATGATACGGTCGGAATCGTGAATTTTTGCATCGATGCGCGGGCGTGCGTGGACCGCGTAAGAACGGCGGCTTCTGGCGGGCTATCAAGGCACGAGGTCGGGGGTTAAGCTGCCCTCCGGTAAGCGAACAGCGCCTCCACAGTAGTGGGTTTGGCACCGTAGCGGTCTCCCGCTACGATTTCCCCGAGCTTCGCATGTGCGGCTTTGACCTATGGGAGGACTACCCGTCGGGCAAAACACCCGCCACTCCGTCAACCCCTCCCCACAAAAATATTCCACTTTACCGAAATTCGGTTTTGGCGTATGTGTCGCTCATCCCGGCTCATCCTTGAGGGGCGATCTTGTGGTCGTCACGTTCGCGAGCCGGGCTTGCGGTGGACGCGGCAGCGTTCGGGTGCGAGTGGCCAAGGGCAGGGCGGATTGCTCTCCGTGAGCCCAAGGCTTCGTTCCGACGAGCGGCGCTGCTAGGCTTCGTCTCGTCTGTAAGTTTCCGGCTCTGTCGACAGGGCTGGAAAAACTGCGGCGAAATGGCGAACCGTGCGTACGGCAAAACCGTGTGGTCCTGGCCGTCGTTGCTACGGTCAAGCCCTGGCGAATGCGGCATCTGCGTCAACCGGCGCGGTGCCGGTGAATTTCGCGAAGGCGAGGGAGGCCAAAGAGAACTCGGCTCCCGGGAGAGCACGGCATAAGCCGTCCAACCATCGCGCAGGGAAGGCCGAGTGATTGGCACCACCTGTATGCTGCTGTGCGGTTTCCTTGCGCACCATTTTCGCGCAGCGGACCGCGGGTGCGAGGTCAGCACCCGGCCTTTCCTGCGCCCTCTTGGCTTAGAGGGTGGAGTGACGAAGCAAAGCTCGGGCGAAATGCGCCGCGAGGATGCGAAGCTATGCCTGTTAGGCCGTAGGATGGGTAGAGCACTTGCGAAACCCATCATGCTTCCGCGCGGATGAAACATGATGGATTTCGCTTCGCTCTACCCATCTTACCAGCGCTGCTACAAGTGCGTGACTGGCTAGCTGCAGCTCAGCGGCACCGGCTGGCCGGGATGCAGCTCGTACCAATCATAGCAATCCGGACCGGCGCCGTAGAATCCATATCCGGGGCGGAAGCGGCCATCGCGGTGAAACGCGTGCTGGCCGAAGCCGCGGGTTGCGGCATGATCGCCGAAGCCTAGGTGCTCGCCGCCGAACCGGGCGCCGCCGCCGAAGCCGCCCTCGTGCCCCATGCCGCCGAAATGCGCGCCGCCGCCAAAGCCCGCATGTCCGCCGCCGAATCCGCCACCGCCAAATCCGCCGTGGCCGCCGCCACCACCACCGCCGCCGTGCGCGTCGGCCGTGCCGATGGCGAGCGTCGAGGCGAGCGCCGCTGTTGCCAGAATCATGATCACTCGTTTCATGGAAAACTCCTCTCGTGTTGAGCCCGGTCATCCCTGAAGCCCGCTTCCGCGTCGCGCGGTGCGCGCGAGGCCGCTTGATGGCTGGGCGTGTGACGCTGGAGAGGTAGGAGCGCTGCGCGGCAATCCAACTGAATTCGACGTCAGACATTGGGGTCAGACATCGGGCTCGCCGCGCACGAAGGTGATTGCGCCGCGCGTAGCCGCGACGCACGCAAAGGAGCGGGCTGACGAGATCAGTCCGCTCCCTGTCATTCGATACGCGTCCGGCCGGCGAAGTCACCCGGCCGGATGCGTTGGCGCGATCAGAAGAAGCTGCCGGTGCCGGGCTCGCAAGGCACGTTGTTGCCGGTCCACGGCGCGGTGGCGAAGGCGCCGACGCGCGGCGCCGGCACGCAGCCACGTTCGCCCTGATAGACCGGCGCGCTCGTTGCGACCGTGTCGGCCTCCATCGCGGGCTGCCGCACGAGGCGGTGATGCTCGCGCGCCATGGCGGGGCCGCCGAGCATGGCGGCCGCAATCAGTCCCATCGACAACAGTTTGGACGTGGTCATTCGCTCTCTCCTTTGATGACATCAGGCCGACCAAGCCGGCTGGTCGTCGAGGTGTGCGCGATCGGGCCCGATTCAAATGCACGATTTGCTCACCGCAATTCAACGGCCCGTGAGCCGATGTGACGTCGCAACCACGATCGTGCGAATCCATAACATCCGTTGTCCCCCGGACGACTGCGAGCGCGTCGAGCTCATATGTTCGATGCAGCGCAGTTCGGAGCGGAGCCCACAAGATGATCACGACATTGGCAACACGCGTCGCTCTTGCACTGGTGCTGCTCCTCAGGCGCGCAGCCGACATCATGAACTGCAATTCAATGGCGCCCCATGCGCCGCAAGCCTATCTCCTACCTCAGCGAGTGGCCGGCAACAGGCGACATCAGGGCCGCGCGTTCGACGAGCACGGGCATCGCACATGACCCAACGCGTCGCCGAGCCCACGCGCCCCTACCGCGCGCCGAGACGCCGCGTGGAACGTGGAGCGAGGGTCATGAACCGGATTCTCCTGATCGAGGACGATGCCGAGACCGCCGAGGCGATTGTCGCCGAGCTTGCCGACCGCGGGTTCGAGGTGCATTGGTCCGCCGACGGCGTCGATGGCCTCGACCGCGCGCGCGTGTCGAGCCCCGATGCCATGATCGTCGATCGCATGCTGCCGGGCATGGATGGGCTGACCGTCATCGAGGCACTTCGCAACGACCAGGTCAGGACGCCCGTTCTGGTCCTGAGCGCGCTCGGCGCGGTGGACGACCGGGTGCGCGGATTGCGAATGGGCGGAGATGATTACCTCACAAAACCGTTCGCGATCATCGAGCTGGTCGCGCGGATAGAGGCGTTGCTGCGCCGTCCGATCGACAGCCGCGAAACCATCCTGCATGTCGGACCGCTCGAGCTCGATCTGATCGAGCGGACCGCGCGGCGCGGCGAACGCCGGCTCGAGCTGCTGCCGCGCGAATTCCGCCTGCTCGAATACATGATGCGCCGGAACGACCAGGTGCTGACGCGTGCGATGCTGCTGGAGGAGGTCTGGAACTACAAGTTTGTTCCGGCAACCACGAACCTGATCGACGTGCATATGGGCCGGCTCCGTCACAAGGTCGACGGCCCCGGAGAGGTGCCGCTCATCCACAACGTCCGAGGCTCCGGCTTCGTCCTGCGTTCGCGGCAATAGGGGCCGGCGATGCGTCAGATCCAGCTGATCCGCTCCAGCACGTTCCTTTCGGCCCTGGCCATGGCGGCCGGCTTCGCGCTGTTCGTGGTCGGCCTGTTCGCATTCATCTACTGGAAGCTCGACAACTATCTGGTCGCGCGATCCGATCGCATGATTACCACCCAGATTCACTTCATCTCAGACCTGTCGCCGGCCCATCGCATCAGCGCGATCGCGGATCATCTCGATCAGGATTCCAGGGGCGTGCAATACGCGGGACTGTTCGATGCCGCGGGCACCCGCCTTGCCGGCAACATCGACCACGTGCCGCGCGAGCTCGGGCTCGATGGAGCGGTGCAGGGCGTGCGCCTCGATCTCATCAAGTCGCCGACGGTGCACAATCCTGTCGTCAGGGTGGTTGGCAAGCGCCTCGACGGCGGCGATGTCCTGGTGGTCGGACGGAATGTCGATGAGACACGCGAGATCTCGAGCGTGGTGGGGCAGGCGCTGGCCCTGGGCCTGCTGCCGGCCTTCAGCCTCTGCCTGCTGGCCGGTGCCTGGCTCAGCCTGCGCGCCCAGAGGCGCGTCGAGGAGGTGAACCAGCGGGTCCAGCGCATCGTGGCCGGCGAGCTGCGCGAGCGGCTTCCGCAGGACGGGACGGACGATCCGTTCGCGCGGCTCGCCGGGATCGTCAACGGCATGCTCGACGAGATGGAGGCGATGATCAATGCGCTCGCCGGCGTCGGCAACGACATCGCCCATGATCTCAGGACGCCGCTCACGCGCGTCCGCCTGGCGCTGGAGCGCGGGCGCTCCCATGCGGCCACGCTGGAGGAGCTGCAGGAGACCATCGACAAGGCCATTGCCGGCATCGACCAGTCGCTCGCGATCGTCACCGCCCTGCTGCGCCTGACCGAGATCGAGAACAACCGCCGCATGGCCGGCTTTGGCGAGGTCGCGCTCGACGAGATTCTGCGGGAGGTGTGCGATGTCTACGAACCCATCGCCGAAGACAAGCGCGTGGGGCTCGGTGTCGTCATCGAGCGCGATGTGCTTGTGTGGGGCGACCGGGACCTGCTGTTCGAGGCGGTCGCCAATCTCGTCGACAATGCCGTCAAGTTCACGCCGTCAGGCGGTCGGGTCGAGCTCGCCCTGGAAGCGGACGACGACACTGCGCTGGTGCGCGTCAGCGATACCGGGCCCGGCATCAGCGAGCAGGAACGCGAGGCGGTGCTGCGGCGGTTCTATCGCTCCGACAAGATGCGCCATACGCCGGGCGTCGGCCTCGGACTGAGCCTGGTCGCCGCCATCGTCAAGCTGCACGACTTTCGGCTGATCGTCGGTCCCGCCCCTGGTGGACGGATCGAGATCCTTGCCTGGACCGGACGGATGGGCAAGGCCGCCACGCGCCGGTCGCGGACATTGCTGCGCGCAGACGCAGACCAGATGGGATGAGCCACATGGTCCACGATGCTTTCGAGATTGATCAGCCGGCCTGGAGTGCGGGAGCGACAGATGCAGACTAGCCACGAAGTGATGAGGATCAATCCCCCTGCGACGCCGGTCGCACCGGTGTCGGCGCCGTTCCTCAGCGCATATTCCGCGGCCATCGGGCGCTACGACTTCCTTGAGCCCGGTCAGGAGCAGCAGCTTGCACGCCGCTGGCAGCAGACGAGGGACCGAAGCGCAGCAGACGCGCTCGTCACCAGCCATCTCCGGCTCGCGGCCAGGCTGGCGCGAGGCTACAAGAGATACGGCCTTCCGATGGTCGATCTGATTGCCGAGGCTAATCTGGGCCTCGTAATTGCAGCGTCACGCTTCGAACCCGGCCGCGGCGCGCGCTTCTCCACCTATGCGGTCTGGTGGATCAAGGCCGCCATTCACGAATACATCCTGCGGTCCTGGTCCCTCGTCAAGATCGGCACGACGGCCGCGCAGAAGAAGCTGTTTTTCAAGCTCCGCGGCGAGATCAGGAAAGCCACCGGCAGCGCGATGTCGGGGCTCACGCCTGACGTTGCCGAACTGATCGCCGGGAGGCTCGAGGTCACCGCGCGTGAGGTGATCGAGATGGACGCGCGGCTGCATGGCGACATGTCGCTGAACGTGCGCATCGGTGGCGAAGACAGCGGAACCGAGCTGGAAGCCTTGCTGGTCGACGGGGCGGTCGACGCCGAGACGGTGCTGGTCGATCACGAGCAGACCGAGCGGCGTGCCAGCGCCTTGCGTGTTGCGCTCAGCGGGCTCGCGGCGCGGGAACGTCGCGTCTTCGAGGCGCGGCGGCTGACGGAATGCCCCGTCACGCTCGATCGGCTGGCCCACGAACTCTCCATATCCAGCGAACGTGTCAGGCAGATCGAGATGCGCGCCTTTGCCAAGGTCAAGCGCGCCGTGATGCTTGCCGTGCAGGATGCGCCACGGGGCACCGCATGCAGCGTCTGAATTCGTTTTCATTTGAACGCAGGTCCGGCCGCTCTCATCTGTCCGACGATCCCGCGTAACTCCCTCCAGGCAGACCCCCATGGGAATTGTTCGCTTCGCGCTACGGCTTCCGCACACATTCTATGTGCTTGCTGCGCTGATCCTGTTCCTCGGCGGGATCGCAATCCGGTCGATGCCGACGGATATTTTCCCGGAGATCCGGATCCCCGTGGTCACCGTGATCTGGAGCTACACCGGCCTGTCCACGCCGGAGATGGAGCAGCGCGTCAGCACCTACAGCCAGTATTCGATCAGCGCCAATGTCAGTGGCATCAAGAATATCGAAGCGCAGACCCTCAACGGCCTCTCGATTCAGAAAATCTACTTCCAGCCGGACGTCAATCTCGATCTCGCGATCTCGCAGATCGTCTCGGGGACCAATGCCATCCGCGCCCTGATGCCGCCGGGGATCCAGCCGCCGATCATCGTGCAGTTCAATGCCTCGAGCGTCCCGGTGCTCCAGCTCAGTCTCCAGTCGAACAGCCTGAACGAGCAGCAGCTCTACGATTTCGGCATTTACCGCGTCCGCCAGCAGCTGGCTCCCGTTCCGGGCGTGACCCTGCCCACGCCTGCCGGCGGCAAATACCGCCAGATCATGGTCGACATCGATCCGAACAAGCTCCTGTCGCGCGGATTGACGCCGCTCGACATCGTCAATGCGGTGAACACCCAGAACCTGACGCTGCCGACCGGCACGACCAAGATCGGCGATACCCAGTACACCGTTCGAACCAATGCGACGCCGGCCACGATCCAGGATCTCAACATGATCCCCGTCAAGTTCGTGAACGGGGCCACGATCTTCCTGAAGGACGTCGCCCAGGTCCGCGACGGCGCCCAGGTCCAGCAGAACATCGTGCGCGAGGACGGCCACCGCGCCGTCCTGCTCAGCATCATCAAGAACGGAAATGCCTCCACGCTCGCTGTCGTCAACGGCGTCAAGGCGGCGTTGACGTCGATCCGCGCGGCGGCTCCGGCGGGGCTGAAGATCAACGAGCTGTTCGACCAGTCGATATTCGTGACCCATTCGGTCAATGGCGTGCTGCGCGAAGGTGCGATCGCCGCCGGCCTGACCGCGCTGATGATCTTGGTGTTTCTGGGATCGTGGCGGTCGACGCTGGTCGTCCTGATCTCGATCCCGCTGGCGATGCTGTCTTCGCTGATCGTGCTGTATTTCCTCGGCGAGACCCTCAACACGATGACGCTCGGCGGGCTCGCCCTCGCGGTCGGTATCCTCGTCGACGATTCGACGGTGACGATCGAGAACACGCACCGGCTCTGGACCGAGGAAGGCATGCCGTTGCCCGAGGCGACCCTGCACGGAGCCGCTGAAATCGCCATCCCGACGCTGGTCTCGACGCTCGCGATCAGTTGCGTGTTCACCTCGGTCGTGTTCCTGGAGGGCCCGGCCAAATACCTCTTCACGCCGCTCGGCCTGGCGGTGGTGTTCGCGATGTTGGCGTCCTACGGGCTGTCGCGAACGCTCACGCCGATCACCATCGGCCTGCTGCTGAAGGGCGAACGGCGTCATGGCGAGAGCGCGCGCCCGTCAGGCATCTTTGCGCGCGCCTCCGCTGCGTTCGAGCGCGGGTTCGAGCACCTGCGCGAGGGCTATTCCGATCTCCTGCAAAAGTTGTTGCGGCGTCGTGCCGTCGTGCCCGTCGTCGCCGTGCTTGTGCTGGCGCTCGGAGCCACCATGTTCGCCTATGTCGGCAGGGATTTTTATCCCGTCATCGACGGCGGCCAGATCCAGCTCCATGTTCGCGCGCCAGCGGGTACGCGGATCGAGCGTACGGAAGCGATCTTTCAGGCGGTCGAGGACAAGGTCCGCGAGGTCATTCCGGAAGGCGACCGGGCGTTGATCGTCGACAATATCGGTCTTCCGGCGCGGGCCTACAATCTCGCATTCACCGACGGCTCGACGATCGGAGTGAATGACGGCACCATTCTGGTATCGCTGAAGGATGGGCACAAGCCGACGGCGGATTACGTCAGGAAGTTGCGGCAGGTGCTGCCAGCGGCGTTCCCGGAGGACACCTTCTATTTCCAGGCGGCCGATATCGTCACGCAGATCCTGAACTTCGGGCTTCCCGCGCAGATCGATGTCCGCACGGTCGGTTACGGCAGCAACAATCTGGCCGTGGCCAAGGAGCTGCAGAAGAGCCTCGCGGCGATCCCCGGCGTGGTCGATGCGCATCTGCAGCAGGAGGTCGATGCTCCCGCGTTCTACGCCGACATCGACCGCACCCGCGCCGCACAGCTCGGCCTCAATGCGAGCACGGTGGCGACCAATATCAATGTCAGCCTCAGCTCGTCCGCGCAGGTCTCGCCGAATTTCTGGACGGACCCGACGTCAGGCATCCCCTATTACCTCGCGGTGCAGACACCCGAATACAGGGCTGATTCGCTGAACGCCCTGGGTAATACGCCGGTGTCGGCCTCAGCCGCCGCAAGCGGCCAGACGGTGCCCGGCTTGCTCAGCAATGTCGCGACCTTCAAGCGGGGGACCGTTCCCACCAATTCGAACCAGGCCAATGTCCAGCCGGTGTTCGACGTCTATGCGAGTGTCCAGGGCCGCGATCTCGGCAGCGTAGCGGCCGATATCGAGAAGGTGACGTCAGCCCTGCAGAAGCAGCTCCAGCCAGGCAATTCGATCCAGGTTCTAGGACAGATCCAGAGCATGCATCAGTCGTTCCGCGATCTCGGGATGGGACTGCTGTTCGCCGCTATCCTGGTCTACCTGCTGATGGTCGTGAACTATCAGAATTTTGGCGATCCCTTCGTCGTCATCCTGGCGCTGCCGGCGACGTTTTGCGGCATCGTGACGATGCTGTTCATCACCGGGACGACGCTGAACGTGCCCTCGTTGATGGGAGCCATCATGGCGATCGGCGTTGCCTCGGCCAATTCCATCCTGCTTGTGACCTTCGCGCGTGACGAGCAGCTGAAGGGGCATTCCGCGTTCCAGGCGGCGCTGAGCGCGGGCCGAACGAGGATCCGGCCCGTCTTGATGACCGCGGCCGCGATGATCGTGGGCATGATCCCGATGGCGATCGGCGGTCCGGGCGAGGAGCAGAATGCGGCGCTCGCGCGGGCGGTCATCGGCGGCCTGCTGTTCGCAACCCCGACCACCCTGCTGATCGTGCCTTATCTCTTTGCGATGCTGCGCAAGAGCAACGACGGCAAGCCTCGCCACGGCGTATTCGAGGAGCAACCGGAATGAGCGACGTTCGCGCAAGAACCGATGACGACGGTGCGAGAGATCGCCCCGGGGCGGAAAACCTCCGGGTTGTGGAGCTGCCGAGCAAGGGCGCACGATCCGGACGCCGTTATGGTGGGGCGCTGCTGGGCGGAGGCCTGCTCCTGCTGCTTGCGGGCGGTCTCGGCATCGGCGGCTGGCGGCACTACGAGGTTGCGCGTCAGGTGGCCGCCGTGGCCGAACAGGTTCGGACCAACATTCCGGAAGTTCGGGTGGCGACGGTCAAGCCCAGCGGCGACATCATGAAAGTCAGCCTGCCGGCGACAACGACCGCATTCGAAGCGGCGAACATCTTCGCGCGGACCAGCGGCTACATCGAGAAGCGCCACGTCGATATCGGCGATCGCGTCAAGAAGGGCGATCTCCTCGCGGAAATCACCGCTCCCGAGCTGGATCAGCAGATCGCGCAGGCGCAGGCGACACTCGCCCAGAATCAGGCTGCGCTTCAGCAGGCGCAGGCGAGCCGGGAGCTGGCCGACGTCACCAACTCGCGCGACAGCAATCTTGTCAAGCAAGGCTGGTTGACGGCACAGCAGGGCGACAACGACCGTCTCACCCTGCGCGCGCAGCAGGGGGCTGTGGGCGTCGCCCAGTCGAACATCACGGCGCAGGAGGCGCAGATTCGCGTTCTCCAGCAAGAGAAGTCCTACCAGCGTGTGGTGGCGCCGTTCGACGGTGTGGTCACGCAGCGGAACGTGGACAATGGCAGCTTGGTGCAAGCCGGCTCCACCTTCATGTTCACGATGATGCATTCCGATGTGGTCCGAACTCAGGTCTTCGTACCGCAGGACGAGGCTTTCGGAGTTGCCCCGGGCGTCGATGCGGACATCCGCGTTCCCGAGATTCCGGGGCGGACGTTTGCGGGCAAGGTCACGCGGATCGCAACCGCGCTGCAGCCGGGGAGCCGAACGCTGCTGACCGAGATCGACGTGCCCAATCCAGATGGTCTGCTCAGTCCCGGCATCTATTGCACCGTCGAATTATCGATACCGCGCAGGACGCCATCAATGACGATCCCGTCCGACGCGCTCGTCTTCGATCAGAATGGCCTCCACGTCGCGGTCGTGCGGAACGGCACGGTCCACTTACAGCAGGTCTCGATCTCCAGGGATTTCGGCACCACGGTGGAAGTGCGCGACGGCGTGCAGCCCGGCGATCAGGTCGTGCTCAATCCTGCGGTCACGCTGGCAGAAGGCAGCAAGGTCACCGTTCGCAAGCTTGAGACGAGCTAGGGACACGAGAGATGATACGGTTCGCGTTTGCAATGATGGTCGCTTTCCTGCTCGGCTTCTCTCCGGGCCAGGCACAAATCGCAACGACCGGCAGCACCGCAATGGATCTGCCGACGGTGCCGGGCGCGATCGTGATCTCGCCGCTCAACAGTCCGGGGCCGTTTTCCGCAACGACTGTGCCGGGTGCTCCGGATACGACGCTGGCGCCCGTTCCGCTGGCGTCGGATCCGGTGACGCCGGGGACAGTGGTCATCTGCGCGCCGCCATCGTCATCGCTGTCGCCGGTGCCGGCGACTCCAGCTGTATCGCCCACGGGTCTTTCGCCTCCGGGCATCGCGGCTCCGATCCTGCCGCTCACGGGACAGAGCGGTAGCTCCATCGGGACGATTCCCGCGGCCGCTCCGGCGGGAACAGGTGCAACAGTGGCCTGCAGTTCAACGCCGGGAGGACAGGTGACCAGCGCTGCGTCTCTGCCGCTTTCGATTTCGCAAGTGCCTGCAAGCCCCGCGCCCGGCACGATCCCGGCGGACGCCAGCAACGCCGGCGGCACGGGCATCGACCCGAACGCCACCGTCGTGCCGAGCCCTAACAGCTCGGCTTGCGCGGAAGGGGTCTCTATGAACCTGGCGGAGCCCGCGACGGTGGTGCCGGCGAACGCCTCAGGCGCTGCGCCGACGCCGGGCGTATCGCCGATCCTGCCGCCGGGATGCTGAGGTGGACTTGCAGGGCTTCCGTGTTATCGCATCACACGGCATTCGCCAGTCATATTGCCGGGCGCAACTTGCGGACTTCGGCATCCGGGGGAAGGACGCTTCCACCATCCCTATATTTCCAGTCTACCATGACGGCCTTGTTGCCCCTGATCGCGGTGCGACCGACGAATGTTCCCATCGTGCTTTGATGATCGATCGAACGCCAAATTGCCGGTCCAAACGGTGTATCGAAGCTGACATTGCCAAACCCATCCGCCATCGTTTCGGTATCGAGGCTCCCGAGCCGCTCGATCGGAGCCACGATGGAGCTGATCATGGCGTGACCGACCACGGAGCCCATGGTGGGAGCCTCGCCGTAGCGCGCGGAATAGGCCGACGCGAATGAACTGTTGGCCTGGTCCAGGATCTCGGTCACGGGATAGCCGGTCACGATCCATCCTGTCGGCGCGTCCTCTCCGAGCGGATGGAGATATTCGGGTTCGCCTGTCGTGAACGACACGACATCTCGTCCTTCGAACAGGCCGCGATCCTTTCCCTGCCGGACGAATTTGGTGAGATCGGACCCGAAGGTGATATTGAGGATCGCCTCGGGATTCTGCTGTGCGAGCGCGTTCACGACCACGCCGGCATCGATGGCAGCCAGCGGCGGCCACTGACTGCCAACGAACGCGACATCGGGGCGACGTTGGCGGAGAAGCTGCATGAACCACCTTACGGCCGACTGCCCGTACTCGTAGTTCGGAGCGATTGTCGCCCATCGTGTCGCCTTGAGTTGAGCGGCCTCCTCAACCAGCATCGCTGCCAGCATGTAGGTCGAGGGGCGGAGCCTGTAGCAATATCGATGTCCCCGCTCCCAGACGAGGGCATCCGTGAGCGGCTCGCTCGCCACGAACAAGACCCGGTTCTGCCGGGCGAAGTCGCTGATCGCGAGGCCGACATTCGACAGATATGCGCCAGCCAGCAGATCGACGTCGTTCCTGCGCACGAGCTCCTCTGCCGCGCGGATCGCGACGCTGGGTTTGCCTTCGTCGTCCCGGCTGACGACCTGCAGCTCGCGACCGAGAAGGCCGCCTTTGGCGTTGACCTGCTCGACCGCCAACTGCCAGCCGCGACGATAGGGCAGGGTGAACGCGGGGGCGCTGCTATAGGAGTTGATCTCGCCGATCCTGATCGGTCGCGTGCCCTGCGCACGGATGATGCCGGGCGAAAACACCGAAGCGCCGATGCCGCCCAAAATCTGTCGTCGAGAGATGTTCATCACGCAAGGTCCGGAAGATGGAGTGAAGGGCAGTGTCGGCCGAAAGGCATCGCAACCTAATGGCAGGTGCAGGATGGGAGCCGGTCGCCGTCGGATGTCGAAAGCGAGATGCCCGGTATTTCAGCCAGAGTGCGGGCAAAGGCGAGTGCGGGAATGTCAATCTCCTGATCGAACAGCGCGCTCACCGGGCCCACAAGATCAAGGGCCGTCTGCTGACGGTTCGATTTCGCCATGATCCCTGCCCACGCAGCCGCAACTTTCAACTCATAGAAGCGGCATTGCTGGTCCCTGGCGATGGACAGTCCCTCGGCGAACAGCACCTCGGCTCGCGAAAGATCGGATGGTCCGTTGGCCAGGAGAATCTCGGCCTTGATCCGCAATAGGTCCGCAAGGCACCACAATTGCCGGCCTTGCCGCGACATCGACAAGGCCTCTTCCACCGCGGCCAGGGCCTGCGCAGCCTCGCCGATCGCGAGCAGGCCTTCAGCGAGCGATCCGAGAAACTCGGGATTGCGCATCAGCCATCCGTTCTCGGTCCGCGCCTTCAAACCGCTGCGCAGCAGGGCTATTCCGTCGTGATGCTTGCCTTGCAGAACCAGCAATTGTCCCTTCAGGCAGGATGTCCAACTAGTCCAGAAAGCTATTCCCTCGCGTGTGACGAGTTCGAGAAGAGAGGATATCGCCTGATCGGCAGCGGCAAGATCATGCGTCATCAGCGCGATCGGGCAGACGGCGTTGCGGAGTGCATAGGCGATCGCAAGCTTGTCCTTCTCGCGCTGGGCCTCCTCGAGGCACTCGGCGGCCAGAGATCTGCTCTGGGCGATCTTTCCCTGCAGCAGCAGGACGCGCGCCAACATCGCCTTGGCGAGGACACTCTGGTTCAGCAAAAACCACATCTGGTTCGCACCGCCGTTCAATCCGTGAGCCGAATGGTCCAGGGACAGCGTCAGCTCGCGTCGTGCATCCTCCTGCATTCCAAAGAAATGCGTGGCAGCGCCGATCAGGCGACGGCCTACCGCCTCGTTGGCGGGATTTCCGGTGCGTAGCGCGATCTCGAGGTAGCGTTCGCCAACCTCCTTGGCCGCGGCATATTGGCCCGAGTTGAGATTATAGCTCCACAAGGTCCAGACCGCCTTGAGCTGAAGCTCGAGATCGGACAATTCCTCGGCGAGCACGAGACCGATGCTCAGCGCCGCCTTCATGCGGTCCGCTGTTCCCGCCGTGTTGAGAAGTGCGAAACCCAACGCGACATAGAGCTGCGCCTTGAGCTTCGGAACGCAGGTGAACCCGGGACCGAAATGCGCAAGCGCGTGCTCGATCCGCGTCGAGCATTCCACGAAAGACAGCAACTGCATCCATACCGGAACGAATCCGGCCGTCAGTTCGATTCCAAGCGCGGTCTCTCCACCGGGCGAGAACGCCCAGTCGAGCGCGGCGTGCACGTTGCCGATCTCCTGAGCGAAACGGGAGATGTCGTCGGGAGCGGGAGAGGCATCGCCGAGCGGTGCGATGATCTGCCTGAGAAAGCCGGCCTGCCGCCTTGCCGCCCGCTCGACGAGGCCTGCCTCTGCGAGCTTCTCCAGCGCATAAGCGCGGGTGCTCTCCAGGAGCCGCCATCGTCCCTCGAATGAGGGGTCCAGCGACACCAGCGATTTCCCGACCAGATTGAACAGGGTTTCAATGACGTCCGACCGCGACAGAGTGTCGTCCATCATTGCACTGGCCGCATCGAGCGTGAAGCCGGCCGGAAACACCGCGAGCTGGCAAAGCAGGTGCTGCTCTGCCGGGGTCAAAAGGTCGTAGCTCCAGTCCAGGGTCGCCCGCAGGGTCTGGTGTCGCGGCAACTGGTCGCGGCGGCCGCCATTCAGGAGCTCGAAGCGCTTATCGAGACGGAGCAGTACGGTGTCCACCCCGAGATTGGCGGCCCGGGCCGCGGCAAACTCCAACGCGAGCGGAATGCCGTCGAGGCGGCGAGAGATGGCGGCGATCTTCCGGAGCTCCTCCGCGCCCGCAACGAAGGTCGCACGTAGGGCCCGCGTTCGCGCGACGAACAGCTGCACTGCGCTTGCCCGCAGCAGCAAGTCGGGATCGTGCATATCGGGATCGGGAACCGACAGCGCCGGAATGGCCGCAACATATTCGCCGTCGATGCGGAGACCTTCGCGGCTGGTCGCGAGCACGGTGACGTTCGGACAATAGCGAAGCACGGCACTGGCAATCTGCGCGGCGACTTCGATCACATGCTCGCAATTGTCCAGGACAAGAAGCAGACGGCGGGTTCCGATGGCCTGCGCAATGCTCGCGGCCGAGACTTCCTTGTCGTTCGAGGCGAGCTTGAGTGCACGGGCGCATGCGGATGCCGCAAGTGCCGCATCCTGCAGGGTCGCGAGTTCGACCAACGCCACGGAATCGTTGAATGCGGGTGCGACGCTGCGCGCCAACTCGATAGCCAGCTTCGTCTTTCCGATGCCGCCGGGTCCGACCAGGGTCACGGCCCGATAGGCCGAAAGCACATCGACCAATTGGCTCATGCAATCCTCGCGGCCGATGAGAGGCGCGCGGATGCTCGGCAGGTTGTTGGTAAAGGGTGCGTCGGCCGCAATCGTTACCGGGTCGGCCGCAGGGTGCTCCAGATGCCCGCTTCGCCAACTCCCGGCGAGCGTATAGCCGCGGCCCGAAACGGTCTTGAGGAGATTGCGATCCTCGCCGAGTGCCTTGCGGACGGCCGAGATATGGACCTGAAGCGTGTTGTCTTCGACGGCCAGGCCCGACCAGACGCTTCCGATCAAATCATCTTTGGTGACCAGGAGACCCGCGGAGCCGACCAGCCTCTCGAGAACCTCAAACGCACGGCTTCCGATCGGCACCGTGACGTCGTTGTGCCTCAACTCTCTTCGTTGGCAATCGATATGCCATTGTCCGAAAGAGTAGGTGCGATCAACCGACATAAGGGGGCCCGTGAATCAATTCCGCCGCCGTGATCCGGGGGAAATCACGAGCCCGCCCCTTGAGGTCACCGATCCCTGGCATGGATTTGAAAGTGTCAATGCGGTTGGGTCTCCTACAGGGGAGATCGTCAGCGTGTTAAGAAGGCCCGCTCAGTCGCCGGGGCTTCGTTCATTATCAATGCTGACACCCGACACGTTGGTGATCGATACACGAATTCGTGACGACGTTCGGGCGCGTGTCAGAATGGAAAGGGTCCCTCGGAGGGAACCTGATGCCATCAAAGGAAGCATCATTTACTCGGCATCGCCGAGAATCGTCAGCGCAAGAACTCCGGAGCCCAAATGCTTCCAGGAGACGTGCACCAGTCGCAAGAACGGCGGCCTGGTCGTGAGCCGCCGTCCTTCCTTCCGCCGAGAGGTCAAAATCCGGAACGTTGAGGCGATCAACTTCCGGTCGGCGTCAACCGGACTTGCTCCGGTTCGCGAACTCAATAGCCCGAGGTGGGCTCGCAGGGCGGCCGGCGCCAGGGGGCGGTCGCGTACGCACCGACGTCGGGAGCACGGGCGCAGCCGCGCTTGGCGGAGGCCGGCACGCGCTGAGCCGACGCATAAGCCTCGACATTGGTACGCTTCGCGTTGCCTTCGCGGGCCATCGCGGGGGAGGCGATCATGGCCGCGACAACGAATCCGGCCGACAAGAACTTCAGTGTCGTCATCGAACATCTCCTTGAGAAAGCGACGCCAAGAACGCCTCGGCCCGCACCTGAGACATGTGCATGCGTGCGCCGGATCCGCAGTGTCGATCGAACGAACATTTTCCTCTTTGCACGAAGCCGTCGCGGTGCGTTGAATTCATACATCGACGGCTCATCCGACAGGAGGTTCGCGCGCTAGTTTGGTGAGGACGTCGCCTGGTCAGTGCGTCCATCCAGCAGTGGGCCAAACCATTCCCATCTTTCGCCGGTGAAGCGCATCATCCGGAGCTGCTCGATCGGACGAAAGTCCCTCGGTGATGTCTTTATGCGAACACCGGGAATGTAGGCTTCGAGGTCGAGATCGAGATCGGTGGCCACGCGCATGATCCTTTCGTGCGTGAGATCGTCGCCGCAACGCCTGATCACCTCCACGAGTGCACTCGACATGTTGAAGGCCACCAGCGGCCCGCTCTCCGATCGATCTGCCTCCGGATAGTATTTCGCCATGAACGCGCGAAAATGCTGCATGCCCGGATGGCTGTCCCACTGCGGATCAGTCACGTCCATCTGATACCCCGCGCTGAGAATTCCTTTCGCATTGTCCAGTCCGGCGGGCTTCAGCACCGCGCCGACCGAGACCGAGACGTTCGTCACGATGTGGATGGGATGCCAGTCCAGTTCGGCGAGCGTCCTGATCGCCTGCGCGGCGAATTTGGGTGTTGCGATGTCGATGAATATGTCGGGCGCAGCGGCCTTGATCGCGGCGACCTCGGAGTCGATCGTCGGGGTGCTGACCTCATATGATTGGCTGGCAATCACCATTTGCGCGTACTGGTCCTGCAGCACGTCCTTCAGGCCGAGCAGATAGTCGCGTCCAAAGTCGTCGTTCTGGTACAGGATACCGATCCTTGCCCCCGGATGGTGCCGCAGAATGTAGTCCGCATAGATGCGTGCTTCGGTTCGGTAGCTCGGTTGCCAGCCGATGGTCCACGGAAAGTGCTCGGGATCCGCCCAGCGCGATGCTCCGGTGATAACGAACAATTGCGGCACATGCCGGCTATTCATGTATTTCTGGATCGCTGCGTTGCTGACCGTGCCGAACGGAGCGAAGATCGCAAGCACCTCGTCGTCCTCGACGAGCCGTCGCGCTTGCTCGACCGCTTTGGATGGACTGTAGGCGTCGTCGTATGAAATGAAATTGATCTTCCGGCCGTTGATCCCGCCATTGTCGTTGACCATGCGGAAATACGCGCTCATCGTCCTGCCGATGATGCCGTAAGCAGATGCCGGGCCACTGTAGGGCATGATGTTGCCGATCCGGATCTCGGTGTCGCTTGCGCCGGGATCATATCGTGGCTCCGCGGAAGCGCTGCCGACTGCAAGCGCAGCGCAGGAGATGAAGAGCTTTCCCAGGCGCCACGCGTTGCCCGAAATCGAATAACCAGTCCTGCCTGCGATCAAGCGATGCCTCCATGGCGCTGCCGGTCTTTGCACATGCCAACCCTGACGAGGCGTGGCTCGGCCGCGCCCCGCTCGAGGCGGCGGACGAGCGTGCAGCAGTCGGCGTCGCGACTATAGCGCGGACGGCGCTGCGCGCCCGGTTGCGGATGCTGAAGAACTGTTAAGTTTCGCGGTTTTCGGGTCGGCTATCCGAATCGGTGCAATCGGCCCTGCCGCGAAGCCGGCAGGGTGCGCCGCATGGCGCGGTCGCACTCCCGGATTACGGGCACCATCATCCGCACCTGCAGGAAGCAGAATACTGGATTGTGGTATCTCGTCATCGATGCCAGTTGTGGTCGCGAAATTGGCCTATGCCGAAGACGGGCGCGGCACCGCCCGGCCGTTCGAGACCCATTCGCCCGGCGGGCGTCAGTGCGCCGCCATTCAGCACGTCGCGATCGGGGTACATCGATGCAAAGGCTGCCGGCTCCTGATCAGCGAAAGACCAGGCTGCGGACGCCGACGATATCGTTGCCGTTGAGAGTAGCGCCGCTGCGATTAGAATCTTGAATACACTCATAGCGATTCTCCATTGTTTGCTCCGTGCGGAGAGTCGCTTGGCGATGATCGCTGCTCGGCTGGTGGCGTTTCCGAAGTTTTTTTGATGAAAATGATCTAGGTCGTCGGAGCGGAAAGTCCCGGTGGATCTACATCACTCCTGCGGGAAGAGTCTGTCACGCTTGTCAGGATTCTCGCGCGTTTGTGCGTAGTCAAACGCGTCCGGTGTCCGTTTCTGGGAGGCGGATAGTTTGAATACCTGGAGTGTGAGCAATGAAATCATTTGCTGTTGTTTGCGTCCTCGCCTGCGTTGCGCTTTCGGGCACCGCGTCCGCCCGCGGCGGCATGGGATCGCATATGTCGATGGAGAGCGGCGGTGCGCTCGGGACGAGCGCCGCCGCGCCGGGCACGAACTCGCTGGGCACTGCGCTTTCGTCGTCCGACGGCGGTGGTCACGCAATGAAGGGGCCGTTGCTTGGCACAGACCAGACCATCGACAAGGAAGATGCCCGGCTTGAGAAGATGCTGGAAGGATCGATCTGCCGCGGCTGCTGAACGGCGCGCATTGCGAGACAGGGGCCGGCGGCCGCGCCGCCCGGCTACCTGTGTCTTTCGACAGGGTTGGTGCTAAGCTGGACTGAAGATGACGAAACCGCTTGGGGCTGTCCCAATGATGGCTGAGCCGGGCCAGCGTCCCGTCTACATTTGCGCGGAATGGGAAATCGATCTTGCCAGACGCGAATTGCGCTCGAACGGCGAACTCGTTCCGTTGGGGGGGCGTGCCTTTGAGATTCTTGCGGAATTGGTTCAGGCGCAGGGCCAGCTCGTCACCAGGGACGACCTGAAGCAGCGGGTCTGGCGGGGCGTCTTTGTCGAGGAGAGTGCACTTCGCGTGCATATCGCTGCGATCCGAAAGGCGCTCGGTTCCGACCGCGACATGTTGTCAACCAGCGTTGGCCGCGGTTATCGTTTGCTGGGAGCATGGCGGGTTCAGCATACGGACACCCCGCTACAATCTGCCGCAACCGGCCTGCTGCCGTCGATCAACATTCCCAGCGCATCATTCAATCTCATCGGCCGAACGGCTGCGATCGCACATTTGTGGCGGCTTCTGTCGGCCTATCGCATCGTGAGCCTGGTCGGGCCTGGCGGCATCGGAAAGACGTCGCTCGCGCTAGAGGTCGCCAGAACGCCGCCGCCCGGCTTTGTGGCTGACCGGTTGCTGGTCGAGCTGGCCCCACTGTCCGATCCGAAGCTCGTCTGCTCGGTCATCGCCAGTGTCCTCGGCACCAAGCTCGAGGGCGAGGAGATCTCACCTGATGCCATCGCGCGCGCGATCGGCTCTCGGCCATTGCTGCTCATTCTCGACAATTGCGAACATGTCATCGACGCCGTGGCGCAGGTGGCCGAGTTGGTTGTCAGCCACTGTGCGGGGACGGTCATTGTTGCGACAAGCCGGGAGGCGCTGCGTATCGAGGGGGAACATGTCTACCGCGTACCTCCTCTGGGCGTACCGCCTGAAACCTGGCACGAGCCCACTGACGCTTCTGCGTATAGCGCAGTGGAATTGTTCACGAGCAGAGCGAAGGCGCTGGGTTCGAGTTTTGTACCCGACGAGGAGAACACCGGCGCCATCGCATCCATCTGCCGCCGGCTCGACGGCATTCCGCTGGCGATCGAGTTTGCGGCGGCGCGCGCAGTCATGCTTAGCCCGCCGAAGATCGCGTCACTTCTCGATGACAGGTTCAAATTCCTGACGACCGGCCGGCGCACGGCGTTGCCGCGGCAGCAAACGCTACGCGCAACGCTCGACTGGAGCTACGACCTCTTGCCGGACGACGAGGCGTGGCTGCTCCGGCAGCTCGGCATATTCGCCGGCGAGTTCCAGCTCGATGCAGTGATTGCTGTTGCTGGCGAGAACATCGGCGATGTGACCGGCCAGCTTGCCAGGCTGGTGGCAAAGTCGCTCGTTCTCGCGGATATTTGCGGCGACAGCCCGCATTATCGTCTGCTGGATACGACGCGTGCCTATGCATTGGAGAAGCTGCGTGCCGGCGGAGAACATCCCGGCGCAGCCTACCGCCAGGCGAAATACTACTGCGGATTCTTTGCCAGCGCCGAAGCCGACAGCGAAGTGAGGCCGCAGGCGGAGTGGCTCACCCTCTATGGCCGACACATCGACAACGTGCGAACGAGTCTCGATTGGGCCTTCTCCCCCGGCGGGGACTCGCAAGTCGGGGCCGCCCTGACGGCGGCCGCGGTCCCGCTCTGGGTGCAATTGTCGCTGCTCGCCGAATGCCGCGAGCGGACCGAACTCGCTTTGGCGCGCCTCGATCCGTCGGCTGCAAACGCGCCGCGACTTCGGATGCAGCTGTCGGCCGCGCGCGGCTGGTCACTGATGTACGGTGTTGGCAGGGCCCGGGAGGCCGGTCCCGCCTGGGCTGCGACCCTACAGCTCGCCGAGCAGCTCGGTGACAGGGATTACCTGCTGCGCGCGCTGTGGGGGCTCTGCATCGATCAGTTCAATAACGGCGAATTCCACAAGGCGCTTGAATTTGCTAATCGCTTCGCGGAGGTCGTGGCCGATTCCGGCAATCCCGTCGATCGCATGATGGCCGACCGCCTTCTCGCAACCACGCTGCATTATCGCGGCGACCAGCGGCTCGCCTATCATCATATCGGCCGAACCCTGTCGCGGCTCTCGGAACTTGCGGCAAAGCCGCAGGTCATTCGTTTCCGGTTCGACCTGCGGGTCTCGACGCGCTATTTCCAGGCGCGGATCCTGTGGTTGCTCGGCCTCGCGGATCAGGCCTTGAGCGTCGTCGAGCACAACGTCGAGGAAGGCCGGACCAGTGGTCACGCACTCACGTTTTGCAGCGTCCTCGGCCAGGGTGCCTGCCCGATTGCGTTCCTGGCCGGCGATCTCGACGCCGCCGAGCGCTATTGTACGATGCTGCTCGAACACACCGAGCGACATCCGATCCGCCTGTGGAATCTGTGGGCGCGCGCCTTCAGAGGAATGCTGATCTCGCGCCGGGGTGACCTCGCGACCGGATTGCCCCTGCTGCGCAAGACGTTTGAGCTCGCGGGCGAGGCGCGCCACCTGCCGCGCTTTCTGCTTCCCCTCGGTGAACTCGCGGTATGTCTCGGCGACGCCGGCGAGGTATCGCAAGGCCTTGCGACCGCCGACGAGGCGCTCGCGCGATGCGAGGCCAGGGACGAGGGGTGGTACGTCGCCGAACTCTGGCGCATCAAGGGCGAATTGCTGCTGCTTCCCGGCGAGCACCGCTCGGCGATCGCCGCCGCGCAGGCCTTCGACAGGGCATTCGAGGTGGCGCGGAGCCAGGGCGCCTTGGCTTGGGAGCTGAGAACGGCGATCAGTGTGGCACGATTGAAAGTGAGCGAGGGGCATCCGGCCGATGCACGCCGTGTTCTCGCGTCCGCATACGGCAAGTTCACTGAAGGTTTCGAGACGGCGGACCTCCGCGACGCGCGTGCAATGCTGGCGAAGCTCGGATCGTAGGTCCTAGATGCCCCGGGAGCGGCATCCGATTCAACCAATCGGATGCCGGTGCAGCCTCGGCGAGCACCGCATCGGTCGGGGCAAAGGGCGCTTATGGATCAGGAGAGGGTCATTTGGCCGCAGACGCGTACGGGCGCGCCGGATTCAGCTCGGCAAGCAACGCTCTCGCCATCTTGAGGCTGCGCGTATCGAAGCCCTCGGTAAATCGCAGATAGACGGACGCAAGCATATCGTGCGCCTCCTGGCAGCGACCGCCTCGCTGCCATAGTCTCGCAAACCCGATCGCCGCGCGAAGCTCATAGCCCAGCGCTCCTTGATGACGAGCGAGGTCGAGCGCCTGCACGAAGCTCATCTCCGCCTGCGAAAGATCCGGATTGCTCTTGTGCATCAGCGCTTCAGCCCTTGCGCGCAGCATGTCGGGCATCTCCATCATGAAGTTGCAGTGCCGGGCCTGGACAATCGCCTGATCAATGGTGTCGAGGGCTTCGTCACCGTGACCTGTAGCCGACAAGGCATCGGCGAGGGACATGCGCAACCCTGCGACCGCACCGAAGCTCTGGCTCTGCAGCTTGTCGATCGAGCCTTTCAGCATAGCGAGCCCGATGCCGGTCTCGCTTCGGGCCAGCAGCGTGATCCCCTTCATCGCCTCGCCGACCATCTGGAGAATGGCGAGGTTGTGCCTTCGAGCCTCCACGACGAGCCTGTCGATGTGTTCTTCGCAATCCGCCAGATCGCCATTCCAGAAGAAGACGTCGAATGCCCATGCTAACGCTCGGCAGAACATGACCGGATGGTTCGTCGCGATCACGTCGGAGATCGCCCGGCGCACCATTTGCGCTGCTTGATCCGGATATCCCTGAAGCCAGAGGACGCGCGCAAGGGTGATTTGAGCGCGTTTAGGGTATTCGAGGGTGAGGCCGCTAAGGATGTCCCCATCCATGCCCGGATGACGCAACGCCGCTTCGATGTATGAGCGGGACTCAACGAACCTGCCGAGATATTGGTAGGAGATGCTGAGCAACACGCGCATGCGCGCGACGGCAATGGGATCGTTGCTGGTCAGCGCAACGGCTTCGCCGCGTTTGGCGGTGGCCAGTACCTCATCATATCTGCCGACGAACAATTGCAGCAGGTGCAACTGGTCGATCAAACGGATCTGCCCTGGCACGTCGCCGATCTTCTCGGTCAGTTCAAGCGCCCGGTTGAGATGATTAACGCCCACTCCGTCGAGCCGTCCCGTGAGCATGCGGGCGGCGCCCAGCGCAGTGTGAAGGACGAGACCCTGCCTGATGCTTCCATTGGTTTCATCCAGTGCTTCGATGGCGCGAGTGACCCAGAGTTCGCATTCCGCCAGGAGCGACAGCTTGAAAAACAGCGGAATCGATGCCGCAGCGAGCGCCACGCCGATTTTGCGGTCTCCCTGATCGGAGAAGCACCACGTCAGCGCGGCGCGGACGTTACCGAGCTCCTCGGCAACCGCCGAAAGGTCTCGGTTCGCTTCGCTCCCGATCCTTTCAAGGAGACCGCGAAAGTAGCAGGCGTGACGTCGCGAGATCGCGCCAGCGTCCCCGCTGGCGACAAGTTTCTCTTGCGCGTACGCCCGGGTCGAGTCGGCAAGGCGGTAGCGGGTTGGTTGCGAGCCGGTGTTCAGTGTAAGCATCGACTTGGCAACGAGGCCGTCGATGATCGCCAGGATCGTGTCGTCGTCCTCCGTGGCCGCGGCAATCGATCGGGCGGCGTCCAGGGTCATGCCGCCGACGAACACCGACAGCCGGCCGAGAATCACGCGCTCCGGTTCGGATAGAAGATTGTAGCTCCATTCGATGGTTGCGCGCAGCGTCCGGTGTCGGGGCAGTGCCGTGCGTCGCCCCTCCCACAGCAAATTGAGGTGCTGATCGAGGAGCTGGACCATCGCCCTCGCGCCGTATGCGCCCACATGGCCGGCGGTGAGTTCGATGGCAAGCGGGATGCCGTCGAGCCGACGGCAGAGGTTGCCGACGTCCGGGGCGTTCGCATCCGTCAGCGTGAACTCGCCGCCTCCTGCAGTCGCACGCTCCACGAAGAGTTTCACGGATGGGTAAGCGAGGGCGTTCGCGGCCGTCAGAACGGCCTTCTCCGGCGGGCTCGGGAGCGGCGGGAGACGGTATGTGAACTCGCCTTCGACGCGCAGCAACTCCCGGCTCGTGGTCAGGATGTGCAGCTCCGGGGCCGCCTGGTAGAGCCGCTCGGCCAGCGCCGCCGTTGCTTCGATGACATGCTCGCAGCAGTCCAGAATGAGCAGCATGCGCCTGTCGCGCAGGAATGCCGCCAGGCTGCTCGCCGGATCATTCGATCGCGCCGGCAGTCCAAGTGACGATGCGACGATCGCCGGCACCGGAGCGGCGTTGCCGGTTTCGCCGAGACCGATGAAGTGGACATGTCCGGCGAATTCCGCGAGCAGGGCGTGGCCCGCGGAAATGACGACCGTGGTCTTGCCGATGCCGCCGGGGCCGACAACCGTGACGAAGCGGTGGGCTCTCAGACTTTCCGAGATGTCCTGAATGGTATGCTCACGCCCCACCATCTGCCGGGGATGCGCCGGCAAATTGTGGACATAAGTCGGATTGGTCGACGCAGCTTGCCTCTGTTTGGGGCGTGAGACCGCGGCGACGAAGCAGTAGCCCTGGCCGGAGACCGTGCTCAGATATCTGGCGCCGGCATCGCCGTCTCCGAGTGCTTTGCGGAGTGCGGCGATATGGACACGCAGGCTGTTTTCCTCGACGTTGGCGCCCGGCCATGTCGTGGCTATCAGATCCGTCTTGCTGACGACGTTGCCGGCCTGCCGGACCAGCGCGAGCAGGATGTTGAACTCACGATCCGATAATCGGAGCGGGCTCCCGTTTCGTTCAATCCGTCGCTGCGAGAGGTCGAGGCGAAACGGCCCGAAGAGAAAGATCTCATGGGCGGACTCGTCTTGAGCGGAGCGGCCGGCTTGGGCCATCATGTCGTTGCTTTGCCAGCGGGGGACCATTTTCGGATATCAACCCGGCGCACGACTCGTCACGTTCTATGACTTGGAAGCACACCAAGACGTGTGAACGCAGTGGCCCTTAAACGGTAACATCCGGTAGTTTCGGGGTAAAGCATCGGGCTCTATCACTTTCGTCTGAGGCTTGGATGTGCGGCGCCACGATGCGCGCCTTATCCGATCAATGTCGGCTTGAGAATGTCTTCCAGTCCGATCCGGCGGAGCAGTTCCGCGCGGACGCTGTCGGCGACGGTGTCGACGGCTGCAGCCCCGTCGTCGTCCGGACCGAAATGAACGCGTAGCGGACGCTGTCCGAATGGCATATCGACGATATCGGCTATGGCGGTCGCGACGTCTTGCGGAGTTCGATCCTTCGCCGGAAGCTGCCCAAGTGCCGACAGCGCGATCTCGCTCAAATCGGCCGTCGGACCATCCGCGTATTCCTCTGCCCGAACGGTGTCCAGCGGCCGGCCGGAGCGAATGTAGTGGCCGGGCCCGAGCGCGCTGGGAACGACGATGGTTGTCTCGACACCCCAACGCGCGAGCTCGCCGGCATAGCCGAGCGCTAGCGCATCCAGGGCAGCCTTTGAGGAAGCATAGGCGCCCAGGAAAGGAACCGAGCCGCCTCGCGCGCTGCTCGACGAGACCCATATCAGCAGGCCATGGCCCTGCTTGCGCAACTGTGGCAACGCGGCCCGATTGAGCCGTTGCGCACTCAGCACGTTGGTGTCGTAGAGTTCGGCAAGCTGGGCCGGTGTAAAGGCCTCCGCCGGCCCGTAGAGGACCTGGCGGGCATTGTGCACGATCACGTCGAGGCGGTTGTTCTCAGCGACGATGGCGTCGATAGCCGAGTTGACGGAGGCTTCCGAGGAGACGTCGAACGCGATGGTTCGGAGGTCCGCGCCACGCTTGCCGTCCTCGGCTCCGCCATCCGCGCCGCCGTGCTCATCCACTTCCGGCATTGAAACGTAGACCGTGTGGCCGGCCTGTGCCAATTTCCTGCAGGTGCTTCGTCCGATGCTGTTCGCAGCTCCTGTGACGATGATCACTTTGCCCATTCGAATCCCAATCGCATTCCACCTTCCGCAAAGACACCAGCGCCATCGCGACACGTTCGTCGTTTGGCGATTGATCGCCGCCCTTGTGCGAAGAGTTCCTGAAATACAGCCGGGCGCAAGACGGGTCTTTCGAGCCCGGCGGCTGATTTCCAGATCGCACGAAATATTTCGAGAAAGCCCGAAAGCGGATGAGGACGGGTCTCCCGCGGACCCGGCAGGCTCGAACGTGCCTTCGCGAAATTGGCGTTGGCTTTCAGAAGATCGCGGCTGTGGCCGCCGGCTACAAGAGCCGCTCGACAGAACGGGCCGTGTGACGCGTCTGTGTCAGCTTGCTCGTTACGAGGAGAAGCGATGAATCAATCAGGCAAACTGCCGCGTTCGGGACTCGGACCGCTCGTGTTGATAGCGGCCATCCTCGGAGGCGGGGCTGCGGCGTTCGCGTACACTGCGGGCTGGCTCTCGCCCGGGCGCCTGACGCCGGAGCAGATGATTGCGGCGCTGACGCCTCCGAGCGGCGCACCGCTCGGGCACCGGCGAAATCATGCGAAGGGGATCTGCTTCACCGGCATCTTCGAGGCCAACGGAAACGGCGTAGAACTTTCGCGGGCCAAGGTCTTCGAACGCGGCACGTATCCGGCGCTGGGTCGCTTCAATCTCGGCACTGCGGATCCGAACGCCGTGGATGCAACTGTCCGTGTGCGCGGTTTGGGATTGCAGATCGCCGCAGCGGATGGCGAAGAGTGGCGGATGGCCCTGATCAACCCGCCGTTCTTTGCAGTGTCCACGCCGCAGGCGTTTCACGACCTGCTGATCGCATCCGCCGAGAAGGAGCCGGAGGCGATGAAGATTTTCATCCACGCAAATCCGGAATTTGCCGCCTTCGCGACCTGGGCGAAGACGGCGCCCTGGACCACCAGCTATGCGGAGGAGCCTTACCACGGGCTCAACAGTTTCATCTTCACGAACGCGAAGGGCGGGGAGCACGCGGTGCGATGGTCGCTGCTGCCCACTGTGCAGCCCGTTCCGGTTTCGCAAGCCGAGCTGGAAAAGCGCGGTCCGGATTTTCTCGAGCAAGAGATAGTGGAGCGAATCAGGACCGCCGGCCCGCAGCGCTGGACCATGGTTACGACGGTCGCAGATCCCGGCGATCCGATCGCGGACCCGAGCAGGCCCTGGCCCGAGGGGCGCCGTACGGTGCAGCTCGGAACGCTTGCCGTGCAGCGGATCGAACCCGAGCGGGATGGACCCTGCCGCGACATCAACTTCGATCCGACCGTGCTGCCGCGGGGAATCCGGCTGTCGGACGATCCTTTCCCGGCCGCGCGCTCGTCGGTCTACCGCAAGTCCTACGATTTGCGTGCGGCCGAAGCCGGCGACTATCCGCGAACCGAGTCGGCGAGGCCATGAGCAACGCTCCGCATCGTTTCGCCCTGATCCAGCGGCTGCTGCACTGGCTGATGGCAGCCTGTATCGTTGCCATGTTCTTCATCGGCGTCGGCATGGTGTCCACCGTGGCGCCGAAGTACTTGCCGCTCATCCTGATCCACAAGACGCTCGGCGTCACGCTTCTGGTCCTCGTTGTGATCAGGCTGGCGCTGCGGCTCCATTACGGCGCGCCGCCGTTGCCGGCAGATCTTCCGCCGGCGATCAAGCTGGGAGCAAGATTGTCGCATCGGCTCCTCTATGGCTTCATGATCGTCATGCCGTTGCTGGGTCTCGGCATGCTTTGGGCTGCGGCTTATCCAGTCGTCCTGTATGGCGGGATTCGAATTCCGGCGTTGCTGCCGCAGAGCGACCGCGTGCATACATTGCTATGGAATGCTCATTTTTACCTGGGCTTCGCGTTCTTTGCCCTCGTGCTGCTGCATCTGGCGGCCGGATTGTTCCACGCATTGATCCGCCGCGACGGCGTATTCGGGACGATCGCACCCTTTCCACCGCGGAACAGGACGACGCCGGCGGAATGAGCGCTTCGCGTGCCGGCGAAATCCGCACCTCAAATTTCTAAACCTCCAGCAAGGATGACGACAATGACCAAAGCAGATCTCCAAAGCCCGACGGATCTGGGGGCCAATGCGAACCGGGACGTTCCAGCCGCGCTCAGAGCGCTGCTGGCTGATGTCTTCGCGCTGTACCTGAAGACCAAGAACTTCCACTGGCACGTGTCGGGTAGGCACTTTCGCGACTACCACCTCATGCTCGACGAGCAGGCTGAGCAGATCTTTGCCATGACCGACGACATTGCCGAGCGGGCTCGCAAGATCGGCGGAACGACGTTGCGCTCAATCGGCCAGATCGCACGCGAGCAGCGCATTCTCGACAACGACGCCGACTATGTCGACCCGCAGGACATGCTGGCCGAGCTGCGCAGCGACAATCAGCAACTGACGCGAGAAATGCGCCGGGTCCACGAGCTCTGCGACGAATACGGCGATGTCGCTACCGCAAGCCTGCTGGAAAACTGGATCGACGAGACGGAGCGGCGGATCTGGTTCTTGTACGAGACCGGCCGCGACGGCCCGAACTCGTAAGCACCTGGCATGGGATGCGGCCGCAAAGCGAAGCGGGCCGCCGCGCAGCGACGACGCGGAAGCGAGGGAGATCCTCGCGTCCGCGTATTGCTGTCTGATCGTCTTCGCATCGATCGACCAGGGCGCACGCCACCTACCCGTCGGTCGTGAATCCCGCAGCAGCGTTTCACATCGTGCGGATGAAACAATGGCGCTGCATCCTCGAAAGATGACTGGACGCGGATCTCTATAGGCTTGACCGCATCCATGACCGGCAGGCCGGTCATACGTACAAGGGTCAAGCCATGACGGATATGTCGAACTCGAAGGCGTCGCTCGGAAGGGCCGTTCACGCGATCAGCGGAAAATGGGGCAGGTTCGTTGCGCTGGGGGTCGGTGAACTGATCCTCGGCGGCATTGCGTCGGCCAATCTGATGGCAGCAAGCCTCGCTTCCGTGCTCGTCATCGGCGTCACCATGGCAGTCGCCGGGATCTTCCAGATCGTGCATGCCTGTTCGGTGCACGGCCTGCGCGGCTTCCTGTTCTGGCTGCTCGCCGGAATCGTCTATGCCGCTGCCGGAGCCGTCATTCTCTATGATCCGCTGCTCGCGTCGTTCACGCTGTCGCTCGTGGTGTGCGCCTTCCTCGTCGTTGCCGGTGCGACACGGATCTGGGCAGGTTTCCATATCCGGCCGGCGGCGGGCTGGCGCTGGGTCGTGGCAGCCGGCGTTGTGACGTTCTGCGTCGGCGCCATGCTGATTGCGGTCTTGCCCGCCGTCGGCCTGTGGCTGCTCGGTGCGATGCTGGTCGTCGATCTGGTCTTCCAGGGTTGGGGCTTTATTGCATTCGGGCTCGCGCTCAGAAGTCGGGCCTCGCGGCATTCGGCCGAACCGGCGGCGGTGTGAGCCATGATGACAGGGTCGACATTCACGCGGCACCGGGAGATCGCCTGGCGCAGCGGTCGCACGAAATCGACATCGCGGCTGGTTGCCGAGGAGAGCGCCATCGCGCTCACCTACAACGGATCGACCCATGCCGTGATGATGGGAACGCCGGCCGATCTGGAGGATTTCGGTGTCGGCTTTAGCCTAACCGAGGCGATCATCGATCGCGCAAGCGAGATCAGGAGCATCGAGCTGATCTCGAACGAACTCGGCATGGAAGTGCGGATGTGGCTTGGGGGGGACCGCGTGACGACCCTGGCCGCGCGGCGCCGCGCCATCAGTGGTCCGGTCGGGTGCGGTCTATGTGGCATCGAAAGCCTTGAACAGGCGCGTCGCACGCCATCGCGGGTCGGAGGCGATGCCATTGCCTTTCACGCGCGGGACCTGCTGAACGCCATGCATGCGCTGTCTCCGTTGCAGGTTTTGAATCAGCACACACGATCCGTTCACGCGGCAGCCTTGTGGCGCCCTCGCACGGGCATTGCCGTGATCAGGGAGGATGTCGGCCGGCACAACGCGCTCGACAAGCTTGCCGGCGCAATCGCCCGCGACGGCAAGTCAGCCTGCGACAGCGCCGTGCTGCTGACGAGCCGCGTTTCGGTGGAGATGGTGCAGAAGGCTGCGATGATCGGCGCGCCGGTCGTTGTGGCCGTTTCCGCGCCGACCGCGCTCGCGATCCAGACCGCGAACGAGGCGGGAATCACGCTACTCGCCGTCGCCCGCGATGACGGATACGGCGTGTTCACGCATCCGCGCCGTGTTCTGCTGCCTGACGAGGCCGCGCCGCGCGCCGGCTGCTGACTTCAGCGGACCGGCGAATATGGCCATGCAAACTGCAGCACTGGAGCCCCTGGCCGGGACAAGCGTCGAAGCCTGTGCGCCGGAACGATCGCTGCTGGTTGCCTCTGTGCTGAGCATGTCGGGCGGTTTCCTCGACGCGTTTACCTGGCTGTCACTCGGCGTCTTCGCGAGTTCGCAGACCGGTAATGTCGTCTTCCTCGGAATCTATGCGCTATCAGGGCAATGGCAGCGCGCGCTTCATCATCTTCTTCCGCTCGTGGCCTTTGTCCTGGGAGCGTTGGTGGCGGTTCGCACCCGGGCGGCGTTATGTTGCCTCATCGGAGAGATCGTCTGTCTCGCCGCGACGATGCTGTTGCTTCATCGCGTTTCGGATGAGATCACGATCCTCGTCATCTCTTTTGGCGTCGCGCTGCAGTCGGCAAGCTTCAGACAGGTCGGTCACTGGAAATACCTCTCGGTCACGGTCACCGGCAACATGCTCCGCGCCATGGATCAGTTCGTTGCGGCGCCTGATCGCGATGCGGCGCGCGGCGCCGGAACCATGCTCACGCTCTGTTTGGCGTTCCTGCTAGGGGCGGCCGTCGGCGGTTGCGTGACGAAATGGTTGGGAACCTGGAGTCTCGCTCTGCCGATTGCATCGTCGGTGTACGTGCTCTGGCTCTGCCGCCAGCGAAGCCATTCGCGCTGACGTCGCGCTCGCTCGCTGCGGGTCGAGGCGTTCACCATGCCATTCGGCAAAAGGACGTTCCTTCGCGGAAGCGCATGCGCCGTCCCCGCGGATAAGCTCCCGGGTGCGGCCGCGGCCCTTAAGGTCGACAACATTCCGCAGCCGGCCGCACGCGCGCCGGCGGCCGCGAACCGGGCGTGAGCGAACGGGAGTCTATCCGATGGATCCGACGGCACTCCTCCTGTCGCGGCTGCAATTCGCCTTCACCATCTCGTTTCACATCATCTTCCCGGCATTCACGATCGGCCTTGCCGCCTGGCTCACCGTGCTGGAAGCGATGCACCAGTACAGCGGCAAGCCGGTCTACCGGACCCTGTTCGCGTTCTGGCTGAAGATCTTCGGCGTGGCATTCGGCATGGGCGTCGTATCGGGCGTGGTGATGGCGTTTCAGTTCGGAACGAACTGGAGCGTGCTCTCGAAGATGTCGGGTCCGATCCAGGGCCCGCTTCTGTCCTACGAAACATTCACCGCCTTCATGCTGGAGGCGGGCTTCTTCGGCATCCTCATCTTCGGCCGGCCCCGGGTGTCGCCGTGGTTCTACCTGTTCTCGACCGCGATGGTTGCGCTCGGAACCACGCTGTCGGCGTTCTGGATCATGGTCAACAACAGCTGGATGCAGGTGCCGACCGGCTACGTCCTGCAGAACGGCCAGTTTGTGCCTGATGACTGGGCGCAAATCATCTTCAATCGCGTGGTCTGGGTCCGGTTTCCGCACATGCTGCTGGCGTCCTACCTGACCGGCGCGTTCTGCGTGGCGGCGACCGGCGCGTGGTATCTGCTGCGGCGGACCTATCGCGCCGAGGCACATGTGATGCTGCGGATGGGCCTCGCGCTCGCGGCAGTGCTGCTGCCGGTCCAGCTCTTCATCGGGCATCTCGTCGGTGACTACGTCCACGACTACCAGCCGGCCAAGTTCGCCGCGATCGAGGCACGCTGGCATGACGAGCAGCCGGCCTCGGAGGTGCTGATCGCAATTCCCGATTCGAGCACCGAATCGAACAAATACGCGATATCGATTCCCGTGCTCGGCAGTATCATCGGCAGCATGAGCCTGACATCGAAAGAGGTCGGCCTGACCAGCTTTGCGCCGCAGGACCGGCCGCCGGTGACGATACCCTTCTTCGCCTTCCGCGTCATGGTCGGCTGCGGTTTCGTGATGCTGGGGCTGGCTTGGCTTGGGACTTGGCTCGGCCTCAAGCATCGGCTCGATCGGAGCCGCCCGCTGCTGTGGGGCATCTTCCTCAGCTTCCCGCTGCCGTGGATCGCAATTCTCACCGGCTGGTACACCGCGGAAGTGGGGCGCCAGCCATGGACCGTCTACGGCGTGCTCCGCACTGCGGACGCCGTGACGCCGTTCCTGACCGCGTCGGCTGCGTTGGCTTCCCTGATCCTGTTCGTCGCGGTCTACGCCTTCATCTTTTCGTTCGGGACGTATTACATCTATCGGCTGCTGCGTGCCGGCCCGGCGGGACTCGGCGGCAAGCCGCTCCTCGCTCCCGTGCCCAATCGGCCGATGTCGCTCGCCGATCAGGTGCCGACCGCCCGCAGCTATCTCGAGGCAGGAGAGTAACCATGGTGATGTACTGGGTTGCCCTTCTTGCCATCAGCATTCTGATCTATCTCCTCCTCGACGGGTTCGATCTCGGCGTCGGCATGCTGTTCGGTGTGGCCGGCAGCGAGGCGAAGCGGCATGCCATGCTGAGCACGGTCGCTCCGGTCTGGGACGGCAATGAGACCTGGCTGATCGTCACGGGCGTGATCATGTGGGGCTCGTTCCCCGTTGTCTACGCCATGGTGATGTCGGCCCTCTATATCCCTGTCGTCGTGATGCTGCTTGGATTGATCCTGCGCGGCGTGGCCTTCGAGTTTCGCGGCAAGGCCCTCCGTTCGCGCTGGGTCTGGGACGTCGGTTTCGTCGCGGGCTCGTTCGCCGCCAGCTTCATGCAGGGCGCGATGGTCGGCGCTCTCGTCGAAGGGCTTCAGTTCTCCAACGGCGATTATACCGGTGGAACGCTCGGCTGGCTGACCGCCTTTTCCGCCCTGTGCGGGATTGGACTCTGCTTCGGCTATTCGCTGCTCGGGGCCTGCTGGCTGGTGAGGAAGAGTGATGGTCCCGTTCGGGATGCCGCGCGGAGCCAGATCCCGCCGCTGGCGACCGGCGTCCTGGTGTTCCTGGTCGTCGTCTTTGCATATGCGCTTGCCGAGCATCTTCCGATTCTGCAGCGCTGGACCGACCGGCCCTATCTGCTCGTGTTTCCCGCGATCGGCGCCGGTGCGGCCGCGATGCTGGCCAAGAGCATCCTGGTCCATGACGATTATTGGCCGTTCCATATGGTCGCGCTGATCTTCGTGGCGGCTTTCGCCACGCTCGCTCTGTCGTTCTGGCCCTACATGATCCCGTTCGTCATCACGATCGACGAGGCCGCGGCGCCTCATGCAAGTCTCGCCTTCATGTTCTGGGGCGCCGGCCTGGTCGTATTCCCGCTGATGCTGCTCTATGTCGCCGTCGGTTATCGCGTTTTCCGCGGCAAGGCGGCCCCAGCGGCCGATCACCACTGACCGCTGCACGGCTCGAAAGACGAACAAAAAGAAAGGCGCCGGTTTCGGCGCCTTCCTCGTTCTGGTCCCTATGTGGCTTTGCTTCAGGATTTGGGCATGACACCGGGGCTACTGTCCGGCCATTGGGCGATCAGCTTCTCGTCGATGTTGAAATGCTGGGCTACCAGCGTGGCCGGCGTGTGTGTCAGCCAGTTGGAGAGCGACACCTCCTCGTAGCGGGGCGCACGGAACACGCCGACGAACTGCAATTCGGTGTCGCCGACATTCTCGACATAATGGCCGAGATTGCGCCGGACATAGCCGATGTCGCCGGCCGAGAAATCCGTCGTCAGCGCGTTGGGGCCGGTGTCGAACACCGTCATCCGCGCCTTGCCTTTGATGTAGTACTGCCACTCGTCGGCGTTCGGATGCCAGTGCATCTCCCGGACCGCTCCCGGCGGCATCGTCACCAGCGCCGCGGCGACGGTGGTGGCCACCTTGAAGTTGCTGCTGTCGGCGACGCGGATGCTGCCGGCGGAGCTCTCCTTCACCGGCGCCGAACTGCCGAGCGAATGGATGAACGGATAGGGCGGTGCTTCGGCATGCTTGGCGACTGCGGCACGATCGGCGGCGAGATCGCTGGGCAGCGTGCCCTGGAAGATCCATCGATTGTGCAGCGGGATCTTCGCGAAAGCGTCGGCGGGGACGCCGAAATTCTTCCCGAGTATCTCGGGCGGCGTATGGGCGAGCCAGTCCGTCACCAGCAGCGTGTTGAACTCATTGGCGTGGCCGTCGTCGAAACAGATCACGAATTCGCAACCATCAGGCCCCAGGCCTTGCAGCGAGTGCGGTGCGCCCGGTGGGAAATACCAGAGGTCGCCGGCCTTGAGGTCGCCGACATAGGGGCGCCCCTGCGTGTCGAGCACGGTGATGCGGCAGCTGCCGTAGGTCATGATCGCCCATTCGGCCGCCTGATGCCAATGCAGCTCGCGGATGCCGCCGGCGGACAGCCGCATGTTGACGCCGGAGATTTCCTTCGAGATGGCGAAGTCCTCGACGGTGACTTGCCGTGCCCAGCCGCCATTCTGGATGCGCCTCGGCGCATTGTTGAACGAGGCCCAATCCGTCGGCAAGCCACCGACGTCGGTCGCCGGCGGGCTTTGTGCGGAGGGGAATTGCTTGCCCAGTTCGGGATTCTGCGGACCGGGATCAGTCAGGCTTCCGGGGCTCTTGGCGTTGACGGCGCCTTGCGGCGGCTCGTCCGGATTGCCGAAGGTTGCGGCCTGCGCACTGGAACCGACCATGGCGGCGCCTGCCGCGGACATGGCCAGCAAATCACGTCGTGAAAACATCTTGGGTCGCTCCTGAAAACTGTCGAAAGCCCTCCCGTAGCGACGGGGCTCCGGCCGACAAACCTAGTTTCCGCTTGCCGCTTCTGCTTCCGCGAACGGCGCTGTTTTTGCCGGAATGCATGGCTGCTTCGGCCCGCCGCCCGGGATCGAACGTGTGCAATTGCGAAATTCGGCTTCGTTCTGAAAAGACGGCTCTGCCTGCGCGATCCTTAACTGAACCGGAGAATTGCCATATCGAGAGATATCGAGATGACCACGAAATCGGTTCGTCCCTATCGCGAGCCCGCCGGCGGCTGGGGCGCACTCAAGGCGCTCAGCGAGGCGCTTCTGGTGCAGCGGGCGCCGCTGAAAGGTGCAGCGACGCTCAGCCGGATGAATCAACCGGAGGGTTTCGATTGCCCCGGCTGTGCCTGGCCCGATCCGAAGCATACCTCGTCATTCGAATTTTGCGAGAACGGCGGCAAGGCGATCGCCTGGGAGACAACATCGAAGCGCTGCACGCCGGAATTCTTCGCCGAGCATACCGTCACGGAGCTCGCGGGCTGGAACGATTACGATCTCGAAATGGTCGGGCGGCTCACTCATCCGGTGGCCTACGACGCCGCATCCGACCGCTATCTCCCGGTGGCGTGGAGCGATGCATTCGACATGATCGGTCGCGAGCTCAAGGCCTTGCCGGATCCGAACATGGCGGAGTTCTACACGTCCGGGCGGACTTCGAACGAAGCCGCCTTCCTCTATCAGCTCTTCGTGCGCGAATACGGCACCAACAACTTTCCCGACTGCTCGAACATGTGCCACGAGGCGACCAGCGTCGGCCTGCCGTACTCGCTGGGCGTCGGCAAGGGAACCGTGCTGCTGGAGGATTTCGACAAGACCGATTGCATCTTCATCTTCGGCCAGAATCCGGGCACCAACAGCCCGCGGATGATGACCAGCCTGCGCAATGCGGCACGCCGCGGCGCGTCCATCATCTCGTTCAACCCGTTCCGTGAGCGGGCGCTGGAGCGCTTCCAGGCGCCGCAGAGCCCGGTCGAGATGATCACGCTGTCGTCGACGACGATCAGCTCAAGACTGTTCCAGGTGCGGGTCGGCGGCGACGTCGCCGTCCTCAAGGGGATCATGAAGATTCTGGTGGAAGCCGACGATGCCGCTCGTGCCGCCGAGCAGCCGGAGATCCTGGACTGGGATTTCATTCGCGGCCACACCATCGGCATCGAAGCGCTGATCGATGATCTCAAGCGCACGCAATGGCCGGACATCGAACGTCAGTCCGGCCTGACGCGCGAGGACATGGAATATGCGGCCGGCGCCTATATGAAGGCCGAGCGCGCCATCCTCGTGTACGGAATGGGCATCACCCAGCACTGGCGCGGTGCGAACAACGTCCAGCAGATCGCCAACCTCGCGCTGTTGCGCGGCAATGTCGGGCGCGATGGCGCCGGCGTATGCCCGGTTCGCGGTCATTCCAACGTGCAGGGCGATCGGACCGTGGGAATCACGGAAGTTCCCAAGGCGGACTTCCTCGAGCGCCTGGAGCAACGCTTCGGCTTCACGCCTCCGGCCGCGCCGGGACACAACGTGGTGACCGCGTTGGAGGCCATGATCCGCGGCGAGGTGAAGGCCTTTTTCGCGATGGGCGGCAATTTCGCCGCGGCCATTCCGGACTGGCAGGCGACGCGGGCTGCGCTTGGCAAGCTCGATCTGACCGTCCACGTCTCAACCAAGCTCAACCGCAGTCACCTGATCCACGGCCACGCCGCCCTGATCCTGCCGTGCCTCGGGCGCACCGAGATCGATGTGCAGCAATCGGGGCCACAGTCGGTCACGGTGGAGGATTCGATGTCGATGGTGCATGCGTCCGCCGGCCGCAACAAACCGGCATCGGAGCATCTCCTCAGCGAGATCGCGATCGTCGCCGGCGTCGCCAAGGCGACGCTGGGCGAGCGCACGGTGGTCGACTGGGACGGCTTCGTCGCTGATTACGACCGGATTCGCGATGCGATCGAGGCGGTGTTCCCGATCTTCCAGGGCTACAACGCCCGCATCCGCGTCCCCGGCGGCTTCCATCTTACCTCGACGGCACGCGAGCGCATCTGGGCGACGCCGTCGGGCAAGGCGAACTTTTTGGTCTTCCCGGGTTGCGGCGAGGACCCGCCGCAGAGCGATCCCGATTTCCTGTGGCTCACCACCATACGCAGCCACGATCAGTACAACACGACGCTCTACTCGATGTCCGACCGCTATCGCGGCGTGTTCGGCCAGCGCGACGTGGTCTTCCTCAACGAATACGAGATGAGCAAGCGCGGGCTTGCCGACGGCGACCGCGTCGACCTGATAACCGCCTCGACCGATGGCGCCGAGCGGATCGTGCGTAACTTCCGCGTGGTAGCCTATGCCTTTCCGACCGGCTGTTGCGCGGCGTACTATCCGGAGACCAATCCGCTGGTGCCGCTCTATGCCCGTGATCCCCTGAGCTTCACGCCATCATACAAGGGCGTCCCGATCCGCCTGGTGCGTGCGGCCGCGGCAGGGGAATAGCGGCACCGCCGGAGTCACATATCCGCGTGAAGGTCGCAGCGCGGCGGATCGACGGGGATGGCGATGGGCAGCGTAAACCAGAACCGGGCGCCACTCGTACCATTGCTTTCAGCGCCGATCCGGCCGCCATGCGCTTCGACGATTGACCGGCAGATCGGCAATCCCATGCCCATGCCGCTGTCCTTGGTCGTGAAGAAGCTGTCAAACAGACGATTTGCATGCTGGGCGGCGATGCCGGGACCGTTGTCCTCCACCGAGCAGCACAATGTTGCGGCGTCCTGTGTGACCGTGCTGATGACGATCTTGCGATCGTCATATCCGGCCTGCGTTATTGCCTGCGCCGCGTTGATAGCGAGATTGACGATCACCTGCTGGAGTTGGGTGCGATCTCCGAGAACCAGCGGCGCGCCCGGATCGGGCCGGTGCAGGATCGTCACGCTGCGGGATTCCATCTCGTGTTGAAGGAAAAGAAGTGCTTCGCGGATGATCTCGTCAAAGGACAGCAATGCCTGCTCGGGGGCTTTCCGGGAGGCCATCCCGTGAACGCGCGCCACGATGTTCGCGGCGCGCTGGGTATCCACGACGATGTTCTCGATGGTCTTGCGGATCTCGAGGATATCGGGCGTGGGCCTGTTCAGCCACCGTAGGCCGGCGGCGCCGTTGGTGGCGATGGCGGCCAGCGGCTGATTGACCTCGTGCGCGATCGACGCGGTGAGCTCGCCGAGCATCGAGACGCGCGCGGCATGCGCGAACTCGGCCTGTACCTGCTGGAGCTTCTGCTGGGCGCGAATGCGTTCGGAAATGTCGATGGTAACGACCAGGCTTGCTTCGAGATTGTCAATGGGGCCGACGCGAGCCGTCGTAAAGAGAACGTCGACGATGCGGCCGTCCCACGTGACCATCTGGGTCTCTTCCTCGAAATTCGTTTCTCCGCGGAAGCGGGACTCGATAGCCCGGCGGAACGTATCTGGACGTTGCTTCCAGGTCTCGGCCATGGAACGTCCGACATAGCCTTCCCCGAAACTCTGGATGGCCCGTTCGTTGGCCTCCTGAATCGAGAGTGCGTCCATGCAGGTCCGGAGGAAATCGGGATGGCTATCGAGATAGAGGCCCAGATCGGTAACGCCCTCGGCGCGCAACTTTCGGAACAGCGCCATCAGCCTGCTGGTGTCGAGCTGCCGAAGCGCGATCGGCATCCGGCTGAACAAATGGCGGTAACGCTGCTCGCTCCGCTCCAGCTCGGCATGGGCCTTCTTCTGCGCGGTGATGTCCATGACCGCGCCGACGAGCGTCAGCGAAGCGGCCAGAAAAGCGGCGAAGGCAATCGCCGCGAAATTGTCTCCGAGCAGCGAGCAGGCGAAGGACAGCAAGGTCAAAACAAGGCTACCCCAAGCCCACAGCAGAATCCGATCCTGTATTGTGTGGATCGGCAGCAAACGGCGCCACCATCGACGAGGCTGTACGGGGTCGGAGCCATCCAGGCATTCGAGCGTCATGCAAAAGGTTTACCGCCCCGCCGGAGGCCGGTCTTTTGCCTTTTCGTCGGCGCTTTGTCAAAACGCACGAAGCTGTGATCGAGCTGGCATCATGCCGCCAGTTAACTACTCAAGCGGATTCATGGCGCAATCCAGTATCCGCTTCGCGCGTGGCTGGAGTGGATGTCTCGGCCGACCGCGGCTTGCGTCCGGTGAGCCAATTGCTGAGCCGGTCCAGATAGAGATAGACGACGGGCGTCGTGTAGAGCGTCAGGATCTGCGATAACATCAGACCGCCGACGATAGTGTAGCCGAGCGGCTGACGCAGCTCGGCGCCGGTGCCGGAGCCGATCATCAGCGGTACGCCGCCCAGCAGCGCCGCCATCGTCGTCATCAGGATGGGGCGGAAGCGCAGCGTGCAGGCCTGGTAGATCGCCTCTTCCGGGCTGAGCCCGTGCTGGCGCTCCACCTCGAGGGCGAAATCGACCAGCATGATGCCGTTCTTCTTGACGATGCCGATCAGCAGGATGATGCCGATGATGGCGATGACGCTGAGATCCACGTGGACCGCCAGCAGCAAGAGCAGCGCGCCGATGCCCGCCGACGGCAGCGTCGACAGGATCGTAATGGGGTGGATCAGGCTCTCATAGAGCACACCGAGGATAATGTAGATCACGATCAGCGCCGCGCCGATCAATAGCGGCGTGCCCGACAGGGAGGACTGGAACGCCTGCGCATTGCCCTGGAACGAAGCCGTTAGCGAGGCGGGCTTGCCGGTGCTCTTCTCGATGTTCTGGATCGCCGCCACCGCGTCGCCCAGTGCGACGCCGGGCTTCAGGTTGAACGAGATTGTCACCGAGGGGAACAGGCTCTGGTGATTGATCAGGATCGGCGCGGGCTTGATTTCGCTGTGAACCAGCGTGCTCAGGGGGACCTGCTGGCCGGTGGCCGAGTTCAGGTAGATGTCCTTGAGCGCTTCGGGGCCGTACTGAAAACGTGGGTCGACCTCCATCACGACATGGTACTGGTTCAGCGAGGTGAACATCGTGGAGACGATGCGCTGGCCGAATGCGTCATCGAGCGTGTTGTCGATCGTCGTGGGCAGGATGCCGAAGCTCGATGCGACCTCGCGATTGACGGTGACCTCCAGCCTCGGGCCGGCATTGGCCTGGTCGCTCGCGACGTCGGTGATGAGGTCGAGCGCGCGGAGCTTCTCCAGAAAGATCGCCGACCAGTTGGTGAGCTCGTTGGAATCGGCGTCCGTCAGCGTGTACTGATACTGAGTCTTCGACAGCCGTGCGCCGATGGTGATGTCCTGCGCGGCCTGCATGTAAAGCCTGATGCCCTGAATATGGGCGAGCCGAGGCCCTAGCCGCTCGATGATCTGATCGGCGCTGGCCTTGCGCTCGGGCTTCGGCTTCAGGACGATGAAAATGCGTCCCTGGTTGAGCGTCGCGGTCGGGCCGCCCGGGCCGATATAACTCGCCACCGACTGGACCGCTGGATCCTTCGAGAGGATATCGACGACCGCCTGCTGGCGCTCGGACATCGCGGGGAAGGAGATGTCCTGTGCGGCTTCGGTGATGCCGACGATCTGCCCGGTGTCCTGCTGCGGGAAGAAACCCTTCGGTATGACGACGTAGAGGTAACCGGTCAGCGCGATGGTCGAGAGCATCACCAGCAGCGTCACGAAGCGATGGCGCAACACGATTCGCAGGCCTCTCGCATAGAGTGCCAGCAGTGCGTCGAAGCCGCGTTCGAAGGCGAGGTAAAGCCGGCCGTGCTTCGCCCGCGAGTCGTCCTTCAGCAGGCGCGCGCACATCATTGGCGTCAGCGTCAGCGAGATGATGAGCGACAGCAGCAGCGCGGCGGTGATCGTGACGGCGAATTCCTGGAACAGCTTTCCGACGTAACCGCCCATCAGGAACAGCGGGATGAACACCGCGATCAGCGACAGGGTGATGGAGACGATCGTGAAGCCGATTTCGCTGGAACCTTTGAGCGCGGCCTCCATCGGCGTCATGCCCTGCTCGAGATGGCGCACGATGTTCTCGATGACGACGACGGCATCGTCGACCACGAAGCCCACCGCGATCGACAGTGCCATCAGCGAGAGGTTGTCCAGGCTGTAGCCGAGCACGTAAAGCACCGCGAACGTGCCGACCAGCGACAGGGGAACCGTGATCGCCGGGATGATCGTGGCCCAGAAATTCCGCAGAAACAGGAATATGACCATCACCACGAGTGCGACCGTCAGCATCAGCGTGAATTGAACGTCGGAGACTGCGGCGCGAATGGTGGCGGTCCGGTCGGCGGCAATCGTCACCTTGATCGCGGGCGGAACGGAGGCTTGCAGTTGCGGCAGCAGCTTCTTGATGCGATCGACGGTTTGGATCACGTTGGCGCCGGGAACGCGCTGCACCGCCAGGATGATGGCGCGATCGTTGCCGTACCAGCCGGCCAAGAGGTCGTTCTCGGGCCCGTCGACCGCCGTACCGATGTCGCGTATCCGCACCGGTGAGCCGTTGCGATAGGCGATGATGAGGTCTTCATAGGCGGCGGGCTTGAGCAACTGATCGTTGGTGTTCAGCGTATAGGTAACGCGCGGGCTGTTGAGCGTGCCCTTGGGCAGGTCGACATTGGCGCCGGCGATCACGTTGCGAACGTCTTCGAGGCCGATGCCGCGCGCGGCAAGCGCCTGCGGATTGACGCGAACGCGGATTGCGGGTTTCTGCTGGCCGCCGATGCCGACGAGGCCCACGCCCGGCACCTGCGAGATCTTCGGCAGCAGGATGTTCTCCGCATAGGCATCGACCGTGGTCAGCGGCAGCGAGTCGGACGTCAGCGCGATCAGCATGATCGGCGTCTCCGCCGGGTTCACCTTCCGGATCGTCGGTGGGTAGGGGATATTCGGCGGCAAGAACGGGCTCGCGGCATTGATCGCGGCCAGCACGTCCACCGCTGCGCTGTCCACCGTGCGCGACAGCTCGAATTGCACCGTGAGCTGGGCCACGCCGAGCGCACTGGACGAGGTGAGCTGAGTGATACCGGGAATCTGGCTGAGCTGCTGCTCGAGCGGAGTGGCCAGCGACGAGGCAATCGTGCCCGGGTCGGCGCCGGGCAGTTGCGCCGAGATCTGGATGGTCGGGTAGTTGACGTTCGGCAGCGCGCCGACCGGCAACAGCGGATAAGCCGCAAGGCCGCACAGCAGCAGGCCCGCCATCAGCAGCGCGGTTGCGATCGGCCGCAGGATGAAGGGGGCGGAGATGTTCATGGGATTGCGTCCTGCACGGCGCTCTGCAGGTCGGCTTCACGCGCGGCCTTGCCGTGCAGCTCGAGAACCCGGCTGCCTTCCGTCAGTCGATACTGGCCGTCGACGACGACGACGTCACCGGATTTCAGGCCCTGGTCGATCAAGGCCTGGCCATCGGTGATCTGGGCGACGTGAACGGGACGCAAGGTAACCGTCCGGTCAGCGGCTACGACATAGACATAGCTGCCGTTCGGCCCCTGCTGCACGGCCGAGCCGGCGACAGTGAGCGCATCCTTCTGAATCTCGAGCAGCAGGCGCGCATTCACCAACTGGCCCGGCCATAGCCGGTGCTCATGGTTCGGAAACACCGCCTTGAGCTGGACGGTGCCGGTCGTTCCCGCGATCTCGTTGTTGACCAGCAGTAGCGTGCCTTCGTCGAGCTTTGTCTTGTTGTCCTGGCTGTAGGCGATGACCTTCAGGGCGCCCTTTGCGGCGTGCTCCTGGATCATCGGCAGGTCTGCCTGCGGCAGGGTGAACAGCAGCGAGATCGGCTCGATCTGGGTGACGACGACGAGGCCATTGGCGTCGGTCGGATGAATGACATTGCCGACATCGATCTGGCGAACGCCGGTGATGCCGGGAACGGCCGACGAGAGGCGCGTATAGCTCAGCTGGACGTTGGCCTCGTCGATCTGGGCCTGGTCCGCCTTCACGGCAGCCTTGAGCTGCGCCACCTGCGCCGTCTGCGTCTCGATCAATTGCGGGGTTGCATAGCCCTTGTCGCCGAGTTGATTGTAGCGGGAGAGATTGGCTTCGGCATTCGCGAGCTGCGCCTGGTCCCTGCCGCGATTGGCCGTCAACTGCTCGATCTGGGCCTCGTAAGGACGCGGATCGATCTGGGCGAGCAAGTCGCCGGCCTTGACGGCCTGTCCCTCGGTGAAGGCGATCTTGACGATCTGTCCTTGAATCTGGCTGCGCACGACGTCGGTGTTGTAAGCGATCACCGTGCCGATGCCGTGCAGATAGATCGGAACGTCCTTGCCCGTGACCGTGGCGGCGACCACCGGCACCGCAGCGGGCACGGGTGCGGCTGCCACGGCCGGCGATCGGTCGGTGCCGAAGAACCAGAAGCCCGCGCCGAGCATGATCGCAGCGAGAGTGAGGAGCGCAATGGTGAGGTTCCGTTTCACGGTGATGGTCCTTCTTGATCTCAGGGATTGCCGGAGCCGTCGATCGATGTCGTGCCGTTCAAGGACGTTGTGCCGTTCAAGGGCGTCGGGCCAGCCACCGGCACGGACGGACTGATTCCGGCGCCTCCGATTTCAGTGGCGCCCAGCGGAATTCCGACGCGGCCGACCGTCGATGTCGAGGGCAGGGACGGGACCGCTGCGGTGCTGCCGGCACAAGTGGTCGATGAGGTGCCGGACAACCCGCCGCCGTCGAACAATGCTCCGGTCGATGCGGCGTTGCCGGACCCGGCGCAGGCGCTCGTGCTTTGCGCAGGGTTGATCGGCGAGATGCCGGGCGTTACGATTTCGGTCGATCCCAACGGAATGCCCACTGGCCGCGTGGATTGCGGGTTGAGCGGCGACGTCGCAAGCATGCCGGCGGGAGGCTGCATTCCCGGCGCCGTTGTTTGAGCGATGGCCGCAGCCGGGACCAGCCACAGCATGGCGGTCGCAAGCATCACACCGTTGTATGTTGAATATTGTTGTCGCATGGATGAAAGCTCCGGCCGACTGCGATCGAACAATAGGAAGCTGCGCCGGCGCGGGTATTTCCAGAACGCACGCCCTGCTGCCCGGCTGCACGACGACGAGGCGAATCCGGTGCGTCGTGCATCGCATTCTGTCTTGCGCGACCACGTTCGACGCATCGCCTCGCCGTTGGCCTGAGATAGCCTTCGCTATCTCAGGATGGCCCGGGCGTGTGCGATCTCCCGACTGCACGCGGCGAGGTCGCCGCCGCGATTGGCGGTGCGCGCGCGATCGAGCGAGTCGAGCGCCTCGGTGAAATCGATGCCATTGCCACCAGCTGCTTCCGCGAGCGAGCGGGGCGTGGGTTGATGACCGCGCAGCGCGCTGAGGCTCTCCGGCTTCCAGCCGTGGGAGCCAGCGTCTCTTTCTATGGCCAGATCGAGCTGGGCCTGGGTTTGCGCGATGTCATCCGTGCAGGTTCCGGCACGAGCCGGCATTGTTGCGTACAGCAGGGCGAAGAGGGCCAAGCTGCACTTTGCGATGGATGTCATTGTTCGATCCTATGCTTGAATTTCGAGTGACGTCAGGAACGTTGCCTTGAATGACAGGGCGCGCATCGATCGTCTTTCGTGTACGAACGCCGGCCGTTCACGCTTGCGAGAGGTCATGTCATGAATGTCAGCGTACATAACGTGAGCCCCCAAAAATGCCTCGCTCAACGGGGCTACGTCCGGAGGATGTTCGAGCAGCGATCGTCGCAGCTCGCGTGTCCAGGCGTGCGAAGTGGCAAGGATAGTTGTTTGCGGAAATACGCAAGCAAGCCTTGAAATTAGTATCGCGTCATTCCAACCCGGAGTGATCCCGACATGAAACACATCAGCGCCAGCCTCGCCTTTGCCGCCGCTCTCTCCTTGTTCTCGGCCGTCGCCCCTGCGCGCGCGGAGCCCCTGAAGAACATCGTCCTGGTGCACGGCGCCTGGGTGGATGGGTCCGGCTGGAAGCCGGTCGACGAGATCCTGACCAAGGAAGGCTTCCGCGTCACCATGGTGCAGGAGCCCGAGACCTCGTTCGCCGACGACGTCACTGCGGCCAAACGTATTCTCGATCTGCAGGATGGCCCGACGCTTCTCGTCGGTCACAGCTACGGTGGCTCGATCATCACCGAGGCCGGCGTACATCCCAACGTCGTCGGTCTTGTCTACGTCGCCGCACATGCGCCCGACGTCGGCGAGGACGAATCGGCGCTGGGCAAGAAGACGCCGAGCGTGCTCGGGAAGACCGAAGGCGTCATCAAGATGACCCCCGACAAATTCACCTATCTCGATCCCGTGCAATTCCCGAAACTGTTCGCGCCGGATCTGCCGCGCGAGCGGGCTGAGTTCGTCGCGCGCTCGCAGGTCCCGGCCGCGACACAGGTCTTCAGCACGCCGCTGACGGCAGCGGCGTGGAAGACCAAGCCGAGCTGGGGCATCGTCGCCGGCAACGACCAGATCATCAGTCCGGATCTGGAGCGCTGGTACTATGAGCGCGCCAAGAGCCAGACCACTGTGATCCCCGGCGCGAGCCACTCGGTCTACGAGTCCCGTCCGAAGGAAGTGGCGGCGGTCATCGCCCGCGCCGCGCGCAGCATTCAGTCGCCGGTCACGCGCTGACCGTGCTTTTGCTGGTCCCGACGCACGACCGGCAGAAGGAAGGACGGCGGGAGTGACAGCACTCCCGCCGCCCCGAATATTCCATCCGGAGAATTCCCATGAAAATGATCGAGACGACCAGCTCCGCTCTGAACTGGAAGGTGACGACGGTGAAGCGGGCCGGACTCAGCCGCGACTTGCCGTCCGGCAATCCGGATTTGATGTGGGTCGCGAATTCGTCGACACTGATCTACGGCGAGCGGGATGCGGTCCTCGTCGACACGTTCCTTACCGCCGGGCAGTCGAAAACGTTGCTGGACTGGGTCGTTTCGTGCGAGCGAAATCTGACCACGATCTATGTCACGCACGGGCACGGAGATCACTTCTTCGGCCTGGCGCCGCTGCTCGATCGCTTTCCGCATGCGAAGGCCGTTGCAGTTCCCGAGGTCGTCGAGGAGATGAAGGCGCAGCTTGCACCTGAAGCGCTCGATGGCTTCTGGCGCAAGCGCTTTCCGGGCGAGATCGCAGAGCGTCTGGCCGCGGCTGCGCCCCTCGAAGGCGAGCTTACGCTCGAGGGACACAAGCTCGTCGTCGTCGACATGGGACGAACCGATACGGCCCGCTCAACTGCTCTTCATGTCCCCTCTCTCGACCTGATTGTCGCCGGCGACACCGTGTACAACGGCATTCATCCCTATCTGGTCGAAACCGATACGCAGAGCCGGCTGGAATGGATCGCCGCGCTCGGCCGGCTCGATGCCTTGAAGCCGCGCTTCGTGGTGGCCGGACACAAGAAGCCGGACAACGACGACGATCCGCGCAACATCGCTGAGACCCGTCAATACCTGCTCGATTTCAACCGCCTCGATAAGGCGACGACATCGCCGCGCGAGCTTTACGAGGCGATGCTCGAGCTCCATCCCGACCGTGCCAATCCGGGATCGCTCTGGAGCGGAGCCAACGCCGCAAAGGAGCTGAGGTCGTGACGAGCTGGCAGAACAATCGAGCCGCGCGCGATGCGCGCATTGCGGCAGGAGCCGGCCTTGCCCGCGGCAAGGTCGTTGAAGCGCACGACGTCACGCGCCTGCTGGAGGCCGTGGTCCGATCGGGAGACCGGGTTTGCCTGGAGGGCGATAACCAGAAGCAGGCGGATCTCTTGAGCCGCGCGCTGCTGGCGGTCGATCTGTCCAAGGTCAACGATCTGCACATGGTGCAGTCGGGTGTGGTTCTGCCCGAGCATCTGGACCTATTCGACCGCGGGGTCGCAAAGCGGCTCGACTATGCTTATTCAGGACCGCAATCGGCGCGCATCGCGCGCATGCTGTTCGGCGGCAAGATCGAGCTGGGCGCGGTTCATACCTATCTCGAATTGTTCGCCCGCTACTTCATCGACCTTACGCCGCACGTCGCGCTGATCGCCGCCGTCAGCGCCGACCGCGAGGGAAATCTCTACACCGGCCCGAATACCGAGGACACCCCGACCGTGGTCGAGGCGACCGCGTTCAAGGACGGCGTCGTGATCGCACAGGTCAACGAAATCGTCGACACCGTTCCGCGGGTCGATATCCCGGCGGACCGTGTCCATTTCATCGTCAAGGCCGACAAGCCGTTCTTCGTCGAGCCGCTGTTCACGCGCGATCCGGCGGCGATCACGGAAGGCCAGATTCTGACAGCGATGCTCGCGATCAAAGGTGTCTATGCGCCCTATGGCGTACAGCGGCTCAATCACGGCATCGGCTTCAGCACAGCCGCGATCGAGCTCCTGCTGCCGACGTTCGGCGAGAGGCTGGGGCTGAAGGGCACGATCGCGTCCCATTTCGCGCTGAATCCCCATCCCGCGCTCATTCCGGCGATCGAGTCCGGCTGGGTGCGGCAGATCCACTCGTTCGGGTCGGAGGTCGGCATGGACGACTACATCCGGGCCAGATCCGACGTCTACTTCACCGGTTCGGACGGCTCGTTGCGCTCCAACCGCGCCTTCTGCCAGACCGCCGGGCTCTATGCCTGCGACATGTTCATCGGCTCCACGCTGCAAATCGATCTGCAAGGGAACTCGTCGACCGTAACCACCTCGCGCATTGCAGGCTTCGGCGGCGCCCCGAACATGGGGGCGGATGCCCGCGGGCGACGCCATCCGAGCGCGCCCTGGCTGAAGGCCGGAGCGGAGGCCGATCCGGACAGCTCGGTACTGATGCGCCGTGGCCGCAAGCTGGTCGTGCAGATCGGCGAGACGTTCGGCGACAAGAACGTGCCGCTGTTCGTCGAGAAGCTCGATGCGATCGAGCTCGCCGAAAAGCTGAAGCTCGATCTCGCGCCGGTCATGATCTACGGCGACGACGTCACGCACATCATCACCGAAGAGGGCGTGGCAAACCTCTTGCTGTGCCGCACCGCGCAGGAGCGCGAACAGGCCATTCGTGGCGTTGCCGGCTACACCGACGTTGGCCGACGGCGGGACTACGGCATGGTCTCGCGCCTGCGCGAGCGCGGCGTGATCCGCAGGCCGGAAGATCTCGGCATCAATCCGCTCGATGCGGATCGCAGCCTGCTGGCGGCGCGCTCGATCAAGGATCTCGTGCGCTGGTCGGGCGGACTCTACGCGCCGCCCTCAAAATTCAGGAATTGGTGAGGGACCGACCATGGAAGATCTCAACTTTCAACACCAGGTTCGCGCGCGAGCCGGCGGCACCAGGCAACGCGCGATTGTCGGCGTGGTCGCTTCCGGAAATCTGGAAGTGCTGGTCGAGCGGAGCTTGCCGGATGCGGAATGCGTCGTGGACATCAAGACCGCGGCCATAGGCTTCGGAGCTGTCTGGAGCGCCGTGATCGGCGATTTCGTCGAGCGCTATTCGCCGGGCGGGCTGAAGTTCTCGATCAATGACGGTGGTGCGCGTCCCGATACGGTGTCGCTTCGGCTAGCGCAGGCGGTGCGATTGATCGCGGAGGCCGGCCAATGACCGCTCCGCTCAAGGACATCAGCCCGGCCGAACGGGCCCGCAGCACAAGCTTCTACGAGGCGTCGGCCCGCACGCGGCTGGACCTGCTGCTCGACGCCGGCAGCTTCGTCGAGTTCATTGGACCGGAGCAGCGCGAAGTCAGCCCGCATCTGAAGATATTCGACCTTCCCGAGCAGTTCGACGACGGCATCATCGTCGGTCACGGACGGCTTGATGGCTCGCCGGTGTTCGTCGCTGCGCAGGAAGGCCGCTTCATGGGTGGCGCGTTTGGCGAGGTGCACGGCGCCAAGCTGACGGGGCTCCTCCGCGCCGCGCGTCAGATCGGCTCGATCCCCGTCCTGATCCTGTTCGATACCGGCGGCGTCCGCTTGCAGGAGGCGAATGCTGGCGAGCTGGCCATCGCCGAGATCATGCGCGCCTTGATGGAAGCCCGCAGCGCAGGCGTGAAGGTCATCGGCCTGATCGGCGGCAGGTCCGGATGCTATGGCGGCGGCGGCCTGATCGCAGGCTGTTGCTCCGCTCTCGCCGTCTCGGAGCCGGGGCGTATCGCAGTGTCGGGCCCCGAAGTGATCGAGACCAATCGCGGCGTCGAGGAGTTCGATTCCCGCGATCGCGCCTTGGTCTGGCGGACCATGGGAGGCAAGCATCGCCGTCTGCTCGGTGCCGCCGATGTCTTCGCCGACGACAATGTGCAGGATTTTCGCGAGGCCGCGCTGGAGCTGCTCGGCCTGGTCGGACCTTTCGGTCTCGACAGACTGAGGGCCGAGCAGCGGCGGCTTGCCGACCGGCTGCGTAGCTTCGGTGACTGCGGCGATGCCGTGGACATCTGGACGGCGGAAGGCATCGCGCATGCCGAGGCCGTTCCAGAGCTGCCGGCCGATCAGTTCATTGCTCTTGCCAACCGCATCGGGAGGACCAGCCGTGACGCTCGATAATATCCTCGCTTCGCTCTTTCCCGACGGCCATGAGGTGAGGAACGACAAGGGCGTCATCCTCGGCTCGGCGACGCTGCGATCCGGCGGCCGGATGCTCGTGCTTGGTGTTGCAGACCGGACGGCGTTAGGCGTCGACGAAGCGATCAGGCTGTCGGGCCACGTCCTGGAGTCGATCGACCGGGACTCCGGGTCGATCCTGGTGCTCGTCGACAGCGACAGCCAGCGCATGAGCAAGCGTGACGAGCTGCTCGGGTTGAACGAGTTCCTCGCCCATCTGGCGAAGGTGCTGATCCATGCGGATATGAATGGCCACCCGACCGTCGGCCTTCTGTATGGTCACTCGGCTGCGGGCGCCCTGCTTGCGACGGGCCTAGCGACGCGCGTGCTGGTCGGATTGCCAGGGGCCGATCCCGCGGTGATGGACCTGCCGTCGATGGCGAAGGTCACCAAGTTGTCGATGGAGGCCCTGCAGGAAAAGGCGAAGTCGACGCCGGTGTTCGCGCCGGGCCTGTCCAATCTCGCACAGATGGGCGCCGTTCACATGACGTGGAGCAATGCCAGGTCGCTTGCCGACCAGTTGGAGGCGCTGCTGGCCGGCATGCCGGCCGTGCAGGATCGGCGGGATGCGCTCGGCAAGGAGCGTGGCGGCCGGCTGAAGGCCACGGAGATCGCGGAGCGCGTTCATGACCTCGCCCTGCAAGCACGGTGAGCGTCCACCGGGTCGTCACGACCTGGTCTTCATCAGCCCCGAAGGCTGGCGCGCGATGCTGGACGCGCGCGACGACCTCGCAGCCGATTCCCTTCTCGCGCGCTGGCCAAAAATGCGATGGCCGACGATCAGGCGACGCGCTCTGCCATGCGAGGCAACCGGCCTCGCGCTGGGCCTGCCCTTGCCGCCCTCTGCCGGCAAGAAACGGGTCTCTCTCGTGGTCGATATCGACCACGTCGCCTCGGTTGCGAGGCCGCCGCCGCTGCGGCAGGCGCGGGCCTACGCGCCGCGCAACTGGTGGTCGACGCTCGACCGGCTCGACGGGCTGGCGCTTCGCCATGCGGTGGAGGTGCGCGTGTTCGGCAGCCTGGCCTGGCAGTCGCTGACCGGGCTCGACTACGTGACCGACCGTTCCGATCTCGATGTCCTGTTCGAGTTTCACCGCGAAACCGACATCGATCGTTTCGTCGCCGACGTCGCTGCGATCGAGACTGATGCGCCGATGCGGCTCGATGGCGAGTTGATGGGCGCCGACGGCGCTGCGGTCAACTGGCGCGAATTCCACAGCGGCACCAGCGAGCTTCTGGTCAAGAGCCTCGCGCGCGTGGTCCTGCTCGGCAGGCATCAATTCATGTCGGGAGCTACGGGATCATGATCACCACGGCCGCAAGAGGCGTGGAACGGCCGGTTCTGCGCCGGGCGCAGATCGCGCCCGATGTCTCCGCGATCGGCGCCGTCGCCGCCGATTGCCTCGTCCAGGAGCTCGAAACCTGGCCGAAGCCGGGGCTGGTGAGCCATGTCGACAACGGCAGCCACGACGACATGGATGCGGGCACGTTTCGTCGCAGTGCTGCGGCCATCAGGCCCTACCTGCAACGCCTGGCCGATGCGGGCGCGCTTGGCTGCGGCATGGGGCGGCTGCGCATCATCGGCCTTGAAGCGGAGCGCGCCATGCTGGCGGCGACCGCGGGGGTCAACACGCACCGTGGCGCGATCTTCGGGCTCGGCCTGCTGTGCGCGGCGGCCGGCGCGAGAGCCGGCGGGTTGGTCGATCCCGGACTTCCGCTTGGCGCTGTCGTGGCGCGCCTGTGGGGCGACAGCATATTCGATGGTCCGGTGCTGCTGCACAGCCATGGCAGCGCAGCCCGCCGCCGCTTTCGTGCGGGTGGTGCACGGATGGAGGCCGCAAACGGATTTCCCAGCGTCTACCGGATCGGCTTGCCGGCCTTGCGCGGAGCGACGCCGATTGCGCTGGAAGATACGGAAGCCGCCCGGGTCGAGGCGTGCTTTGCGCTGATCGCATTCGTCGAAGACACCAACCTCCTGCATCGCGGTGGGCTTGACGGCCTTCGCTTTGCACATGACGCGGCGCGTCGCTTCATCGCTTCAGGCGGCGTCGGCGTGTCCGGCTGGCGTGCGCGGGCGCAGTCGATCCACGAAAGCTTCGTCGCCCGTCGCCTCAGCCCGGGTGGATCGGCCGACCTGCTTGCGATGACGCTCTTCGTCGACGCCCATGAAAGGCCGATTTCATGATGTCCAACGCGATCCTGATGGCGCTGGTGCCGGTCTTCTTGGTTCTGTTGCTGGGATACGCCGCCGGAAAATTCCATATCGTCGACAATCTTCACGTCGACGCCCTCAACGCACTCGTGATGGATTTTGCGCTGCCGGCCTCTCTGTTCGCGGCGACAGCCTCGGCGTCACGCCGTGAGATGATCGAGCAGGTTCCGCTCTTCCTGGTGCTCGGCGTGACGATGCTGCTGGTCTATCTCGCCTGGTATTTTACGGCGCGTGGGGTCTCCAAGGTGTCCCGGTCGGAAGCATCATTACAGGCGTTGACGATTGGCTTTCCGAATCTCGCCGGCGTGGGCCTTCCGATCATGACCTCAGTCGTGGGGCCGGCCGGCACTGTGCCGGTTGCCGTCGCATTGGCGGCGGGCTCGATCCTCATCAGTCCGCTGACCCTGATCATGGCGGAAATGGGCGCCGCCAAGGCTCGCGGCGAGCAAATGGCGGCACGGCAGGTCCTGACGGCAATTCGGCGTGCGATCACCAAGCCGGTGGTACTCGCGCCCGCGCTTGGCATCCTGTTCTCGTTATCGGATGTGAGCCTCGACGCGTTGGCCCGTGCAAGCCTCGCGCTGATTGGAAGTTCGGCTGCCGGCGTCGCCCTGTTCCTCACCGGAGCCATTCTGTCGGCGCAGTCGTTTCGGCTGGACTGGAAGGTCGTCGCTGCAACGGTGGCTTCGGACATCGTGCGCCCGCTGCTGGCAGTTGCGGTCATTTGCCTCATTCCGATGACGAAGGACGCGGCGAAAACGGCTATTCTGCTCGCCGCGACGCCGTCGGGCTTCTTCGGAATTTTGTTCGCGGTCAACTACCGGCTGGATTCCGCAAGGGCAGGGTCGATGGTCATCGCCAGCACCGGATTCAGCGTCGTGACCCTGGCGATTGCGATCGCGCTGCTCTTTCCCCACTAGGCCGCGGCGATGACGCTTGCGATCCTCTGCTCGGGCCAAGGCGGCCAGCATCGGGACATGTTCGCCCTCACGGGCGACGCGCCGGACGCCGCGCAGCTGTTTGCGCGTGCGGCGGCGTTGCTCGGTGGCAGGGATCCGCGCGAATTCGTCCGCGGCGAACCTGATGAGGCCCTGCACCGCAACCGTGCCGGCCAGATTCTCTGTACCTTGCAGCCGCTCGCTGCGGCGTGTGCGCTCGCAGATGTCATGCCGCGTGGCGTCATCATTGCCGGCTATAGTGTCGGCGAAGTCGCGGCCTGGGGTGTCGGCGGACTGTTCGATGCGACTGCCACGCTCGATCTCGTGGCGCGCCGCGCAGAAGCCATGGATGCGGCCACGCGCGCCGGCGACGGTCTGATCTTCGTCCGTGGTCTTTCGCGAGACGAGATCGGTCGCCTTTGCGAACGTCACGGCGCGGCGATCGCCCTCGTCAATCCCGGCGATGCCTTTGTCATCGGCGGCGGCCGGGAGGCGCTGAGCGGAATTGCCGCAGACGCGCGGGCGATACGCGGCGCAAGGATCGTCGCGTTGCCGGTTGAGGTGGCCTCCCACACTACACGGCTCGCCGCCGCGTCCGCCCTATTTCGTGAGACTCTGCGCCTGGCACCGGTGGTGTTCCCGCCGGGGAGCGGTGCGCGCATTCTGAGCGGAATAGATGCCACTCCGGTTGTGTCGGCCAACAAAGGTCTCGACAAGCTTGCCGCGCAGATTTCGCAAACCGTGCAATGGGCAGATTGCTTGCAAGCCTGTGTCGAAGCGGGCGCGACGGGGTTTCTCGAGTTGGGGCCGGGATATGCGCTCAGCAGGATGGTTGCCGAGATCGAGCCCGGGCTTCCGGCTCGTTCGCTGGACGATTTCAGGAGCCTTCACGGTGTCCGCGCCTGGATTACGCGTCACCTGAGCGCCCAAGCGCGATAAATTCCGAAGAGACAATCGCGCTGCGCGGTGGAAAAAAAGGGGCCATCCTTGGGGGAGGACGGCCCCAAAATGCTCGTATGCCCAGGGAGGAGAAAGAGGCTCGAGCCGTGACTTGGGGGTCTCAGTCACCTAACACACACAGCATCGCCGATCGCGCGGCCAAAGTATTTCACGAACCCCTGTTATTTCTCATTTCGCATGATTCACGTGATTTCCGCGGGCAGCGCGTGGGACACCGTCATGCGTGTCGCAGCGGGATCGCCGAGCCTGGACGAAGCCGACGCGTTCCGGCTGGCGCATCGCCAGCGCGCGGGGGTTTCACCTGTGATCCGCTTGAAGACGGTCGAGAAATGCGCCTGGGTGCAGAAGCCGACGGTCAGCGCCACCTCGGCGAGGACCGTGTCGGAATTCGACAGCAGTGATTTCGCACGCTCGATGCGCTGATGCAGCAGGTATTCCCGCGGTCGGTATCCCGTCGCGGCACGAAACTGGGCCGCGAAGTGCATCCGCGACAGTCCCGCCACCCTGGCAAGGTCGGACAGGGTGATGCCGTGGTCGAAGTTCGTCCCGACATACTCCTCGACGCGCCGCAGCCGCCATTTCGGCAACGCATTGACTTTCGCGTGAGGGAGCTCGCGCCGGGCAATGTGCATTGCCAGCGTCCGGCCAATGCAGCGTGCGAATTCCCGGTCGGCAGAATGGCCGCGTTCGGTCAGTGCTTTCGCAAGCTGCTCGGCAAACGGGTCGCGGAGCAGGACGAGGTCGTTGAGGCCTTCCGGCGCGGCGGGGCCTGCTCCAGGCCGTAGAGGCGGAAAATAACTGCCGGCAGAGACGTGGAAGTGCAGGAAATCGCACGGCGCGTAGAACTGCGCACTGAGCCGCTGCGACGGTGCGCCGATATACAGCGTGCCTGCCGGCATGACGCCGTCGAAGACGGTGTGGCGGCCTCTGGTCAGTTTGACCCGTGTTGTTTTCAAGGCGATGGCCAGGAAGTATCGGTCGCAAGGCGTCGCGGCTTCTTCGTGCCTTATGCCTGTTTGGGTCGAGGTCCAGCGCGAGATCGTGATGTCGTCGGACGCGGTGCCGCCATGTTGGCCGGGCTGGCGCCACCTTCGTTCGAGGGGAAATGCGCGAGACTCTTGCGGGGAAGCCGATTCGCGGCGGCTGGGTTGATACGTCACCCGGGCGCCGGCCGCTTGCATATCAGTAAGCATCGTTCGTCCCCATTTCCTGGATTCGGCTGCCGTCGGGACGGCAGCAGAATGCAATTGGTCCATGTTCGAACGATAGGTGCGACCGCGTCGGAAGGCTCGTTAAGGAAGCTGAAGCGGTATTAGATTTTGCAAGTGCGAGCGGGTGCGACCGCGTGTCGCGAAAAATTCAATTGGAATCAAAGGGATCAAGTGCATGTGTGGAGAGAACACACCGAACGAGGGTGCATGCGGTACTGTCATGTCCGGCCGGCCGTCTTCGTCTGATTCAGGGCAGGCGTGGCGAGGCGTCGAGGCCGGGTGTGAGGCCCGGTGCGATGGCAGCCGCTGGCGGAATGGCGGGTTCGCGCGAATACGGAACCGCTTCCACCTCGGGGGGCTGCTGGGATGTGGCCTGAAGGCAGTTCGCGCGAGGCGGACGTCCCGCGCCGAACAGATCGGCGACGGGATTCACGAAGTTCGTGCGGAATCGCTCAAACCGGCTTTGGGTTTCGCTTGAGGGCTGCCGGATCGTCACCGTCGCCGTCATGCCGGAGACCAGCGGCACCCCCGGAGGCACCGTGTCGATGGCGACGCGAACCGGCACGCGCTGCGCAAGCCGAACCCAGGTGTAGATGGGATCGACGTTGGGCAAGCCTTGGGTGCCGGATGCGGCGTTCGACACGCTGACGCCGCGGGTCACGGTTTTCACATGTCCCTGAAGCGGCTTGGAGTAGCCGACGAGCTGTGCCTCTGCGCGATCGCCCACGCACACGCCCGCCATCTTGGTCTCTTCGAAATAGCCGTCGATCCAGAAACTGTTGGCATCGATGATGGAGACGTTGCTGGCGCCGGTGGTAGCATAATCGCCGACGCGCAGCAGGAGGTTGGTGACGTAGCCGTCGACCGGACTCGTCACGTTGGTTCGTTTCAGGTTCAATTCGGCCTGAGCAAGCTGATGCGCCGCCGCCTCATACGCAGCCTTCGCTTGCAAGGCATTGCCGGCGAAGATCTGCTGTTCCTCCGGCGTCGTTGCGAGGTTGGACAAGCGCTGACGCCGGTTGAACTGGGCCTGCTTCACTTCGAGATCCGCCGCGCGCTGGTCGAGGACGGCCTTGCCGACATGGGCGGCCACCTCGAAGTCGAAGGGGTCGATGACGTAGAGCACGTCGCCCTTATGGACGAACTGATTGTCGGTCACCCGCAGTTCCACGATCTCGCCCGAAACCTGCGGCGCGACGTTGGCGACCTGGACGCGCACGCTGCCGTTCCGGGTCCAGGGCGCGGTGACGTAATGCTGCCAGGTCGCGAGCGATATCAAGACGGCGACCAGTGCAATGCCGAGGGTCGCAAGATGTTTGGCCGCGCCGTGGATGAAGCGGCGGGCGCCCTCGCGCAGCACCTTCGCGGAGGGAGCCGCCTGTTCCGGAGGTTTGACGCCGGCCGCGGCGTGATCGCCGGTGTCGCGCGCTACGGTCTCCGGCATGTTCGAACCGTCCACGGTGTCTGCGGCATCCACCGGCGCCTCGGTCGTTGGCTCGCCATGAAGCGGGGCGGCGTTGCGGGGCAGGGTGGCTTCCATGGCTTTTCTCCCTAGAAGAACAGTGCGAGCATGCCGAACATCGCCACGTAGAGGCTGAGTTCGGCCAGCGAAGGGTTGCTGAAGAATCTCGTGAAGCCGACGAAGCGCAGCAGCGGGCGCAGCATCAGGAACGCGAGCATCGCTGTTGCCGCATAGGAGACGATGGGGGCAATCAGCACGCCACCGATGACGAGTTCCCGATAGGTGTTCATCATGGTGATGTCCCTCGGCTGGAGCCGGTCGGAGATTGTGGCGGCATGAACGCCGCACTTGCCGCAATCAGCGCGGCGATGGCTGCACTGGTGGGCAGGTTGCTTGGCGCTCCCGCCTGGTGCAGCGCCCCGGCCGAAGCGAGGATCGCACCGCCGTCCCGCCGGACGAGGGCCTCTCGCGCGGCCTGCGCCGCTCCGGCGAGCGGGCCCTGGCCGACCCGGTCCAGTTCGGCACGGCAACGTCGCAGGGCGTCGGCCTTGTCGAAAAAATGCATGGCCGTGCCGGCGATCTGATCATTGATTGCGGAGGGGCCGTTTGCGGTCACCATCTGTTCAATCCGCGCCGCGTCGCGAAAGGCGGCTTCCTCCGGCGCGAGATGCCGGGCTGGCCCGCTGTCGCGGCGGCTCAGCTCGCGCCGGACCTCTTCCAACAGCAGCCGAATGCGCCGGCCGCATGACAAGGGAGGCAGCAGCAACTGCGCGGCAAAGACGAGGACGGACGAAAGGCAGGCAAAGAAGCTCGTCAGCAGAAACACCTCGGGGTCGTAGCTCTGCGGATTTGTCGGTGCGAGCACCGCGAGCGTGAACACCAGGACGAGACGGCCGAGGGAAGACAGCATCGGGCTCGGCAGCGAGACCAGCAGCGCGAGGCCGATGACGACAGGCGCAAGACCGATCGCCAGCAGCTGAAACTCGGACACCCCATTGAAGACGAGATACTTCAAGATGCCGGCCAGCACGCAGGCGATCGGCATCGCCATCACCGCCACCAGCGTGAAGCTGCGTGGCGCGGGCGAGGTTGAGCCGAGGCCTATGATCACGGCGACGAGTGAAAGGCAGAGCTCTGTTGTCGGCCAGCCCGCCAGCACGAAGAAGATTGCGATCAGCGTGAACGCGATCGCAGCCCGTGCGCCGGCTTCGGCCGCAATGCGGCGCGAACGATAGAGCGGTGCGTGCCATGCACGATAGGGACGCGTCCCTGCACGCAGCGCATCGAGGCTGCTGCGCACTTGCGCGTTCTTGCGGCTGATTTCGATGCGCAGCCAGGATCGGGAAATCGCGATCAGCCCGGCCGCATCCTGGTCCGGATCGTCACCATTCTGCGCCGGAGCGGACGTGGCGGAGAGCGCTGCCAGCATGCGGCCGAGAGAGAACGCGCTGACGAGATCGACCAGCGCGGAACGCGCGGCCGCGGCTCTTGTCGGGCCCACGCTCGATTCCGCCGCTAGGCTCGCGATGTCCGGGCGCAGTGCTGCGATATCATGCAACAGGCTCGCCGCAACGGGTGCGGATGGCGCTTGGCCGCGCTCGGCATCTTGCGCGAGATCCGTGACCCGCCGGTGCAGCGCCTCGATGCGGCTTGCCAGGGCCGGATGATAGTTCGGCGCGGCCAGAATTTCATTCACGAGCGCCACCGCGAGGACCCCGACGCTGATGGCCGCGCCCCGCGCGACGCCGGTCGGGAATACTTGCAGCGGGCTGTCGATCTGCTGAACGGCAATCAGCGCGACCGTGGTGCAGCAGAGAGACGCTGCATAAGCGCGATTGCCGTCGAGCATCCCGACGGCGTAGACGCAAAGGCCGATCCAAATGCCGAGCACCGCGAGCAGGAGACCGTCGGTTTGGGAAAACATGCCGGCGATCGCGATCGATGCCGCCACGCCGATGGCGGTTGCAAGCAATCGGTAGCCGGCCTTTTCCATGCCTTGACCGCGCGTGGGCAGTGCCAGGATCGCCACCGTGAGGGCTGACGACGAGGGCGATTCAAGCTCGAGCCAGAAGCTCACATAGAGGGCGAGAAGCATCGCGAGCCACACCCGCAGCGCAAAGGCCCAGGAGCTCGCCGGAAACCCGGCGAAGACCAATGGGCGCGCCGCGGCGGCAGCATCGGCATTGATTTGCATCGCGCGAGATCCCCATTTCCCTCGGCAGAACAGCCAGCCCCGCCAGTGCTGTGATACGCGCGCGAATATGAGGTGCGAGGGGCTCGCCGGTATTTCCGGTTCACCAACCTCGTTGCCGGATTGCACGTCGGGTTGAGGGAAAACGGCGCTCGTCCGCGCCAGCCGCGGGCCGGACTATTGCGGCCCGTTGCCTGCCAGCGCGTCTTCGAGGCAGCGGATGATCTCGTCACCGCTGGAAGGCTTGCCAAGATAGCAATGCGCGCCTGCGGCCATGACGCGCTGACGCACGGTTTCACTCGGAAACGCCGTCATGAAGATGATTGGAAAATGGCGGCCGGCGGCAACCAGCTGGGCCTGCAGCTCATCGCCTGTGATGACCGGCATCTGGACGTCGGCGATCATGCATGCCGGATCGTCTCCCTGCGCCTGCCGCAGGAAGTCCACGCCGGATTCGTAGGCCTGGGCCTCGTAGCCGACCGAACGCACGAGGCTCGCCAGCGATGCCCGAACGCCTTCGTCGTCGTCTACGATCGCAATCACCAAGCTTTTGGCCATGGGGGCGCCTAATCCTGGCCGCGGTGTTCCGCAAAGAAGAGCATCTCCCTCGACGCGGCCGATGGCGCTTTATGCACCTGGGGCAGTCCCGCCGGAATTATACTCAGGTTTGGTCCGAAGTCCTGCGGGTCTGGGAAACTCCGAGCGCCTCGGCCTTGCGAACGAGGTCGGCGAACGACCGGACCCCCATCTTGCGCATGACGTTCCCGCGGTGGATCTTGACCGTGATCTCGCTGAGGCCGATCAGGGCGGCGACCTGTTTGTTCATCAGGCCGGCGGTGACATGGCCCATCACCTCGCGCTCGCGCGCCGTCAGGGTCTCGTATTGGGCGCGGATGTCCTCCTTGGTCGCGGCTTCGGCCCGGTGCTGCGCATCGCGTTCGAGCGCCGCGGTCACGGCATCGAGCATGTCCTGGTCGCGAAATGGCTTGGAGAGGAAATCGACCGCGCCGGCCTTCATGGCACGCACGGACATCGGAATGTCCCCATGGCCCGTCATGAAGATGATTGGATAGCTGATGCCCTGCCGGACGAGCTGGCCCTGCAGGTCGAGCCCGCTCACGCCGGGAAGGCGGACGTCCAGCACGATGCAGCCGGGGCCGTCGGGCAGCGAGCCTCCAAGCAGTTCGGACGGCGAGCCGTACAGGCGCGTATCGAGGCCGACCGATCGGAACAGGCTGTCGAGCGAGGCGCGGATCCCTGCGTCGTCATCAACGATGATAACGACCGAGTTGAGCGATTGGGCGGGCGATTGCGCGTGGTCTGGTCGTGTCATGGTCTGATGTGTTCTTGGCTGTATGGCAGTGTCAGGCGGAATGTCGCTCCCGCGCCCGGGGTGCTCTCGACCGACAACTCGCCACCGTGAGCTTCCACCGTCGTTCGGCAGATCGCAAGTCCCATGCCCATTCCGCCGCGCTTCGTCGTGAAGAACGGATCAAACAGGCGTGGAATGTCGTCCGGCCGGATGCCGGGGCCGCTGTCCTGCACCGTGATGGCGAGTCTCTCGCCGTCGACGGCGCTGGCGCGCAGCATGACGGTACGGGAACCGCGCTGGTCCGACATGGCCTGGGCGGCATTGACCAGCAGGTTGACCAGCACCTGCTGAAGCTGGATCCGGTCGCCGCGAATTGGCTTCAGGCCAGGCGTCGTCTCGACAGTCAGGACGACGTCGTCATTCGCGAGCTCCCGCGCGACCAGAAGGGCCGCTTCCTGGATGATCTCGGCGATATCGAGACTGTCCTGCTGGGCAGGCGCCTTCTTCAGGAAGGTGCGGATGCGGGCCACGACCTCGCCGGCACGGCGGCCCTGCGCGACGACGTGAACGATCGTGGCCGCGACCTCCTTCAGATCGGGCACGTCGCGCCGCAGCCATCGCAAGCCGGCCTCGCCGCTGGTGACGATCGCCGCCAGCGGCTGATTGACCTCGTGGGCGATAGAGGCGCTGAGCTCGCCGAGGGTGGCAACGCGCGCGGCATGGGCGAGCTCCGCCTGCGCCGCGAGCAACGCATCCTGCGCCTGCTTGCGCTCGGTGATGTCGACGACGAAGGCGAGCACGTTGCGGTCGCCGTCAGGCCCGGAGGGGAAGGTGATCGTGAACAGCACCGGAACCTTGCGTCCGTCGAGCCTGACGAGCTCGGTTTCGCCTTCGTAGAACGGCTCGCCTTCCGCGAACGCGATCAACGCGCCGAGGAAGCTGCGGTCGTTCTCGCCGAGAAGCAGGTCCACATTCTCGATAAAAGTCGAGGCGCCGTTTGCGCCTGCCATCTTTTGCAGGGCCGGATTGACGTCGGTGATTGCAGCGAGCCGGCGGGCATGCCGGACGAAACCGGGATGCCGCGCCAGATGGTCGCGCAGGCTGGCTCCCGCGGTATCCAGCGATTGCAGTGCGGTTCGGAGTTCGCTCCAATCCTCTTCGACGACGCCGATCCGGCTTGCGTCGAACATCCGGCGGTATCGCTGTTCGCTTCGCACCAGCGCGTTGTGTGCGGCCACGCGGTCGGTGACGTCGGTGTGCGTTTCAAGGACTCCGACCGGCTTGCCAAGACGGTCGTGCTGCAAGGCCCATCGGGCATCGACGGTGAGCGCCGCGCCGTCTTTCGTTCGTTGCTGCACGCGGCCTTCCCATCGACCGGTGCCCACCAGGCCCGCTTCGATGACCTCGCGCCGGTCGGGATATCTGGTTTGCAGGAGCGCGTCGGCGAGCTGCCCGACCGCCTCGTCGGCAGACCACCCGTAGACCTGCTCGGCCGTCTTGTTCCAGAAGGTGATCACGCCGCCGCGGTCTCTGACGAAGATCATGTCGTGCGAGAGGTTGAGCAGGCGGGCCTGCGCGGCGAGGCGCTTCGTTGCCGCGTGATTTTGCAGCGCCAGCAAGGTCGTGATCCCGATTGCCGCGAGGCTCACCAGCACACGAAGGGCGGGTGAGGCGATGGTCCGCAGATCGTGCGACAGGAGATAGGCTGTTATCGTCAGGACGACGCAGCCGGCCGCGGCAACGATGGTGTCGTCGCGCCGGTTGGTCTTCGCCGCGAGCAGGATCGCCACGATATAGAGAACCGCCACGGCGCCCTCGAGCGGCGTCAGGACGTCAACCAGGAAAACCGCAAAGGCGAGGACGGCGGACAAGGACCGCAAGCCGGTGCGGCTCTTGGATGAGCCCGTGGTCAGATCATGACGCGTCATCGTCACTTGCAGTCGTTCTTCTCACATCAGCTATCAGCGCGTTGATGCCGCGATTTGATCGCGTTCACAACATCCACCCGCGCGATTTTCGTGCTCTCGTGGAAGACCTGTCGCGCGCTCGATGCGGTGAAACCGCCGGCAAGCGGCATTCCCCGGAAAAACCAGGGAGCTCGCGTGGTCCCGCCGGCGGATGGTGCGCAGAAAGCGCGTCAACTTACCGCAGGCATCGCGCCGCAAGTTGTGCCCGCAGCCGCGATCCCGCTGAGACGTCGCATCGGTGCGCTCACCCGACGAACAGGTCGTGATCATACCTAGGTATGACGCGGTCAACCCGAGAACCTATAGACGCACCCGCGGGTAGAATGGATCGCGCACACCGCCGAATTACTCTGCTCCCATGGCATTCGGGCAAGCCGGTCAGGCCAGGCCGGATCGAAAACGGGACAAGGAGATTCGACGATGTCGCTGCAGATGTCACGCTCACAGGCGATCAAGGATCATGACGTTCGCGCGATCGATATCTCGGCAATCGATCGCGATCCGCTCGGGCTATCGAAACTTCCTGACCGGTTCGACGAAGGCGGAACAATGCTGTCTTTCGTCCATCTGGACATGGCCCTGGCGGTCGAGCATGCGGCGGACGCCGGACGTTCTGCCGCTCGCGGGCCCCGCTTCAGGCTCTCCGCAAAACTCCTAGCACCGCCGCCTGCCGAGAGCGAACGGGCCTTCGCAGGAGGAGAAGCCGCTGATCCGGTGATGCGGCGCCTGTCCGATGCGCTCGCGGCGACCGAGGCCACGCACGATACCCATTCCGCCATCATGGCCGACGCCCTGCGGCTTGCGATCCTCACCCGGACGTTCAGTCGGCAGGCTCCCAGCGCACGGGCCGAGCTCGATCAGGCCGACGCCATTCGCGAGGGGGATGCTGGAAGGACCGTACGGTCGCTGCAGAATTGGCGTCTCAGGCGGGTCCTGCAATATGTCGACAAGAATCTGACTGCAAAGATAACGCTTCAGGACATGGCCGCCGTCGCCGGCCTGAGCAGGATGCATTTCGCCGGGCAGTTCCGTGCGGCCGTCGGCGTGCGACCTCATGAATATCTGCTGAGGCGCCGCATCGAGCGCGCCCAGGAGCTGCTCAAGCAGGCCGAAATTGCGCTCGTGGATATCGCCCTGACCGTGGGTTTCCAGACCCAGGCGCATTTCACCACAGTGTTCAAGCGCTTTGTCGGCGATACGCCGTATCAATGGAGAAGCGCTTATCTCGCGCAAATTATGCCGCTGCCGTGCGCAGGAGCGGGTCCGTCATGATCAACATTGGCATTCAAGCCCTGCTCCTGTCGCACGCCAGTCTTCATTTGACGCTGACGCATCATGAATTGATGGAGATGATCGAAATTCTCCGTGCTCTCGGCAATTCGTACCGCCTCGCTGCGTCAGAGCCGGGAAGCGGTTTTCTCTATGGACGCCTCGCCTTCAACTTCTGTCGAGGCGCTGTGATGTGGGCCGCGCGGTAGGCGGCACTTCGGTGGTACCCCGGCGTCGGGTATCTACGGCAGCGACTGTTTGCTGTGCGTGCCCATATCATTCGACCCTTGTGCAGACCATCAGGCTCCGGATTGTGAAGAGGATATGCCTTATTCAGATGCCTTGGCGAACTGCGGCACCTTGGTCTCGGATTCTGCCAACCAGATGCTCGCAAGCAAGACGGTCGCTGCCAAAGCCGCTGTCACGCCGAGCAAGAATTGCCAGCCCGCCTGCTGGAGCAGCCAACCGGATAGAAGCGCGCTGATGGCGGTTGATAGGAATACTGTTTGATCGTGCAGCGCTTGAGCCTTGGCGCGCTCTGAAACGTGATAGTTTCCGGTCAGAAGCGTGCTTCCGCCGACATAGAGAAAATTCCAACCAACCCCCAGCAGCACCATCGAAACCCAGAATGCACTCACGCCAGTTCCAAGAAGTGCGGCCGCGGCAGCGCAAGCGAGCATCAAAAGTGCGCCGAGCCGGATGATCGTGGTCGGGCCTGCGCGCTTGATCAATGACCCCGTCGCCAAGGATGGGGCGAACATTCCCAAGGCATGCCATTGGATCACGAACGCAGCGTCGGCATATGTGTGATGATGCGAGATCATCGCGATTGGAGCCGATGTCATCAGCATATTCATGCCGGCATTTCCGAAGGCACTGCTGAGAACGGCCATGATGAACCCCGGCTGGCGCGCGATCTGCGAAATCGGGCGGCTTTCGGTTTGCTCCGACTCATCGTGGGATGGCAGTAAATTCAGACGAGCCTGAACCATCAAAGCGACAAGCGCCAGGCAGGCGAGAAACAAGTATGTCCCTGCGAACTGGACCGCAAAAGCCGCCGGCTACAAGACTCATGGGTTTGTGGAGAGGCGGCGACTCAAGCTGTTCTGGTGCGCTTCGATGGAAAGCTAGATTTGTCGTTCGAGCGGGTAGGTTAAATTGGTGGGCTTTTCCGTTCCTTTGGCCAACTCTCGCCTGTCGAACCGACGGTCTGTCTCGCAACGCTCCAGCCCTGTGTCGCCCCCTGTCAATCCGCTCACGCAAAAATATTCCACTTTACCGAAATTCGGTTTTGGCGTATGTGTCGCTCATCCCGGCTCATCCTTGAGGGGCGATCTTGTGGTCGTCACGTTCGCGAGCCGGGCTTGCGGTGGACGCGGCAGCGTTCGGGTGCGAGTGGCCAAGGGCAGGGCGGATTGCTCTCCGTGAGCCCAAGGCTTCGTTCCGACGAGCGGCGCTGCTAGGCTTCGTCTCGTCTGTAAGTTTCCGGCTCCGTCGACAGGGCTGGAAAAACTGCGGCGAAATGGCGAACCGTGCGTACGGCAAAACCGTGTGGTCCTGGCCGTCGTTGCTACGGTCAAGCCCTGGCGAATGCGGCATCTGCGTCAACCGGCGCGGTGCCGGTGAATTTCGCGAAGGCGAGGGAGGCCAAAGAGAACTCGGCTCCCGGGAGAGCACGGCATAAGCCGTCCAACCATCGCGCAGGGAAGGCCGAGTGATTGGCTACACCTGTATGCTGCTGTGCGGTTTTCCTGCGTGTGCATTTCGCGCAGCGGACCGCGGGTGCCAGCCGGCACCCGGCCTTCCCTGCGCCCTCTTGGCTTAGAGGGTGGAGTGACCAGGCAAACCTCGGGCGAATTTCGCCGCGAGAACGCGAAAACGTGTCCTGCGGGTTGCAATGCGTGTCGGAGGACTGCGATGTCTTCCACCAGATGTCGTTTTCATTTTAGAACGACGCTTCATGATCAGAAAGAAGCGTGACGGCACAAGCCGCCAGCCCGATAACGAAACTCCAGTGTTGTCAGCCTCACGCATCTTGCGGCGCGGCTGCGCCGGCGGTCCGTCGCCGTGCCGGCAGGAAAAACGCTGCAATCGCGCCGGCCAGCGACAGCGCTGCGGCGAGGCTCATCGCCGCGGCAAATCCGCTCTCGAAATGAGCGGCCGAATCGACCCCGCCATGGGCCGAGAAGTTCGCCACCAGCGCGGCGATGCCGAACATGCCGCCGAGGAAGCGGCCCATGTTGAAGATGCCGGACGCCTTGCCCATTTCGGCCACCGCGACCGAGCTCAGGATGGCGTTCTGTGCTGCCGGCATCGCCATCGAGACACCGACGCCGGCCAGCACCAGCGGCGCGACCAGAGCGGAGTAGGTAACCGCGGAGCTCACGATCTCCGCGATCCAGCCGAGGCCGATCGCCTGCATCAGCAATCCCGTCACCACCAGCGGCCGCTCGCCGAACCTGTTGACGACCGCGCCGGCGATCGGGGCGGTGACGAACAGCGTCGCTGTCCAGGGGAGCAGGCGAAGTCCGGCGCCGAAGGCGTCGAAGCCCAGCGTGGTCTGGAGGAACTGCGGCAGCAGGAACAAGACGCCATACATCGCGGCGTAGAACAGCACGCTTGCGGACATGCCGGAGGCAAGCGCCCGCGATGAGAACAGCCGCATCGGCACCATCGGCGCGGCCGCGCGCAATTCCCAGAGCACGAAGCCGGCCGTGAACACCAGGCCCGACATCAGCGTGGCGATGATTTCGGCGCTCGCCCACCCCACGGCGTTGCCGCGCAACAGGCTCCACACCCACGCCAGCGCCGCCAGCGCAACAAGCGCCAGTCCGGGGATGTCCAACGCGGCGGCCGGGCCGAAGCTTTCGCGCAACCGTGCCAGCACCAGGGTGATCGCGATCAGGCCGATCGGCAGGTTGATCCAGAACACCCAGCGCCAGCCGAAATGTTCGGTGATGAAGCCGCCGATGGCGGGGCCGATGATCAGCGCGCAGCCGGTGATGCTGGCGAAAATGCCGAGCGCGCGGGCGCGCTCCTCGCGGCCGAACGTGCCGCTCAGGATCGCCATGGCCAGCGGCATCACCAGCGCAGCGCCGGCGCCCTGCAGCGCGCGGGCGGCGATCAGCGCGGTGGCATTGCCTGCGAGCGCACAGGTCGCCGATGCAACGACGAACAGGGCGAGCCCGGCCGCGAACATGCGGCGGCGACCGAAGCGGTCGCCGAGCGCGGCACCGGTCAGGAGCAGCACGGCAAAGGTCAGGTTGAAGGCGTTGACGGTCCATTGCAGCGTCTCGACCGGGCTGCCGAATTCGGCGCGGATGGTCGCGAATGCCGTCGTGATGATCATGGCGTCCAGCGCCATCATGAAGGATGCCAGCGCGGTGACGCCGAGCACCCAGTTCTGCGCGGCGCGATTGGTCGGGGTCTGCATCGCCCTCTCTCCGTGTGTCGCGCCAGCCTGTCGCGGCGCGTTCTGCGGGCTAGACGAGGGCTGAGCGGCAAAGGATGCGCCCAAAAATAATTGTTTCCGGGCCGCATCCTTCGCCGGTCGGCAAACGTCCTAGGGGTGATGCGGCCATGTGCGCGATTTTGAGCGAACCAGGTCGCGACATGAGCAAGGAGCGCGCGATGAGAAGGACGTTGATCAGGTACAAGGCTAGGCCGGAGCTGGCCGATCGGAATGCTGAGCTGGTTTCGGCCGTATTTGCCGAATTGAAGGCGGCCGGGCCGGACGGTGTGCGCTATCTGACGCTGCGGCTGGAGGACGACACCTTCATCCATCTTGTCGAGGCCGCGGCCGAGGACGGCTCGAGCCCGATCCCGAAACTCAAGGCATTTCAGACGTTCCAGGACGGCATCCGTGACCGCTGCGCGGAGCCGCCGCTGGTTCGTGATGTGAGGATTGTCGGCAACTATCGTATGCTGGACGAGTCCTGAGCAGGCGAAGCGGAGGAGCAATGGCGCCAGACCCCCTGGCCACCGTCGATGTCGAGGCCCTGCTGGCGCGGATGCGGCCGAAACTCCATCGCTACTGCGCGCGCATGGTCGGCTCGGTCATCGACGGTGAGGATGTGCTGCAGGATGCGCTGATCAAGGCGATGGAAGCGCTGCAATCGGTCACGCCTGTCAATATGGAGGGCTGGCTGTTCCGCATCGCGCACAACACCGCGCTGGATTTCCTGCGCCGCCGCAACCGGCAGGAGGCGCTGCATTCGGCCGAGGAGGTGGAGATGATTGCCGACCGGCTCGATGATGTGGAAAGCCGCCAGATCGCCGCGACCAGCCTGCGCACCTTCATGCGGCTGCCGGTGGCGCAGCGCTCCAGCGTGATCCTGATGGACGTGCTCGGCTGCTCGCTTGCCGAGGTCTGCGACATCATGGATTTCAGCCTGCCGGCGGTGAAGGCCGCGCTGCATCGCGGACGCACGCAGCTGCGTGAGTTCGCCGGAGAGCCGGACGACGTGTCGCAGCCGGGCCTGTCGGAAGCCGATCGGACGCGGCTCAGCGCCTATGTCGGCCATTTCAACGCTCGCGACTTCGACGCGATCCGCGCCATGATCGCCGACGACGTCAGGCTCGAGCTAGTCAACCGCACCAGGCTGAAAGGCAAGGCTGAGGTGTCGAACTATTTCGGCAATTATTCGAAGGTCAGCGACTGGCACCTGGTGACGGGGCAGGTCGAGGGACGTCCCGCGATCCTGGTGTTCGATCCGAACGAGCCAGCCGGGCGGGCGAAATATTTCATGCTGCTCGACTGGTCCGCCGGCAAGCTCGCCACTATCAGGGATTTTCGTCACGCAGCCTATGTTATCGATGGTGCGGAGTGCGTGGTGGATAGAGGGTGAACTTGCCTATGTGCTTTTCGCGCAGCGGACCGCGGGTGCCAGCCGGCTCGCGCGAAATGCGCCGCGGGAACGAGAGTTCATGTCCGTTTGAAAGATCAGTCGCATCACTTCCGGGGATATGTCGAACGTTGCTCGCGCTACGCAGCCATCTCACGCGGCGCTGCGGTGGGCCTTTGTCTTTGCCCTTGTCTCTCGCTTTGCCTTCGGCTTCTCCGGCGCCGGGGTGCGTCGAGCACCAGGGCCGGGGTGAGTATGAACCTCCTTGGCCAAAAGCGGCTCGCCGCATTCGGAGCAAACCATGACCGGATCGAAGTCCTTGCCGCATTTGCGGTGTTGATGCAGCAAAGGTCGTCCGCGCGCGTCGACCATATGAGTGTCGCCCCAATGCACGATTGCCATCATGATCGGATAGAGATCGAGCCCCTTCTGAGTGAGGATGTATTCGTGCCGCTTGGGCGAGTCCTGATAGGGGATACGCCGCAACACGCCTTGCCGGACCAGCTTCTTCAGCCGCTCGGCGAGCAGGTGGCGCGTGATTCCGAGCGAAGACTGAAAGCCCTCGAAACGGCGTGTGCGCAGGAAGCATTCACGCAGGATCAGAAGGGTCCAGCGGTCGCCGATCACGCCGATGGTTCGGGCCATCGAACACGGCTCGTCCTCCAGCTCACCCCATTTCATTCCAGATCTCCACTCTGCCCGCGGCTTCCGCGCGAATATCGTTCAGGAAGCCTTTGGTTCAGATACCATTCTAAATCGGTACCTACTGCGAGACAATGTCTTTGCTAGAGCACAAAATCTACTCGAATTGACAGTTCGGTTTTAGAACTGTAAGACAATCTGCGGTCTGAATTATGATCCGACGACCGGATCCAGACCTGACCGGGAGAAGTCCCATGCAAAAGAGAAACGCGACCGTGGCCGTGATCGGCGCCGGTGATTTTATCGGCAGCGAGATTGCAAAGAAGTTCGCCTCCGAGGGCTTTACGGTGTTTGCGGGACGCCGCGACGGCGCCAAGCTCGAACCGCTCGTCAAGGAGATCGAGCAGGCCGGCGGCGAAATTCACGCGCGCGCGCTCGACGCGCGCAAGGAAGACCAGGTCATCTCGTTTCTCGGCGATGCCGACAAGCACGCCCCGCTCGAGGTTTGCATCTTCAACGTCGGCGCCAACGTCAACTTTCCGATTCTGGACACGACCGAACGGGTGTTCCGCAAGGTCTGGGAAATGGCTTGCTATTCCGGCTTCCTCGCCGGCCGCGAGGCCGCGCGCCTGATGCTGCCCCGTGGCCAGGGCAACATCTTCTTCACCGGTGCGACGGCGAGCTTGCGCGGCGGCAGCGGCTATGCGGCCTTCGCCAGCGCCAAGTTCGGCCTGCGGGCGGTCGCGCAAGCCGCGGCGCGCGAATTGGGCCCGAAGAACATCCACGTGGCGCATCTGATCATCGATTCCGGCGTCGACACGGAATGGGTCCGGCAACGGCGGATCGAGGCGCTTGGTCCGAACGCGCTGGATAATCCCGACCTCCTGATGCCGCCATCATCGGTCGCCGAATCCTACTGGATGCTCTATCAGCAACCCAAAAGCGCCTGGACCTTCGAGCTGGAGATTCGTCCCTTCGGCGAGAAATGGTAGCGAAGCCGGTTCACGACGGCCCGTGCAAGGGTTCTGAATGAAGAGGGTTCAGGATCAATTGCCGAAGCGGTGTTCTGGAAGTCCCTGTGCGATGCCCTCAATGGCCAGAACATGACCCGCTTGGGGTTCGCGGCTCAATTGCTCACGATCTAGAAACTTTCGCGCCGTCGTCACGAACAAGGTCTTCAGATCGGCTCCGCCGAAGCACACGCAGGTCGGATTGGTCGCCGGCACCGGAATGACGGTGTCGATCCGGCCGTCCGGCCGATAGCGCACCACCCGGCCGCCGGAGAAGAATGCGGTCCACAATCCGCCGGCGACGTCGATACAAGCGCCGTCGGGCCTCTCCCCGGAGGCGCTGCAATCCGCGAACAGCCGCCTGTTTCGGATCACGCCGTCATCGAGATCGAAGTCGAACTGCCAGGTGCGGTAACGCCTGGTATCCGTGAAGTAGAGCGTGCGATTGTCGGGTGAGAACGCGATGCCGTTCGTTACGATGACATCGCCGAACATGCGCACCGTCCGGCCGTCGGCATCTACGCGATACAGCGCTCCGTTCGGTCGATGCAGCTGGTTGTCCATGGTGCCGATCCATAGCCGGCCCCGGGCGTCGACGCGCCCGTCGTTGAGGCGGTTGTCGAGGCCGCTTTCGACCTCGCAGAGCTGAACTGGACGACCGTCATCGGACGCGCGGCGATAAAGTCCCAGATCCTTCGCGAGCAGGTGGGAGCCATCCGCCGTCAGAGCCTGACTGCCGAGAAAGTTGCATGCGTACGGAACAACCTGATGAGCGCCTGTCGCCGGATCGAACGATTGATGCAGCCGCCGGTCGACGTCGACCCACCACAGCTTACGGGAGCGGTCACACCACAACGGCGTCTCCCCGAGGATGTCGCCTGCGGCGACCGCGGTCTCGACCCGATATGCGGGGATCATGTCGGCGGTCATTCCGATATCCGATTCCAGCCGCGAGCCGGGCGATCAGTCCTCGTTCCAGGAGGCGAGGGCGTGCGCGACGCACCCGTTGATGTGCTCGGTGAGCACGGTTTTGGCGCCTTTGATGTCGCGCTTGAGGGCGCATTCGAGCAGCGCCTTGTGCTGGTTGATCGTCTCCGCGCCGCGGTAGCGCAGCGCATAGCGGAAATATTTGTCGAACACGACCGCGTGGGTCTGCATCAGCTCGCGCGAACCGCAACTCGAGATCAGCGCCTGGTGGAATTCGCCGTCGTAGCGTTTGCGCAGCTCGGGATCGTCACCCTCCTTGAGGACGGTGCGTTCGGTGGCCGCCAGCTTGTGATGCGCGGACACCACGCGGCCCTCCCACTCGACGTCGCCGGCACGAAACGACTCGGCCATCGCGTGATGCTCCAGCAGGATGCGCAGGCCGGCGAGCTCACGCAGGTTCTGGATGGAGATCGGCGCCACCTCGAAGCCGCGCTGGCCCTCGGCAACCACGAAGCCCTCGGAGGTCAGACGATTGAGGATCTCGCGCAGCGTGGAGATGCTGACCCCGTAGTCCTCCTTCATGGCGTCGAGCTTGAGGCGTCCGGATGGCGTGAGCACTCCGAAAATGATGTCGGCCCGGATGCGCTGATAGCCGCTGTGGCCTGCCGACAGGGGCCGTTCCTCGACTGACGTCATGCCTTCTGATCCCGCCTGTCCCGATCATCGGCCACTTCGGACGCGGCCGAACCATCAATGTTGCCAGCACCTATAGCAGATTTCAGATGTATGACAAATCATCATATGAAATAGATATCGTCATTTGACACGGAAATATATGTGTGATGTCTAAATAGGCTGAGGGCACGAAAAATAATGGCTTAAGCCGCCGGTCGTGCCCGGTCGAACAGGGAGGAAACGATGAGCTTGTTGGTACGGGCGCTGTCTGCGACGGCGATCTGCGTGGCGCTGACGGTCGGCGCATCCGCTGAGGACATTCAGGAGCGCACGATCAGGTGGGGACACCTGAACAACACCGATCACCCCGTCAGCGCGGGGGTGCAGAAATTTGCGGAGATCCTGCTGGCGAAGAGCGGGGGCAAGATGAAGATCCGTGAGTTCGCGGCCTCGCAGCTCGGCAACGAGCTGCAGCAGCAATCGGCGCTGCGCGGCGGTACCCAGGAAATGCTCTCGGCCTCGACGACGTCGCTCGCAACCGTCGTGCCGGAGTTCGGCCTCATCGACTTTCCATTCATCGTGAAGACCATCGAGCAGGCCGACGCGCTCGGGACCGGAAAATTCGGCACGTCAATGCTCGATACGCTGCCGTCGAAGGGGCTGATCGGTCTGGGCTATTGGGGCCTCGGCTTCCGCAACGTCACCAACAGCACGCGGCCGATCACCAAGGTCGAGGATTTCAACGGCCTCAAGCTTCGCGTCATTCCGAACCCGGTCTACCTTGAGACCTTCGGATCGTTCAAGGCCAATCCCGTTCCGATGGCCTTCGGCGAACTCTACTCGGCGCTGGAGACGCGCACCGTCGATGGCGAGGAGAACCCTTTTACGGTCATTCTCTCCAACAAGTTCTACGAAGTGCAAAAGTACGTTTCCGCCACCAATCACACCTTCACCCTGAACATCATCCTGGTGAGCAAGGCGTTCTGGGACAAGCTCTCGCCGACCGAGCAGCGCCTGATGCGCGAGGCGTATGAGGAAAGCCGAGGCTATCAAAAGGAGCAGACACGCCTTCAGACCGAAAAGGCGCTGTCGGAATTGCAGGCCAAAGGCATGCAGTACAACACCGTCGCGCCGGAAGAGCTCGATCGCATGCGCAAGACGGCGCAGCCGGTGGTCGACAAGATTGCCGCCAATCTCAAGCCGGAAGCGGTTAAGCTCTTCAACGACGAGCTCGATCGCATCCGCAAGGACGTGAAATAGTCGACCTCGTCAGCATGCAAGACGCAGAGCCGTCCAGTCGGCCGGCTCTGAACCCGACTTTGCCCGGACGGCACGTATGGCGCGATTTATCGACCTGTATTGCACCCTGCTGAAAGGCATCATCGCCGCATTTCTCGCGGTGATGGTGGTGCTGGTGTTCGGCAACGTGGTTCTGCGCTACGGCTTCAACTCCGGTATCGCGATTTCCGAGGAGCTGTCGCGCTGGCTCCTGGTCTGGCTGACTTTCCTCGGTGCGGTCGTGGCAATGCGTGAGCACGCCCATCTCGGCGTCGATAGCCTTGTGCGGATGCTGCCGGCTTACGGCAAACGCATCTGCTTCATCGTCAGCTACGTCCTGATGCTGTTCGCCGACTGGCTTCTGCTCTCGGGAAGTTGGCGGCAGACGATCATCAATCTCGACGACCGCGCGCCGGCGACCGGCCTGTCGCTCGGCATCTTCTATGGCGTGGGCGTGATCTTCGGCGTTTCGGCCGGCGTGATCCTTCTCTACGATCTGTTCCGCGTCATGTCCGGACAAGCCAGCGAAGCCGACATGGTGGCCGTCAGGGAATCGGAGGAGCACTGATGCTGTCTCCCAATATCGTGTCGCCCGGCGCTCACATCCTGAAAATCTCCGGGATCACGCCATGACGATTGCCGTCTTCACTTTCTCGCTGCTCGGCGCCATGGCGCTGGGCATGCCGATCGCCTTTGCGCTGATCGTCTGCGGCGTGGCCCTGATGAGCACGATCGACATGTTCGATGCCCAGATCGTGGCGCAGAACGTCATCAACGGCGCAGACAGCTTTCCACTCATGGCCATTCCCTTCTTCATGCTCGCCGGCGAGGTCATGAACAAGGGCGGTCTGGCCAAGCGAATCGTCAATGTTGCGCTCGTCGCAGTCGGACATTTTCGCGGCGGACTCGGTTACGTCACGATCCTCGCGTCCTGCATCCTCGCGTCGCTCTCGGGCTCCGCGGCGGCCGACGCCGCAGCGCTGGCTGCGCTGCTGGTGCCGATGATGGTGGCGGCGGGCCACAAGAAGTCCTATGCGGCGGGTCTGGTGGCGGCCGGCGGCATCATCGCGCCTGTGATTCCGCCCAGCATCGGGTTCGTCATCTTCGGTGTCGCCGCGGGCGTGTCGATCTCGAAGCTGTTTCTGGCCGGGATCGTCCCGGGGCTGCTGCTCGGGGCTGGGCTCTGCCTGGCCTGGTGGTGGGTGGTGCGCCAGGAGAACCTGACGCCCCCGCCAAGGGCATCGCTCTCGGAGATGGTAAAAGCCGTGGTCGACGGCTTCTGGGCGTTGATGCTCCCGGTCATCATCATCGTCGGCCTGCGCTTCGGCATCTTCACGCCGACGGAAGCCGCAGTGGTCGTCGCCGTCTATTCGCTGTTCGTCGCGACCTGCATCTATCGGGAATTGAAGCCGTCGCAGCTTTATGAGGTGTTTGTCTCCTCGGCCCTGACGACGAGCATCGTGATGTTTCTGGTGGCAGCGGCGCTGGTATCGTCCTGGCTCATCACCGTGTCCGAGATTTCGGCACAGATCGTCACCCTGCTGAAGCCTTTCATGGGCAACAACACGCTCCTGATGCTGGCGATCATGGTCGTGGTGGTGATCGTGGGAACGGCCCTCGACATGACGCCGACCATCCTCATTCTCACGCCGATCCTGATGCCGATCGTCAAGGCAGCGGGCATCGATCCCGTCTACTTCGGCGTCCTCTTCATCATCAACAATGCGATCGGCCTCATCACGCCGCCGGTCGGTATCGTTCTGAATGTGGTTTGCGGCGTCTCCAGGATCAGCATGGAGGACATCATCAAGGGCGTCTGGCCCTTTTTGATTGCACAATTGATCGTCCTGTTCGCGATGGTGCTATTCCCGGGACTGGTGACGATCCCGGCCAAATGGTTTGCCGGCTAGACCCGTCGGCAACAAAGGAAGGACAAGCGAAATGGCCGCAAGGATCATGATCCTCAACGGACCCAATCTCAATTTCCTCGGCATCCGCGAGCCCCACATCTACGGCTCGACGACGCTCGGGGAGATCGAGGCGAGCTGCAAGGCGCTGGCCGATCAGCTCGGAGTTTCGATGTCGTTCCATCAAACGAACATGGAGGGCGAGCTCGTCAGCCTGATCCAGTCCGCCCATGGCAACGTGGAAGCCATCATCATGAATCCCGCGGCCTATTCATTCACCTCGATCGCGCTGATCGACGCGTTGAAGATATTCGAGGGTGTGAAGATCGAGGTGCATATCTCGAACATCCACGCGCGGGACGAGCTGCACCGCCACTCGATCACGTCGAGTGCCTGCACGGCTGTCATTTGCGGCCTGGGTCCCTATGGTTATCTCGCGGCGATGCTCGCGGCGGTCCAACGGCTGGGGCAAATGCCTGCGACCATGGCACCGGCTCTGCGCGGGCTTCCGGCCGGCGGCAAGGCGTAGGCATGGAGGGCGGAATGCGCGGCACGGGATTTCTCGCCATCTGGAGCGACGTCGAGGCTCACGACCTGACCGACTACCGACACTGGCTGACGCGTGAACACACGACCGAGCGCGTGACGACGAAGGGCTTCCTGGCATCGCGTGTCTTCCGCGCGGCAAGGGACGACATCGACCGCTTCTTCATTCTGTATGAGCTGGAGACGCCGGAGGTCCTCGACGGCGAGGCCTATCTGGCGCGCCTCAACGCACCGACGCCGTGGTCCCAGCGCATCATGCCGAAGCTCGGCAAGTTCATGCGGGGCGGCGGCGTCATGATCGCGCGGGCGGGGCGAGGCGAGGGCGCATCGATCGTGGCGCTCCAGATCGAAACGCTGCCGAAGGATCCCCAGGGTCTCGCTCAGGCGTTCGTTGCGTGCGATGGGATTGCCGCCGTGCAGATCGGCGCGACCGACGAGGCGCGGACATCAGTGCGGACGACGGAGAAGGGCATGCGGAAGAATGAGGGCTTCTTCGCGGGGCTTTTGCTGATCGAGGCGCTCGACGTCGCCTCGTTGCAGGCTGCCTTGCGGCGGGCGAGCGAGCTTGCGCCCGACGTCATGGTCGGGGCGAGCGAGCCGGAAGTTTATCAAAGCATGTTTGCGCTCGACGCCCGTATCGCGGATTTCGGCTGATGACAACGTTCTCGCTCGCCGCGTTGACCGTGCTCGAGCTTGCGCCGCCCGAGATGATCGAATTGGCGGCGCATTGCGGTTACGAAAAGGTCGGGCTCAGGCTGTTGCCCGCCACGCCTGGCAGTGTTGCCTATCGCCTGATGGACGATGCGCCGCTCCTGCGGGAGACGCTTCGGCGGTTGGAGTTGACGGGGGTGTCTGTCGCCGATCTCGAGGTCGTTGCGTTCAGACCGGAAACCGAGATTGCCTCGTTCACGCCCTTCTTCGAGGTGGGCGCGCGCCTCGGCGCCAAACACATCCTCGTCGCGGCCTACGATCCGGACCTGGCGCGGTTTTCGGATCGCTACCAGCAATTTTGTGAAGCGGCAGCAAGCTATGGCCTGACCTCCGACCTCGAATTCATGCCCTGGACCAGCGTTCCGGACCTGAAGACCGCAATGCGGATCGTCGGCGACGTCGATCATCCCGGTGCCGGCATTCTGGTCGATGCACTGCATTTCGATCGGTCGCAATGTTCGCTTGCGGACCTCCGCGCTATCCCGGCGCAACGCTTTCACTACTGGCAACTTTGCGACGGCCCGGCCGAGCGCCCGGCGACCACGGAGCAGCTCATCCATGCCGCTCGCGAGGAGCGGATGTTTCCGGGCGAGGGCGGAATAGACCTGATGGGGCTTGCAAGCGCGATGCCGAATGATCTGACGATCAGCATCGAGGTTCCGACCGTTCAGCTGGCCAAGAGCGTCGACGCCGCGACGCGAGCACGCCGGGCGTTGGCGGCAGGCAGAGCCGTTGTCGAGCGGGTGCGCAGCGAGAGGTGAGAATTTCGGGACGAGAAGGGTAGTGCGGGATGTCGCAAGCCGATCGCTCCTGGGACGTCGAGACCGATCTTCTGGTCGTCGGGGCGGGTGCCGCCGGCATGACGACGTCGCTGGTGGCCGCCCTCGAAGGGCTCGACGTGATCCTTTGCGAGAAGTCGGACACGGTTGGCGGCACGACCGCGACCTCCGCCGGCACCATCTGGATTCCGGGCAATCGGCAGGGATTGCTTGCAAGGATCTCAGACTCCACCGAGGCGGCGCGGGTCTATCTTGAAGCATTGCTCGGCGAACACGCCGCGGACGCGCGTGTGGATGCGTTCCTCCAGACGGGTCCAATGATGCTCGATTATCTCGAGCAGAGGACGAGCGTACGGTTTGCGGCGCCGCCGGTCCATCCCGACTACAAGAATCTTCTAGGGGCAGCGATCGGTGGTCGTGCTCTCGGCGCCGTTCCGTTCGACGGCCGCAAGCTTGGCAAGGACTTCGAGCGCATAAGGGCCCCGCGGCGAGAGTTCATGGTCCTCGGCGGCATGATGGTCGGAAAGGCGGACATCCCGGCGTTGCTGGCGCCATTCCGCAACTGGACGAATTTCAGGCATGTCGTTGGTCTGCTCGGTCGGCATTTGCTTGATCGACTTCGCTACAACCGCGGAACGCGTCTGATCACGGGCAACGCTCTCGTCGCGAGGCTGTTTGACAGCCTTCGTCGTTCCGGCGTGGATCTGCGATATGAGACCGAGCTCACTGAGCTCATCCGTAATGGCGACGCAGTCGTCGGGGCCGTTTTGTCATCGCCCTCAGGAGCATTGGCGGTACGTGCCCGCAAGGGCGTGGTGCTGGCAACGGGAGGCATCGGCTGGAGCCGCGAGCTTCGCGACAGGTTTTTCCCCGAGGCCGCGCGCCGATTTTCACTCGCGCCTTCGTGCAATACCGGGGACGGCCTGCTCGCGGCCGAACGCGTCGACGCGGTGATTGAGCGTAATTTCGATAGCCCCGCCTTGTGGATGCCGAGCTCGGTCATGACGCAGGCGGACGGCTACGTCTCGGTATTTCCGCACATTATGCTGGATCGTGCCAAGCCAGGACTGCTTGCGGTGAACAAGTCGGGCCGCCGTTTCGTGAATGAAGCCGACTCCTATCACGACTTCGTGGAAGCGATGTTGCGATCGGACTCGTCTTCGGTATTGGCAACGCCAGCTTTCCTGATTTGCGATCGCGCCTTTATCGGCGACTATGGCATTGGTCTCGTTCATCCCGGGACGAGGGATTTGGACAAATTTCTCAAGGCTAAATATTTGCTGGCGGGCGAAACGATTGAAGCACTGGCCGAAAACATCGGGGTCGATGGCGGCGAGCTTGCTCAAACGATCGAGCGATACAATCGCTATGCCGAGAGCGGTGTGGACGAAGAGTTCGGCCGCGGTTCAAGCGAGTTGAACCGGTTCAATGGTGATCCCCGGAACGTGCCAAACCCGTGCCTGCGGCGGGTCGGTCCTGGGCCATATTATGCCGTCGCAGTATGGCCGACGGATCTCGCTAGCAGCGCCGGCTTGTGCACGGATTCAACCGCCCGCGTCTTGTCTAGCCGTGGGACCGCCATACCCGGACTCTACGCCGTCGGTACCGATTCATCCTCGATCTTTCGAGGCACTTATCCGGGCCCGGGCACGATGATCGGGCCTGCGATGGTATTCGGATGGTGCGCGGCAATGCATGCCGCGGGCGCTTCAGCTCAGGACGAAGGTAACTGAAAGCCGGATCGTTCGCCGCTCAGGGCTAGGAACTCTGCGCACCATCGAGGCTTGACTCAGCGGGCCAGCGTCGCCGCCGATTTGCTGGCCTGCACGGCCCCGCCTCCAAGCCCCCATACCCCCCAGGGTGGGGCCGTGTCTCTCGTCGCAGGAGATGCAATGCCGGAGCCGACCGATCACGACATCAGAGAACGCGCGCACCGCTTGTGGGAACAGGCGGGCAAGCCGGAAGGCCGCGAGGAAGAATTCTGGCATGCGGCCGAGCAGGAGTTGCGCAACGAGGACAAGTCGAACCCCATGCGGACGCCGGATACGCTGTGACCGACAAGAGATGCCCATTCTGCCACGGTCTGGGATGGGTCTGCGCAAACCATCCGCTCCGCGCCTGGAGCGAGGAACTGGGCGGCTGCCGCTGCGGTGAGGGAATGCCCTGCACCTGCAACACGACGGAAGATCCCGAAGCAAGGGCGGTGGTCGTCGAAGCGGACACGACGTGGCACTAGCTAGACCTGGCATTGACGGCGGAACAGAGCCTTCCAGCAGGAATTGAGGTTGTGAGCAGCACGGGCTGCGACGCAGGCCCGTGGCTACGGCGGGGTTTGCGGTGGACGAGCGGCAAAAGATAGAGCACCAGATCGAACTCGCAACGCGAGCGGCAGCCCTTGTCAAAGACGAAACCACCGTCCAGCGATTCAGGACGTTCGCCGAGGAGCTGAAGCAAAAGCTGCTTCGCATGATGCGGCGCGGAAAGGTGCGAGCGCGCGCCTACGAACTCTGGGAGCAGGCCGGTCGCCCGGTCGATCGGGACGTGGAGTTTTGGCTCGAGGCCGAACGGCAGATCGACGAAGAGCGCGATCAGCGGAGGCTCTCGGATTCCTCAGACAAACGGTAGAGGTTCCGGGAGCCACATCGGCAGCGAACAAGCTTCGGCCGCGCGTTCCCTGGACAGAGAAAAAGCCGCCGAGTTCTTCACCTGGCGGCTTCAAAAGTCCGTAGCTGTCGGTCGCCTTTCCAGCCTCGTGCGTACCGCCGTTACCTTGTTTGCGGCCATGCAAGTTCAGTTTAGGCCAAGGCGCTCGATTCTGCTGTGACCTGAAGCACACATTGAAAAGACAATGTCGGGAAGCTTGGGAGGGCGCCGACTTTGATGGGATTGCCCCGCCATGGCGCTACGCGCCGGCCGTGACACCCAGGCGGCCTATGCCTGGAAGCTTCAGCGCGGGGCGGCGGATGTCGAGGCCGAGCACCGCGCCGAGGAAATTGATCTCGACCCCTTCGACCCAGCCGATGGTCATGCCGAGATAGCCCGACAGCGAGGCGTAGAGCCCGGTGCCGGACGCCGTGATGCCGGCCCAGCGTCCGCTGTAGGGAAAGTCCTTACCGATGGCGGTCGGCGGCAGCACGGCGCGCAACTCGGGAACGGCGTCAAGCGCCGCCTGCACGAAGGTGTTGGAATTCGGCCCCGGCCAGGCGCTGTAGTCGCCATAGGCGCGGAACTTATAGTTCTCGATGACGGTGCGGATCTTCGGAATCAATGCTTCTGCCCGCGCGCCGTCGACCGCCACGACCGTTTCCGGCATCGCGCCGAACCAGCGGCCATCGGGCGCAAAGCCGTTGCTGCGAACAGGGTCGCCCCAGGCCGTGTAATCGTATCGGCTGTAGGTCGCGGCGCCCTTCTCCTTGACGACGATCCAGGTATGGACAGCAAAAATACTGCGCCAGCGCACCGTGCGCGCGGCGAACACGCGGATCAGCGCGTCCGGATTGGCGGACGCGGGCGGCAGCAGGCCGGCGCTGGAGCGATCCGCCGTCTGCCAATTGCCGCGGCCGTCGCCGCGCAAATAATAGCGGCCGGCCGACACGGCGATCGGCAGGAAGATCAGCAGCAGGAACAGAATCAAGGATTTCCTCAAGGGCAAACGGCGGTCAGGCGGGACGATGCCACCAATATAGTTCGCAAGGCACGCCGCGCCAGCGCTCTCCTGCTCTTGCATTCGGATGGTGCGGCCATATGTTGCGTCCATGAGGAAGTTGTCGCTCGTCGAGGACCAGGCCATCCAGGCGCGAATCGCGTACATCGCGGGCGCCGAGATTTTCGATCGCCTGTTCGCCGGCATCCGGTTCGACGAAATCGACGGCAATCTGCTGTTTGCCATTGCCAGCGACGAAGACTGCGCGGCCGAGATCGAGGACGAGTTCTCGCACCAGCTCGCTGTGGTCGCAACGCATATCCTCGCGCAAAGCGTGGATGTGGTCGTAGTGCTGCCGAAGGTCCTGCAATAGCCCGCTAGCCTTCTGGCCGTCCAAGCCGCTTGCCTTCACGCTCTGTCTCTGCTTTTCAACGCAATTGCAAAATTGTAATGACGTCATTGGGCGCTCAGGCCCGAGGCGCGTTATCGACGGAGCTCAACGGGAGGGCTCGTCGTCGCTCGCCTCTATTTGCGAAACAAAGTTGGATACACATTGGCGCCCACCAGGAAAGCCCGGGCCACGACCGGCGCGATAAAGACACAAAGCAAGAGCTCAAAAAGCAAAGGCTCGCTAAGCAAGAGCGCGAAAAGCAAGAGCACGAAGAGCACAAGCTCGAGAAGCAGGAGCTCGACAAGCAAGCGTCCGGACAAGAGCGCCTCGCGTTCCGCGGTCGCCTCCTCATCGCCGCTCGGCATGCTGGCGCTGCATCTGCTCGAGCAGTGGGAGAAGTCCGACGGCCTCGTCTTCCTCTGCGACGACGAGAGCAGGGCGGAGCGGCTGGGCGGCGTGATTCACGCTCTCGATCCCTCGGTCGACGTGCTGGTGTTTCCGCGCCTGAACACGCTGCCCTTCGACGGCCTCGAGCCATCCCGCGAGATCGCGGGACGGCGCAGCTCGGTGCTGCGGCGTCTCGCCAAGGCAAAGAAGCCCGTCTTCCTGGTGTCGACCGCGGAAGCCATCATGGAACGGCTGCCGCTGCCGGCGAGCTGGTCGCGGTCGAGCCTCACGCTGAAGGTGGGCGCGCCCTATTCCGGGCCCGAGCTGGAGACGCGGCTGGAGGCTCTCGGCTACGATCTCGACGAAGAGGCGGAGTATCCGGGCGGCGTCCTGTTCCACGGCAAGACGTTCGAAGTGTTTCCCGCCGGCGCGCTCGCTCCCTTCCGGATCGAGCATTCCGGAGACACGATTCGCAAGATCGTCGCGGTCGATCCGATCGAGCACGAGGTCGTCTACGAGACCGCGGAATTGATCATCGATCCCATGTCCGAGCGGATCGCGCTGGGAGCTACGCGCGGACAGCGGGCGACGCTGCCTGATTATTGCAGCCGCGCGCGGTGGATCGCGGATGCCGGGGTATCGACCCACGCCGAGAGCTGGCAGGCCACGATTGAGGACGCCGCCGGCCGCAGGGATGCGGAGCGCGAGTATCTGGGGCAGGCGGATTGGAAGCAGCTGAAGAAGCGCATCAGCGTGCTGCCGCGCAAGGCCGCCTTCATCTCGACTCCGGAGTTCTCGAAGCTGGCCTCGCCGCGCAAGGCGCTTCGCGCCTTCGTCGCCGACATGCAGCGCGGCGGATCGCGGCTGCTGTTCGTCGCGGCCGTCGAGGACGACCTTCGCGCGATGGAGCGCATGAGCGGCATCAAGGCGGAGCGCCTGGCCGATTGGAGCGAGGTGGCGAAGGCACGGAGCCGCGAAGGCGCGCTGCTGGCCGATTTCGACGCGGGGTTCATTGGCGCCGGCCGCAAGCCGCTTGTCGTCGTGACCGCGTCCGACGTGCTCGGCAGCCGGGCCCATCATCCCCAGCCGATGGCGCGCGCATGGAACCCGGCGTTCGATCATCCCGATGTGCCCGAAAAGGGCGCCGCCATTGTCCATCTGCAACGCGGGCTAGCCGTGCTCGATGGCTTGCAGACCCTCGATATGGGCAAGGGATCGCGACGCGAGATGATCAGGCTCAAATTCGCGGGCGACAATGCCGTGCTCGTTCCACCGGCCGATCTTGCGGTGATCTGGCCCTATGCCGGCGAACCCGGCAAGCTGACGCTCGACAAGGCGGACGGCAGCAGCTGGTGGGCGCGGCGTACCGAGGCGGAAGCGGAAATCCAAGTCGCCGCCAAGGCGCTCGCCAAACACATCAGCCAGCGCCTCCGCCGTCGTGCACCCAAACTGGTGCCACCGGGGCCGGCTTATGAAAAATTCGTCGCACGGTTCCCCTATTTCACGACAGCGGACCAGGGCCAGGCCATTCAAGACGTCCTCGACGATCTTGCGGCGGGCCATCCCATGGACAGGGTGATCTGCGGTGATGTCGGATTCGGCAAGACCGAGGTCGCGCTGCGGGCGGCGGCGGCCGTGGCGCTGTCCGGCAAGCAGGTGGCGATCGCGGCGCCGACCACCGTGCTGGCGCGGCAGCATGTCGAAACCTTCCGCAAACGGTTCGGCCCTCTTGGGATCGAGGTGGGAAGCCTGTCGCGAGCCAGTTCAGGCCCGGAGACGAGAGAGACGAAAGAAGGACTGCGGCGCGGCACGCTGAAAGTCGTGGTCGGCACGCAGGCTCTTGCGGCAAAGGACGTGAAGTTCGCCGACCTTGGCCTCGTCATCATCGACGAAGAGCAGCATTTCGGGGCGGCGGAGAAGGCGAAGCTCTCAGGCCTCGCCAAGGGGGCCCATTCGCTGTGGATGAGCGCCACGCCGATCCCGCGCACGCTCGCGGCGGGTCTTGCCGGCTTCAGGGACCTCAGCGTGATCGCCTCGCCGCCGGTTCATCGCCTTCCCATCGTGACCAGGATCGCGCCGCTGTCCGACGCTGCCATTGCCGCGGCGCTGCTGCGCGAGCGCAGGCGGCACGGTCAGAGCTTCCTGATCTGCCCACGCATCCAGGATCTGGAGCCGATGCTGGCGCGCGTGCAATCGGTGGCGCCGGAGCTGCGCATCGTCTGTCTTCACGGCAGGTTGCCCGTGGACGAGATCGACGACCGCATGATGAGTTTCGTCGACGGCGAGGCGGACGTGCTGTTGGCGACCAATATCGTGGAAAGCGGGCTCGATATTCCGCGCGCGAACACCATCGTGGTGTGCTGGCCCGAAAAGTTCGGGCTTGCGCAGCTGCATCAGCTCAGGGGACGGGTGGGACGCGGCGGCACGCGCGCTTTTGCCCATCTGCTGACGGAATCGACCTCAGAGCAGTCCGAGAAACGTCTGGCGGTACTGGAGGAGTTCAGCAAGCCGGGTGCCGGCTTTGCGATCAGCGAGCGCGACCTCGACCTCAGGGGCGCCGGCGATCTGTTCTCGGAACAGCAGTCCGGCCATGTCCAGGTGTTCGGACCGGTGCTCTACAGTCATCTGCTGAAGCGGGCGTCCGAGCGAGGCAGCGACGCCGGCGCCGATCTGTGGGTGCCCGATCTCAATATGCCGTTGGCCGACATGCTGCCTGAGGGCTACGTGCAATCGGAAGCGGTCCGGCTCGAGATCTATGGCCGCGCTGCCCGATGCCGAAGCGACGACGATCTGGAAGATCTGGAGGAGGAGATCTCGCGTCGTTTCGGTCGGTTGCCGCCGGAGGCCCGCGACTTCTTCGCATCCGCCAGGCTCCGGATCGATTGCAAACGGCGCGGCATCGTCAGGCTCGATGTCGGGCCCGAGGCGGTCGCCGCGACGTTCCTGCCGGGGCGGCTGCGGAAATCCAGAGGAAAGTCGCAGACGGGAGCGCTGCAGCGCGACGGCGACCGCGTCGTTCACGCCGGCCGCCGCGACGCGGATCCGTTCAGCCGGGTCGAGGAGTTTCTCGACCTGCTGGACGGCTAGGGATCATTCGGTCTGCTCGACTGCCGCGGGCATTTTCGCCACCGACATCAGCGAGCGGGCCACCTGGTTGAGGAGCTGATCCGCGTTCTCCTCCTCCGCGAGTGATTTCGACAGCAGGGCGACAACGGCGCTGTGGCGAAGCTGCTGGGCGAGGTTGCGCGCCGTGGTATAGCCTGCGATCTCGTAGTGCTCGACGCGTTGCGCCGCGCCAATCAGCGCGAGGTCGGCCGCCGCATCCTCCTTGTCCTCACCCTCGGCCATGATCTCCTGGCCCTCCTCGACGAGGCCCATCATGCCCTTGCAGGGCTTGGCGCGGGCGGATTTGCCGAGCATCTCGAAGCATTCGTTGATGCGCTCGACCTGTGCTTCGGTCTCCGCCAAGTGCTGCTCGAACAGCTCGCGCAACTGGTCGAAGCGGGCGGCCTCCGCCATCTTGGGAAGCGCCTTGGTCAATTGCTTCTCGGCATGCAAGATATCGCGCAGCTCGTTGATGAGCAGATCGCCGAGACCCGCTTCGTCGGCCGGCGGCGAGCTCTCGGTGACGATGGCCGAGGCCGGACCCGGTTCGCCCGCCTGGATCGCCGGCGACTCCGTGAAGACCCAGTCGCCGCCCTCGTTCCAGGGGCCGCGCGTGTCGATCTCGCCATGGTCGCCGGCGCCGGTGGAATCGTTGAAGAACTGGTCGACAAGGCCGGGCGTCGGGGCGATGCGGCCGATGCTGAAGGCCGGCTTGCCCATGCTCTCGAGCGCCAGCGCGAACGCCTTCATGTGCGTGATCTCGCGGGTCATCAGGAACTGCAGCGCGTCCTTGCTGCCGGCGTCGTCGCAGAAATTGATCAGCCGCTCATAGACGATCTTGGCCCGCGCCTCTGCGGCGATGTTGCTGCGCAGATCGACGTCGAGCTCGCCGGTGATCTTCAGATAGTCGGCGGTCCAGGCATTGCCCTGCGAGTTGAACAGATTGACTCCGCCGCCGCCCGCGATGGCGATGAGGGGATCGGCTTCGGCCGCCTGGCGGTCGAACTTCGAGGGCTTGAGATGCATCCGCGCCAGCGTGCCCACCACTTCCAGATGACTGAGCTCCTCGGTGCCGATGTCCATCAGCAGGTCCTTACGATCGGGATCCTCACAGTTCAATCCCTGGATCGAGTACTGCATCGCGGCGGCGAGCTCGCCATTGGCGCCGCCGAACTGCTCCAGCAGCATGTTGCCGAAGCGCGGATCCGGCTCGTCGACGCGAACGGTGAACATCAACTTCTTGACGTGATGATACATGGCGGGACTCTCGGATTGGGAGGGCAGGAAAAGAAGATGTCTTCCGAACGGGCGGCTTCAGTGTTCGTTCCTAGCGAAACGACCTGCGCCGATCAGGCGCAGGTCGTTCAAAGACGATCGGCAGGATTGTGGACGTACTCGCTCAGCGTTGGTCCGGACGCTTGGCGGGCGGCCCGCTCTTGTTGCCCGGTGCGCCCTGAATATGCGCCGGGTCCTGCGATTGCACGGCGGTGTTGCCGGTGGAGTTTGTCGAACTTGATCCGACGGTTTCACCGGGCTTGGCGGCCGGACCGTTCTTGTTGCCGGGCTGTCCGGCAATGCCGGCACCCGAATTCTGCGCGCTCGGCGCGGACGAAACGTCAGGCTTGCTGGCCTGCGCCCAAGCTGCACCAGGCAGCGCAAGAGCGGCGAGGATAACGGCACCTGTGAACTTCATCTCGGTGTTCTCCGACTGATGCCCCATCTACTCGAACGCCGGTGACCTGCGTGCGTTCCCTATTGTCATCAACTCGAAAGCATCGGCTCGCCTGATCGTGGCGACTATCCCGGCAGCGGCGCCTCCACGACGTCGAGCAGCGCTCCCAGGCCCTGGCGCAGGCGGCGGGTGGCGATGCTCTCGGTGGCGAGACCGAACACCACGAGGGATCGCCCGGTCATCACATAAACATGCCCGAAGTCGAACGCGGGCATCTGCCCCTCCGGTTGATTGGTGTCGATCAACCCGACCCAGCTGCGTCCCTCGGCGACGGCGGGCAGGGTGAAATGGACGACGTCGTGATGAGCATTGTAGATCAGCAGCATGGTTGCGTCCGAGCCGCGGCGCTTGATGCCGGTCTCCTGGGCGCGGCCGTCGAGCAGCAAAGCGAAACATTTGGCGTTGCCGTCCTGCCACTGCTCCGTCGTCATTTCCTCTCCGGACGGCGCGAGCCACGTCACGTCCTTCACGTCCAGCTCTTCATTGTGCGAGCCGACCAGGAAGCGGCTGCGGTAGAGAATCGGAAATGCCTTGCGCGTGGCGATCAGCTTTCGGGTGAATTCGCGCAGGCTGCGGCCGTTCGCGGTGATGCCCATCCAGTCGAGCCATGTGGTCTCGTTGTCCTGGGCGTACGCGTTGTTGTTGCCGTGCTGGGTGTGTCCGAATTCGTCACCGGCAAGCAGCATGGGCGTGCCGTGCGACAACAGCATGGTTGCCAGCAGATTGCGCTTCTGGCGCTCGCGCAGCGCAATGATGTCCGGATCGTCCGTCGGTCCCTCGGCGCCGCAGTTCCAGGAGTGATTGTTGCTGTGGCCGTCGCGATTGTCCTCGCCATTGGCTTCATTGTGCTTGTCGTTGTACGAGACGAGATCGTTGAGATTGAAACCATCATGTGCGGTGACGAAGTTGACGCTGGCCCACGGCCGGCGGCCGCGCTTGTTGAAGAGATCGCCGGATCCGGACACGCGCTTGGCGAAGTCCGCGATCGATCCCTCGTCGCCCTTCCAGAAGGCGCGCACCGTGTCCCTGAACTTGTCGTTCCACTCCGCCCATCCCGGCGGAAACTGGCCGACCTGATAGCCACCCGGACCGATGTCCCAAGGCTCGGCGATCAGCTTGACGCTGGAGAGCACGGGGTCCTGGCGGCAGGCATCGAGAAAGCCGCCGCCTTCGTCGAACCCGTAGGGCTCCCGTGCCAGGATGGTGGCGAGGTCGAAACGGAAGCCGTCGATCCTCATCTCGGTCGCCCAATAGCGCAGGGAATCCGCGACGAGTTGCAGCACACGCGGGTGCGACAGGTTCACAGTATTCCCTGTACCGGTATCGTTGATGTAGTAGCGCTGCTGGTCCGGCAGCAGGCGGTAATAGCTAGCGTTGTCGATGCCCTTGAAGGACAGGGTCGGGCCGAGTTCGTTTCCTTCAGCGGTGTGATTGTAGACGACGTCGAGGATGACCTCGATGCCATGGGCGTGGAACTGGTTGACCATGGCTTTGAATTCGTTCGCGAACGGCGTCTTGAGGTAACGTGGCTCCGGCGCGAAGAAGGCGAGGGAGTTGTAGCCCCAGTAATTGCGCAGGCCTTTCTCAACCAAATAGCTGTCGTCGACGAAGGTATGGATCGGCAGCAATTCTGCACTGGTGATGCCGAGCGATCGCAGATAGGCCGGGACCTCCGAATGCGCGAGGCCGGAGAACGTGCCGCGGTCTGCGTCGGGCACCAGCGGATGCAGCTGGGTAAAACCCTTGACGTGCATCTCGTAGACGATCGTCCGCTCCCATGGCACTTCCGGCTTGCGCGCGGCGCCCCAGGTGAAGGCCGGGTCGATGACGCGGCATTTCTGCATCAAGGGCGCGCTGTCGCGTTCGTCGTAGGAGAGATCCTTGTCGGCATGGTCGAGCTGGTAGCCGAACAGCTCCGGTCCCCAGCGCAACCGGCCGACCAGCTGCTTGGCGTAAGGATCGAGCACGAGCTTGTTGGGATTGAAGCGGTGTCCCGCGTCGGGTTCGTAGGGGCCGTGAACACGATAGCCATAGATGGTGCCGGGACGGGCCGCGGGCAAATAGCCATGCCAGACTTCGTCGGTATATTCCGGGAGTTCGATCCGCTCCAGTTCGGTCTCGCCGTCGTCGTCGAACAGGCAGAGTTCGACCTTGGTGGCATGGGCCGAAAATAGCGCGAAATTGACGCCGAGCCCGTCCCAGGTGGCGCCGAGCGGAAACGGCTTGCCCTCGCTGATGCGGGAGCGGCGCAGGCGCGAAGCCGCCCGCGTCAGGGCGTCGTCTGGATGTACTGTTTGATCCATCGCTGCCCCGAAAAGTCGTTCAAGAATTTGGTGGGATTGCCGTCACTTCCGTCGTCGCCTGCTCGCCGACGGTCGCCGAAGCGATCGCGGCGGCGGGAGGCACATCGTCCGGCTTGGGCAGCGTGGTTGCCCTTTGCAGCGCCGCCTCCTTGCTGATGGCCGCAATCGAGTTGCCGGTCCGCTCGACGATGCTGGTCAGCTCCGCATCTGACAGTCCGAGACGCTTTCTGACGAGCCGCACCTGAGTACGGTCGGCAAGATCGAGCTTGTTGCGGATCGGCTGTGGCTTCGAGCGGCGCATGGCGAAAACTCCCGTGTAGAATTGCAACCGTCGCCGAGGCGATTCCGTTCCCTGTTTGCAACAGTGATCTTCCCCAACCATCGTCGCCGCACCTCGGCCCAAAAGTGCACACAACGCGCACGGCGCATCGGTGTGGCGCCGGCCTGAGGAACGAATGCCTCCATCTCGGCTTCTCCCGTCCTGAGCATGCTCGAGCGATCGTAAAATCGAGCCTCGCGAAGCGTGCTGTTACTTCCAGCCACGCAAAGGCGGCCAGGTTTGAGTCACAGATTGGGAATGGCCGGGCAAGCGCGACACCACGGCCCTCGATGCCTCGATCACGGGGTCTGCTTCAATCTCTGGGCGCCGACGGCGCAATCGGTCGAATTGCTCGAAGCCGGCCGGCCGCCACTCCGGATGACGCGCGACCATGATGGCTGGTACCAGTTGTTGAGTCCCACCGCGCATGTCGGCACGCGCTATCAGTTCAGGATCAACGAAGACCTGGTCGTTCCCGATCCCGCCTCGTTCTTCCAGCCAGACGACGTCGGGGCGCCGAGCGAGGTGATCGACACCGCGACGTTCCGGGACTCGGTGCTCTATCCCGGCCGCCCCTGGGCGGAGGCCGTGATCTACGAGTTGCATGTCGGCACCTTCAGTGAGGAAGGCACCTATGCCGGCGTCGAGAAAAAGTTGCCCTATCTGCACGATCTCGGCATCACCGCAATCGAGCTGATGCCGCTCAATGACGTCCCCGGCCGGCACAATTGGGGCTATGACGGCGTGCTGCTGAATGCGCCAAATGCGCGCTACGGCAGGCCGGAAGACCTCAAGCGGTTGTTACGCGCGGCGCATGCCCTCGACATCATGGTCTACCTCGATGTGGTCTATAACCATTTCGGGCCGCAGCTGAACTATCTGCACCTCTATGCGGAAAGCTTCTTCACCACGCGCCATAGCACCGGCTGGGGCCCTGCCGTCAACCTCGAGGGACACGACGGCGCGTTCGTGCGCGAGTTCCTGATCGAGAACGCGTTGATGTGGCTGCGCGACTACGGGTTCGACGGCTTGCGGCTCGATGCGGTTCACGCGCTCAAGGACGATTCCGACCGCCATTTCCTGATCGAGCTTGCCGAGACGGTTCGCAGTCAGCTGCCGGGCCGACGCGTGCATCTGATGCTGGAGAACGAGGCCAATCAGGCCCGCCTGCTCGACCGTGCTCAAGGGCGAACCCGGCTCTATGACGCGCAATGGGGCGATGATTTTCACAACGCGCTCCACGTCCTGTTGACGGGCGAGGACGAAGGCTACTATCGCGCCTTCGCAGACAGGCCGCTCGAACATCTCGCGCGAGCGCTCACCGAGGGCTTTGCCTACCAGGGCGAAGTCTTTCCGCTGCATGACGAACCGCGCGGCGAGCCGAGCGCGCATCTGCCGCCCGAGGCCACCATCTTCTTCGCCCAGAACCACGACCAGATCGGCAATCGCGCGCTCGGGGAGCGGCTTTCCGCGCTGGTCGGTCCGGAGAAACTGGATCAGGCCATGGCGCTGGTTCTCTTGAATCCGCACATTCCGATGTTGTTCATGGGTGAGGAAGCCGCGGCCGAGACACCGTTCCTGTTTTTCGCAGACTGGTCCGGCGAAGCTGCCGAGCTGACACGGGAAGGGCGGCGTAAGGAGTTCGCGCACTTCAAGGCGTTCTCGACGCCCGACATACGCGCCAGGATTCCGGATCCGTGCGATGAAAAAACCTTCGCGGCATCGAAGCTCGACTGGACCGGCATCGACCGCTCTCCCGCCAGCGCCAGGTTTCGCAGCCTAACATCCCGATTGCTGAAGATACGGCGCGAGAAGATCGTTCCGCTGATCAAACGGGGTTTCCTTTCGGCTCATTGCAAGTTGCTGGGGGAGAACCAGCGTAAGGGCGGCCTGGATGCCCGTTGGCGGACGGCGAACGGAGACATCTTGCAGATCGTCGCCAATTTCGCGGACGGCGAACTGCCCATGCCGGCGCTGGTTGCGGGCGAGAGCCTATGGCGATTGGGCGCCGCCGACGCGCCAGCCCTGTTGCGGAGCGACATCATCGTAAGGCTTGGCCACGAGGCGTGATGGAACAGCGAGGAACGCTTCCGAAAGCTTTCCGTTAGCGGAGTAAATCTCTGGAGCCGCTTCATGACCGAATATCCAAAGCCGCCTTTCCCGCCGCAGCAGCAATCGATGCCCGGTTCGACGCGCGCGATGAACCCGCGACCGGATCATGGCGAGGAAAGTTACAGGGGCGCCGGGCGCCTGACCGGAAAGAAGGCAATTATCACCGGAGGCGACAGTGGCATCGGCCGCGCGGTCGCGATCGCCTATGCCAGGGAAGGTGCCGACATCGTCATCGCCTATTTGAACGAGGACGAGGATGCCGCCGAGGTCAAGACGCTGGTGGAGCGCGCAGGACGCAAGGTCGTCCTGATCCCCGGCGACATCCGCAATCCCGATCATTGCCGCGCGATCATCCAGCGCACCGTCGAGGCGTTCGGCGCAATAGACATCCTCGTCAACAACGCGGCGCATCAGGACACGTTCAAGGAGATCGCTGACATCAGCGACGAGGAATGGCAGCGGACGTTCGAGACCAATATCCACGCCATGTTCTATCTCACCAAGGCTGCGGTCCCCCACATGCGCCCGGGAGCGGCGATCATCAACACCGCGTCGGTGAACTCCGACATGCCGAATCCGACTTTGCTGGCCTATGCCACGACCAAGGGCGCCATTCAGAATTTTACCGGTGGGCTCGCCCAGATGCTGGCGAGCAAAGGCATTCGGGTCAATGCGGTCGCCCCGGGTCCGATCTGGACGCCGCTGATTCCGTCGACGATGGCGGAGGACACTGTGAAGAACTTCGGCAAGCAGGTGCCGATGCAACGGGCCGGCCAGCCGGCCGAACTCGCGACAGCCTATGTCATGCTCGCCGATCCGCTCTCGAGCTACACATCGGGAGCGACCCTGGCGGTCACCGGCGGCAAGCCGTTCATCTGACCGAACGTGCGACGAGAACGTGGCAGCCCTGCGAGCAGGGCCGCCACGCCCAGCATGTCTTCACCAGTACGCCTCGACCGGCGACGAGGTCCTTGTTTGTCGCCTTATCGATCATCTTCGGCAGCGCCTTGAGGATCTGCTGTTCCGCGTAATAGATATCCTGCAGCCCGTGCAGCAGCAGGTCTTCCATCGATTTGATGTCCTTGGTGAAGAATCCAGTAAACGACGTCTCCTTGTCAATGATGGAACTGGAACGCCGCACAGCTGCAGCTGTTCCATTCCCGTGACCAGATCAGGAGAGCCGAATGAGCGATGGAGCGGATCATCTTGCGAGCCTGCTCGGACGAGCGGCGATGGACGTCTGGGGTGACATGCCCCGCGACATCCAGGAAGCGCTGTTCGAGACCGCCATGAAGGGACGGCCAGCGGAGCGGGAAGAGCTCGCGCGGCTGCTGCACGAGCGGCATCCCCGTACGCTTCATCCGGCGCGGCCTGGCTGAGCCGTTGCAGGAACGATCGGGCAAGAAGCCGATTTGTAAAATGGGCGAGGCGCGGCGAATGGGATTGGACGAGGCCCGTGAGCCGTAGCTCCGCCCAGGATCAAATCGGTGAGTCGATCGGCGTGACTGAAATGATGATCGGAAAATGGTACGACCCGATCTCCCAGAGATGGATCGTGCCGCGCGAAACGCACCCGGTGGCGGGCCACTCGCAGTCCGACCCGGAGAAGGGGCTCGAAGCCCGCAAGCCGGCCGAGGCGCAGCGGATCTGGGACCTGTTGGTCGATTGCTGCGCGCGCGGGTGATGTCCGAGCCGCACCATCATTGGCTTCTGCTGTCGGCAATTCACAGAGTGATGACATAGACCGCGAAGGCAATGATGAGCGCCAGGCTTACGACGGCGGTGCTGATCAATATCTTGCCCATGGCGCGTCCGTGCTGTCTCGCCGCGTCAATGTAACAGCCGTCATTTTCGTTCCGGACCGGCAGCTGAAGGCAGCTCCGACTGTTCACATGTGCACAAAGGGCGTCGGTACCAAATGGCTTGAACTATATCATTTGATGCAGACATGGCTGCGCTCGCTCTTATCATCGGCCATGCGGAAAGGCACCGCATGGTGCCATGACATGGAGACCCGATCGTGCACAGGCGGCGTCGCGTTCAGCAAACCACCACGCTTCAAGAGCGGCTTGCAGAGTTCACCAGGACCATCCGCGAAAAGGCCGAGGCGTTGCCCGACGGCAAGGAGCGGGATGAGCTGATGAAGCGGCTGAGAAGCGCAGACACTGCGTCAAACCTCGACCGTCAATTCGCCGGCAGGGATTGAGCTCGCAAGGATTGAACTGGCAATTGAGCTGGAAAGCGTCAGCTGCGGTACCAACTCGCCAGATTCCAGGTCGTGACGTCCCAGCCTGACATGTCGACCATGAGATTGTTGACCCCTGCGTTGACGATGTTGCGGGATAGAAGCGGCAGGAACACGTTGGCCTCGCAAAAAGTTTCGTCGACCTTGATCAGCAGCGCGGCCCGCTTGACCGGATCGAGCTCGTTCTGGGCGGCCTTGTAGGCCTTGTCGGCCTCGGGATCGGACCAGCGCGAGACGTTGCGGCCGAGCCATTTGTTGTCCTTGTTGGAAATCTCCCAGGAGACGCATTGGTTCAGGAAGCGCTCCGGGTCGGGCTGCGGCTGCGTCGTGTTGTACATCTCCATGTCGGCATAGAACTTCGAGTAGGTGTCGGGGTTGCCGACGTCGGACGAGAAGAACACCGATGCCGTGACCGCCTTGATCTCGATCTCGATGCCGGCCTTCTGGCAGGCCTGCTTGATGATGGCCTGCGTCTTCTGACGCGGCGCATTGGTCGAAGTCTGGAAGACGAATTTGAGCTTCTTGCCGTCCTTCTCGCGGATGCCGTCCGCGCCCTTTGCCCAGCCGGCGTCATCCAGGACCTTGTTGGCCTTGTCGACGTCGAACTCGTATTTCAGCTTGGCCGACTTGAACTGTTTGGGTGCGTTGACGAAGCTCGCGGTGGCGACGCCGCCGCGCCCGTAAATGAACTTCTGGATCGACTCGCGGTCGATCAGCAAGTTCATCGCGCGGCGAACGGCGGGATCGGACAGCGTCGGGTGCTTGGTCTTGGGGCTGGAGCGCTCGCCGTCCACCTCGGTCCACGGATCGGTCGTGTTGAGGATGATGAACTCGACATTGCCTGACGGCGTGACGTCGAGCTTGCCCTTGCCGCTGGCCTCCATGCGTTTGAGGACCTCCTCCTCCACTTGCATGTTCCAGGCGTAGTCATATTCGCCGGTCTGCAGCACGGCGCGCGCCGCGGATACCGCATCGCCGCCGCCCTTGATTTCGAGCGTGTCGAAATGCGGCTGGTTCTTGACGTGATAGTCGGGATTGCGTTCGGCCCGGATCAGGTCGCCCGGCTTGAACTCGACGAATTTGTAGGGACCAGTGCCGACCGGCTTCAGATTGCCGGGCGCTTCGCGCGACTTCGCGCCGACATAATCGCCGAAATGATGCTTCGGCAGGATCGGACCGACCGAGCCGACGAAGGGATCGGCCCAGAACGGCGTCGGCGCCTTGAACAGCACCTTGATGGTGTGGTCGTCGATCTTCTCGACCGTGATGTCCTTGTAGGAACCCGTGGTGTACGCCGCGGTCGCGAGATCCGAGGCGTATTGCCAGGTGAAGACGACATCGTCGGCAGTGAAGGGCTTGCCGTCATGCCACCTCACGCCCTGTTTCAGTTTCCAGGTCACGCTCAGGCCGTCCGGCGAAAGGCCGCCGTTCTGCTTGGATGGAGCCTCGGCCGCGAGGCAGGGGACGAGGTTGCCCTCCTTGTCCCAGCCGGCGAGCGGCTCGAAGAAGACGCGCGAGGCGATCTGGTCCTTGGTGCCGAGCGCGAAATGCGGATTGAGCAGCGTCGGGGCCTGCCAGAGCAGGATCTTGAGCGGGCCGCCGCCGCCGGCCTTGGTCGGCTTGTAAGGCAGCGTGGCGTCCGCCATCGCCATGTCATTCCAGACCAGGATCTGGCTCGCGACCGGCGCTGCGATCCCGATCGCAGCCATCGTCTGCATGAACGAACGTCGCGATAGCTTGCCTTGCTTCACCTCAGCGATGGACTTGCGGATTTCGTTCTCGTTCATCGGATGATCCCCACTTCACAGACAAGTCGTCACCGGCCAAGGCCCATCATGTTTCATCACGGGCGAGGCGGCAATGCCGACAGGGTGAGAAAACCCTGCGGCGAAATGACGAACGTAGGGGACGGCAGCTATGGCTGCCAAGGGGCGCTAGCTGGATCGCCGCGCGAGAGACCCAAGGCGGCGATCCAATGCGAGCTAGGGGAACCGCCCATTCGCAAGCGCCAGCGCAGCTCCAACCGCGTTCTCGAGAATTTCCTCCGACAATTGCCTGTCGCTCACCGCGCGCGACAATTGCAGCGCGCCGACCATGGTTGCGTAGACCGAAATCGCGCGTCGTCGACGCTCCGCAACCGGACCTTCCGGCATCTGCGCCGCCATCAGCGCGATGATCTCCGACGTCTTCTCGGTGAAGGCATCACGCGTCGCCTTGGGATGTCGGGCGATTTCGGCGACAAGGGCTGCGGTCGGGCAACCGGCGCCCGCGCGGTCGCGATGGCGCGGGGAGAGGTAGTCGCGGATCGTTGCCTCGAGCGCGACGCCGTTTGCAAGATTGTCCTTGTGCCTCTGCTCGCGCCGCTCCAGGGCGTCGATCAGCACCGCGCGTACCAGATCCTCCTTGGAAGCGAAATGCGTGTAGAAGGCGCCGTTGGTCAGGCCCGCTTCCGCCATGATGCCGGCGAGGCCGACCGCGGCGATGCCGCTCTCGCGGAACTGCGAAGAGGCGACGTCGATGATGTGCCGCCGCGTCGTGTCCCTGTGTCCCTTGTCGTAGCGCGCCAATCCCGCCTCCTGCGCGACCCCGCCACAAAATCGTGAGGCCGGGCCCATTGCATTATGATCATAATAATACATTATGAACATAATGCAATGGGCGGCCGATCGGCGGCGGCCCTTCGGGACCCCAGGGATCGAACCCATGTCAGTCGAGGATGCCGCCGCGCCGGCCTTGTCCGCCCCGCAGATCGTGGCTCGCGCCACCGCTCCGCTCCGCCAAGTGGCGGCATCAACACCAGGCGCGGCCGAGCAGCGGCGCGCAGCGCTGCTGACGGCGCCGATCCTGCCGACGCTGCTCCGGCTCGCGCTGCCGACCGTGACCGTCCTGGTGGCGCAAACCGCGGTCAACATCGCGGAAGCCTATTATGTCGGCTTCCTCGGCACCGATGCGCTGGCCGGTGCGGCGCTCGTGTTCCCGATCTTCATGCTGATGACCATGATGTCGAATGGCGGCTTCGGCAGCGGCGTTGCCTCCTCGGTCGCGCGCGCGGTCGGTGCCGGCCGCCGCGACGATGCCGAAGCCGCGTTGTTTCATGCCGTGGTGCTCGCGATGATTGCCGGCGGCGTGTTCACGCTCGGCGTCATCGTCGGCGGTCCGCATCTCTACCGCGCCCTTGGCGGCGCCGACGGTGCCCTCGCTGCGGCCACCACCTATTCCAACTATCTGTTCGCCGGCGCCATCCCGGTCTGGATCGTCAATCTCCAGGCGGCGGCGCTACGCGGCGCGGGCAATGTCAAGGTGCCCGCGCTGGTGACGCTGGTCGGCGCGATCGTGACGATTCCGGTGTCGCCGGCGCTGATCTTCGGTCTGGGACCGATCCCGCGGTTCGGCATCGGCGGCGCGGGCATCGCCTTCGGCCTCTATTACGGCGCGGCGATGCTGTTTCTGCTGCGCTACATGGCCTCAGGCGCGACCGGCCTCAAGCTGCACATCGTGCCGCTCCGCGCAAAAATCTTCGGTGACATGCTGAAGGTCGGCATTCCCACCGCCTTCAATGCGGTGCTGACCAATCTCACCGTCATTCTCGTCACCGGCGCGGTCGGCCTGTTCGGCACCTCCGCGCTCGCCGGCTACGGCATCGCCTCGCGGCTCGACTACATCATGATCCCGCTGCTGTTCGGCATCAGCACCGCGACGCTAACGATGGTCGGCGTCAACATGGGCGCGGGACAGACGGCGCGGGCACGTCGCATTGGCTGGATCAGCGGCGTTGTCGGCATGGTTATGACCGGCACGATCGGCCTTTTGGTGGCGATCTTCCCGACGGCCTGGCTCAATCTCTTCAGTCACGATGCCGAGGTGGTGGGCGAAGGCATGACCTACTTGCGCATCGTCGCGCCGGCCTACGTCGCACTCGGCTTCGGCTTCGTGACGTCGTTCGCCGTGCAAGGCACCGGCCGCGCCATCGGCCCGCTCGCGTCCTCGGTCGCGCGCATCCTGATCGCGGCCGGCGGCGGCTGGATCGCGGTGGCAAGCTTCGGCGCCGGCATGGCGGGGCTCGCCACCATGGTGACGGCATCGCTCGCCGCCTATGCCGTGATCTGCTTCCTGATCATGCTGTCGCCGTCGACCTGGCGGTCCGAGTAGGCGCAGATCATCTGATGCTGGCAACACCGACAACCAGCACCGAAATCCCGGCTGGATTGCCTGCTGCTATCTCGCCGCCATTTCGCTCCCCGGCTGTTGTTGCGCCGTGATGCCCGTCACGATTGCGCAGAGCATTCCTAATCTCTGTGAATTCGTTTCCCGATTGGTATCGAATTGAGAAGGTGTCTGCCGCTGCCGGCATCCAATATGGATTTCCATTTCATTGATTTCGCCACATAGAGAAGCGAATACGGTTCCAGTCGTTGCCGCTGAGTCATGGAGACCAAGATCATGGAGACCAAGATGTCGTTTCGCCTCCCCCTGATCCTTTCTGCCGTCCTCGTCGTATGGTCGGCGGGCGCCTCGGCCGAGACCATCAAGATCGGCGTGACGCCGGGGCCGCACGCCCAGATTTTCGAGGCCGTGAAGCCGATCGCCGCCCAGCACGGTCTCGACATCCAGCTCATCGAATTCTCCGACTACGTCGTGCCGAATGCCGCGCTCGATGCCGGCGAGATCCAGGCCAATTCGTTCCAGAACCAGCCTTACCTGGACAACCAGAAGGCGGACCGTGGCTACAAGATCGAAGCCGTCGGCTTGACCGTGAATTTCCCGATCGGTGTCTATTCCAAGAAGCACAAGGCATTCGCCGACATCCCCGAGGGCGGCAAGGTCTCGATCCCGAACGATCCGACTAATGGCGGCCGCGTGCTGCTGCTGCTGCGCGACAAGGGCGTGATCAAGCTGAAGGACGGCACGGGCTTCAAGCCGACGGTGCTTGATATCGCCGAGAATCCAAAGAAGCTGAAGTTCATCGAGGTCGACGCGGCGCAGGCGCCGCGCGCGCTCGACGACGTCGACGCCGCCGCGATCAACACCAATTATGCAACCCAGGCGGGCCTCGATCCCGTCAAGGATCCGATCCTGCGCGAGGACCCGAAGGGTCCCTACGTCAATCTCATCGCCGTTCGCACGGCCGACAAGGACAAGCCCTGGGTCAAGGTGCTGGTAGACAGCTATCACACGGCGGAGGTGAAGGAGTTCGTCCTGACCAAGTTCAAGGGCGCGGTACTGCCGAGCTGGTAGGCAGTCTGCCCAGCCAAAGTTCAGCTCAGGGCGATCCCGGCGGGCAGCGTACGAGCCCTGCGCAATGCCCGCTTGTCTGGAGCTGCGGCAACCGACATCATCGGGGCCTATCCTCGTCCGACAGGGGTCGTATGAAACGCTTAGCAAACCTGAAACGCCTGGGGTTTTTCACACGGCTTCTCGACGAGGCCCCGCCCGCCGATCGATATCGCTTCGCGGCCGAGCAGATCGTGCGCGCCGAGAAGGCGGGCCTCGATTCCGCGTGGATCGCGCAGCACCATTTCCACGAGCGCGAGGGCGGTCTGCCGTCCCCCTTCACCTTTCTCGGCTACGTCGCAGCCCAAACCTCGCGCATCCGGCTCGGCACCGGCATCGTCACCTTGCCGCTGGAGAATGCGGTGAGGGTGGCGGAGGACGCCGCGGTGCTCGATCTGCTCTGCAACGGTCGCTTCGAGCTCGGTGTCGGCACCGGCGGCAATCCCTCGGCCTTTGCCGCCTTCGGCCTCGACAGCGCCCAGCGCAACGAGATTTTTGCGCGCAATCTGGAAATCGTCCGCACGGCGCTGACGGGCAAGCCGCTCGACGGTGGCGACACGCTCTATCCGCAGCGGCCGCAATTGGACAACCGGATCTGGCAGGCGACGTTCTCTGTCGCGGGCGGCGCGCGTGCCGGCAAGGCGGGCGACGGCCTGTTGTTGTCGCGCACCCAACCTCGAACCAAGGAGGCGCCGAAGGCAACGCTGGCCGAGATTCAAAATCCGGTCATCGATGCCTACCTCGAAGCACTGCCGCCGGGACGCGAACCCCGCATTATGGCTTCGCGCACCGTCTTCGTCGCCGACGACCGCGCTGAGGCGATGCGCCTTGCCGATATCGGGCTGCGGCGCGCGCTGCCGCAATTCCTCAAGGGCGGCCACGCCAAGCCGGGCGAGACGCTCGAGGAAATGATCGCGGCGTTCGACACCCATGTCGGGGCGGCCGACGACGTGATCGCCTCGCTCCGCAGCGACGCCACGCTGGAGCGGGTGACCGATCTCGTCTTTCAGGCGCATTCGGTCGATGCCCCGCATCCCCATATCCTGCGCTCGATCGAGCTGGTCGCGGAGAAGGTCGCGCCGGCGCTGGGCTGGGCGCGGACGGCGGCGGATGTGGCGCTGGCGTGATAGTCGGAATGAACGGAATCGCGTTGCACCAGGTGCAAGAGGCTGAATGATGGCTACGAAAGATATCATCGACACGCTCGCCGGGATCGAACCGGGTTCGTCCCTCGACGCCATTCGCGCGCGCCGCCTGCAGGCGCGCGACAACGCGCAGAAGAGCTATCTCTCTTTGTTCGAGCCGATCGATGCCGGTGATGTCTCGCTTGTCGAGCGGGCGGCAGTCGCGTTCTTCGTGATCGGTCTTCACCGCGAGCCGACTGTAGCTGCCTTCTATCGGGCGAAGTTAACTGCGATCGCCGGTGCGCGCCTGATTGAGGCAATCGAGGCTGAAATCGCGCGGGGCGAGACTTCGGGCCCTTACGGCGCCTTTCCGGCCGGGCCGCTGTCGGTCGAGAACAAGGCCGGCTTGGCCTACCGCGTCAGCGCCGAGCGCAAGCCCGAGCTCGGCGCCCGGCTCATTGCGGCATTCGAGCATGCGCATCTGCTGGTGTTCCGCCCGCGCGATGCGGCCGTGGCCGACATGAAGGCGCTGCTCGCCGCCGGCTGGTCGAACACCGGAATCGTCACGTTCTCTCAGCTCGTTGCGTTCCTGTCGTTCCAGGTGCGCGTCGTCACCGGACTGCGCGTGCTCGGCGCCTCGCTTGGCAGCGCAAACGCTGCGGCCGGCGCCTAAGGAGATCGCGATCATGAGCGCTGCAAACAACGTCAATCCGCCCGTCGTCTTCACCCAGGATGAACTCGGCTGGGTGTCGTGGATCGATCCGCTGCCCGAAGCCGAGCTGACCGAGCGGCATTTCGCCGGCCTCGTCGATCGCTCCCGTTCCAAGTCCGAATATTTTCGACTGCTGGTGCGCGATCCCGAGGTGCTGGAAGCCCGCACCAAGACTGACAAGGACATCTTCTACAACGTTGCCGACGGCCTGCCGCGCGCCGAGCGCGAGCTCGCAGCGGCTGCGACCTCGCGCTACAACGGCTGCATCTACTGCGCCTCCGTGCATGCGCGTTTCGCCAGCACTTATTCCAAGCGCCGCGACGATGTGCAGCGGCTGCTCGAGGAGGGCGTCTGCGCCGATCTCGGCGAGCGCTGGAATGCGGTCGTCAAGGCCTCGGTGGCGCTGGCTGCGACGCCGATCGCGTTCGGCCCCGACAATATCGATGAGCTGCGCTGCGCCGGTCTCGACGATGCCGAGATCGTCGACGTCATCAACGGCGCGTCGTTCTTCAACTGGGCGAACCGGCTGATGCTGTCGCTCGGCGAGCCCTCGAAATAGCCAACCTCACCGGCATGGAAATTGCTGGTTGTTTCAACACCTGACAGGATGGAGCCGTCCATGAGCAACATCGATCGTCGTACCCTGGTCAAGGGCTCGCTTGCCGCCATGATGGCGGGAGCGGCCTTCTCGCGCGCCGCGCTTGCTCAATCGTCCGAACCGATTTTGCTGGGCGTCAGCGGTCCGTTGACCGGCCCGAATGCACAATATGGCACGCAGTGGAAGCAGGGCTTTGATCTCGCGCTCGACGAGATCCAAGCAGCAGGCGGCATCAACGGCCGCAAGCTCGCCTACAGCTTCGAAGACAGCCAGAGCGACCCGCGCCAGTCGGTGGCGATCGCCCAGAAGTTCGTCTCCGATCCCAGGATTGTCATGGAGCTCGGCGATTTCTCCAGTCCCGCCTCGATGGCGGCCTCGCCAATCTATCAGCGCGGAGGGCTGGTGCAGTTCGGATTCACAAATTCGCATCCCGATTTCACCAAGGGCGGCGACTTCATGTGGAGCACCTCGGTCAGCCAGGCCGACGAGCAGCCGCTGCTGGCGGCTTATGCCGTGAAACGTCTCGGCCTGAAGAAGCTCGCCGTGCTGCACCTCAACACCGATTGGGGCCGCACCAGCCGCGACTATTTCGTCAAGGCCGCGAAAGAACACGGCGCCGAAATCGCCGTCACCGAAGGCTACATTGCGGAGGAGCGCGACTTCCGCTCCACGCTGGTGCGCGTCCGCGACGCCAATCCGGACGGGCTGATCCTGATCTCCTATTATTCCGACGGTGCGCTGATCGCGCGCCAGGCACGGCAGGTCGGGCTGAAGCAGGTGATCTGCGCCGCGAGTTCGGTCTACTCGCCGAAATTCCTGGAGCTCGGCGGCGAGGCTGTCGAGGACGTCCATGTCGGCACGCGCTACTTCCCGGAAGATCCGCGCCCCGAGGTGCAGACGTTCATCGCGGGCTTCAAGAAGAAGTACAACGGACAGGAGCCCGACGCGTTCAATGCCTACTCCTATGACGCGATGAACATGGCCGCCGCCGTGGTGAGGATCGGCGGCGCCGACCGGCGCGCGATCCGCGACGCCTTCACGAAAGTGAAGGACGTATCGAGCGTGATCTTCGGCAAAGCGACGTTCGACGTCGAGAGCCGGCGCGTCAAGGGCGCCATGAACGCCGAGCTCGTCGTGCGCAAGGGCCAGTTCGCCCTCTGGGACGGCAAGCCGACCTGAGGGGATTTCTGCGTGTCTTCCTGGCTCGACTACACGATCAACGGGCTGATCGTCGGTAACGTCTACGCCCTCGTTGCGGTCGGGCTCGCGCTGATCTTCGGCGTCAGCCGGTTGATCAACTTTGCGCAAGGCTCGATCTACCTCGTCGGCGCCTATATCGGCTGGGTCGCGGTGGTGCAGCTGCATACGCCGTTGCCGCTCACCATCATCGTGGTCGCGGCGGCGGCGGCACTGGTGGGCCTGATCATCGAGCGGTTCGGCTTGCGTCCGCTGCAGAACTCGGTGCGCATCGCACCGCTACTGGCGACCATCGGCATCAGCTTCGTGCTCGATCAGCTCGTGATGCTGACTTTCTCGCCCAATCCGCGCGCGCTGCCGAGCCAGTTGCCGGATGTCCGCTTCCAGATCGGCGGCGGCACGATCGGACCGCTCGATCTGCTCATCGCTGGCGTCGGCATCACCAGCGCGCTGCTGCTGTTCGTGTTCCTGCGCTACAGCAAGCTTGGCTGGGCCATCCGCGCCACGGCCCAGGATCGCGACGCCGCGATGCAGATGGGCGTCGACGTCAATCGCGTCAATCAGGCGGTGTTCGGCATTGCGGCTGCGCTCGGGGGCGTCTCCGGCCTGCTGGTCGGCATGTACTACAACCAGATCGACACCGCGATGAGCCTGCAGGCGACGCTCAAGGGCGTCGTCGCCGAAGTCGTCGGCGGCGCCGGCAACGTGCCGGGCGCGGTGATCGGCAGCCTGCTGCTCGGACTGGTCGAGAGCTACGGCGTCGCCGTGTTCGGCACCAGCTACCGCAATCTGTTCGCGTTCCTTCTGCTGGTGGTGGTGCTCGTGCTGCGGCCGAACGGCCTATTCGCAAGCGCACGGCAGGCGCCGCCCGAGCCGCTCACCGGCACTTTCATCGCGCCGAGCCGCCCGGTGCGCATTCCGCGCTGGGCTCTGCTGATCGCGACCGCCGTCTTCGCGATCCTGCCGCTGTTGCCTGTGTCGTTCTACGTGCTCCAGACCCTGATCAACGCCTGGCTGCTCGGCATGCTCGCGCTGAGCCTCACCCTGGTTGCAGGCACGATTGGTCAGGTCTCGCTGGGACACGCCGCGCTGCTCGCGATCGGCGCCTACACCTCCGCGCTGCTGTCGCTCACGTTCGGCATCCCGGTCGGCCTTGCCATCATCGGCGGCGGCTTGATGAGTGCTGCGCTCGGCACTGCGCTGATCTCGCCGTCGTTCCGGCTGCGCGGACATTATGTGTCGATCGCGACGCTCGCGATCGGCGAGATCGTCTCGCTGGTGATCCTGAACTGGGAGAGCGTCACGCGCGGGCCGATCGGCATCTCCGGCATTCCGCCGCTGCCTCTGTTTGGCTATGAGCTGGTCAGCCCGATTTCGATCTACTGGTTCAGCTTCATCGTGATGGTCGTGCTGGCGCTGCTGCAGGGACGCCTGCTCGGCTCGCATCTCGGCCGCAGCTTTCGCGCCATCCGCGACGACGACATCGCCGCGCGCGCCTATGGGCTCAGCCTGAATCGCTACAAATCGCTCGCCTTCATCTTCGGCGGCTTTGCCGCCGGCGTCAGCGGCGGCATCGCCGCGCACCTCTATTCCTACATCAACCACGAGACCTTCAACACCCAGCAATCCATCCTGGCGCTGACTGTGGTGATCCTCGGCGGCCTCGGCAATGTCGTCGGAGCGATTCTCGGGGCGGTCGCGCTGGTCGGCCTGCCGGAAGTGTTCCGCATTGCGGCGGAGTATCGCATCCTGATCTACGGCATCGTGCTGCTGCTGCTGGTGCGGTTCAGGCCGCAGGGCCTGTTGGGGACGATGTGATGAGCACGACCATGCTGTTCCTGCGCGGTCTGACGCGGCGTTTCGGCGGCCTCACCGCCGTCGACGCCATCGATCTCGATCTCGCCAAAGGCGAACTGATCAGCATCATCGGCCCGAACGGGGCCGGCAAGACGACGCTGTTCAATCTGGTGACCGGGCTTGACCTGCCGGACGCCGGGACGGTTCGCTTCGAAGGTCAGGACATCACGGGTCTCTCGCCGGAGCGGCTGGCCGCCGAAGGTATCGCGCGCACGTTCCAGCTCGGTCGCGTGTTTGGCAATCTCAGCGTCATGGACAACGTCTTGATCGGCGCCCATACGCGGCTGCGTGCCGTCAAGCCGGCCGTGCCGCTGATCGGCCCGCTGCTGGAACTGGGTCTGGCGCTGCTGCGCCCCGCCAGCGTCAAGGCCGAGGAGGAGCGGCTGCGCGAGGAGGTGAAGGTCATTCTCGCGCGCTTCGGCGAGCGGCTGCTGCCGCGCATCGACCAGCCCGCCTACAGTCTCTCTTACGCCAACCGCCGCCGCGTCGAGATCGCCCGTGCGCTCGCCTTGAGGCCGCGCCTGCTGCTGCTCGACGAGCCGACCGCCGGCATGAATCCAACCGAAACCACGGAGATGCAGGGGCTCGTCGCCGAGCTGAAAGCCGAAGGGCTGACGATCTTGCTGATCGAGCACAAGCTCGAAATGGTGATGCGCCTCTCCGATCGCGTCATCGTCATGGACGAGGGCAAGAAAATCGCGGAAGGCCCGGGTGAACAGGTGCGCGGCGATCCCAAGGTGATCGAGGCCTATCTCGGCCACGGCCTGACGACGAAGCAGGAGAGCGCGGCATGACGAACCCGCCTTCCGATGCGCTGCTGACGCTCACCGACGTCAACACCTTCTACGGTCAGGCCCAGGTGCATTTCGACCTGTCGATATCAGTTCCGCGCGGCCACATCGTCTGCCTGCTCGGCGGCAATGCCAGCGGCAAATCGACCACGATGAAGATCATTTTGGGCCTGGTGAAGCCGCGCTCGGGCGAGGTGACTTTCGACGGTGCCTCGCTGCTCGGACTTACCACGCCGCAGATCGTCCGCCGCGGCATCGCCTCGGTGCCGGAGGCGCGACGGCTGTTCGCCGACATGAGCGTGCGCGAGAACATCCTGATGGGTGCGTTCGTGCGCAACGACCGCGAGGCGATCGCGCAGGATCTCGACAAGATGCTCACGCTGTTCCCGAAGCTCGGCCAGCGGCTGTCGCAGCGCGCCGGCTCGCTCTCGGGCGGCGAGCAGCAGATGGTCGCGATGGCGCGCGCGCTGATGAGCCGTCCCAGGATGATCGTGATGGACGAGCCGACCATGGGCCTGTCGCCGCTTTACGTGGACCGCGTGCTGGAGCTGATCCGCACCATCAACCAGGAGGGCGTCTCGGTCTTCATGGTCGAGCAGAACGCCAGCCTCGCGCTCGAGATCGCGCACGAGGCCTATGTGCTCCAGACCGGCAAGATCGTTCTCTCCGGCTCCGCCCGCGCGCTGAAGGACGATCCCCGCATCCGCGATGCCTATCTCGGCGGCTCCGAGGCCGCGTAAGGGGTCCGCTGTCGTCTCCTCCCTCCCGCAAATCCGCATATGCGATCATCGGGTGGAAGTCGAGTCTGGCCAGTATGACCACCTTATGAAAAGATCATACCGCTCGTGCGATGGGCGTGCGCAGTGGACCGAATGATTGACGTGACGAGATTATCTTTGCGGGCGGTCGAGCCCGGGATGGTGCTGCTGTTCGGCGGGTTGATCGCGGCCAACATCGGGGCGTGGGCCTGGGCCTTCGCGGCGTTCGGTGACCGGCCGACGGTGATGGCGACCGCGCTGCTCGCCTGGGTGTTCGGCCTGCGCCACGCCGTCGATGCCGACCATATCGCGGCCATCGACAATGTCGTGCGCAAGCAGATGCAGGCAGGCGGCACGCCACGTAGCGTCGGTCTGTATTTCGCGCTCGGCCATTCCACGATCGTCGTGGTCGCGACCATGCTGCTCGCGCTCGGCGTCGTGACCCTGGGTGGCGACAGCCTGCTCAAGGAGATCGGCGGCTTCATCGGCACGTCGGTCTCGGCGCTGTTCCTGCTGGTGATCGCGGCCATCAATCTCGTCATCTTCGCCGGCCTGTGGCGGACGTTTCGCACCGCACGGGAGCAGGGCATTCACGACGCCGAGGGCCTCGACGCCCTGCTCGCCAGTCGCGGTCTCCTGGCGCGGCTGCTCGGCCCGATGTTCCGCCTGGTGACGAAACCCTGGCACATGTATCCGCTCGGCTTCCTGTTCGGGCTCGGCTTCGACACCGCAACCGAAATCGGCCTGCTCAGCATCTCCGCCGGCGAAGCCGCGCGCGGTGCTTCGTTTGCCGATGTTCTCGTTTTCCCCGCGCTGTTCGCGTCGGGCATGGCGCTGGTCGATACCGCCGACTCCGCGCTGATGGTGAGCGCCTATCGCTGGGCCTTCGTCGATCCGCTGCGAAAGCTCTGGTACAACCTCACGATCACAGGAGCTTCCGTGGCGGTGGCGCTGTTGATCGGGGGAATCGAGGCGCTCGGGCTGATCGCGGACCGGCTCGGCCTGTCCGGCGGCGCGTGGGCACTGGTCGACGCGCTCAACGACTCGCTCGCCAATGTCGGCTTCGCCGTGGTCGCGCTGTTCGCGGTCGCCTGGCTCGTCTCAGTCGTGCTCTATCGGCGCATGTTTGCAGTTGAGCGGCGGCGCGCGGCCGATGCGCTGATCGGCGCCGATGTCACCGAAGCGGCCTGATCGACAATCCGCTGGCTCAAGCCGAAGCCGCGCTCGGAGCCTGCTCCGCGGGTAAATCATCAGCATTGGGATCGCCCGGCGCGGTGGCCCAGGCCAGTTCTACCAGCGTCACGATCCGGCGGCCGGCGCCGTCGAGCTGGCAGACGATCAGACCCTGCTCTTCCATGTAGCCGAGCAGGCGCTGCGCCCGGCGCAGGGAGTGCGAGCCGTAGGCACGGGCGATGGCGGCGTCGCCGGGACACGGCCAGCCTTCTTTCGCCGCGCGCGCGATCATCATGAACACGCCCTGCATGTCGTCGGGAAGGATCGAGGCGCGGAGCGACACATCCTGCCAGGCGTCGTCCTCGGCATGCTCGGCGCCGAGCCCGGCGCGTGCGCGCGTCAGCATGCGGCGGAATTCGGTGAGGTCGGGCACCGCCGAGCCGAGGCCCTCGATGCGGCAGCGGACCACGAACTCCTGGTACAGCACGCCGACCGCGCGGAAACCGGCGTCGGGCGCGGCGAGCACGGCACGAAGGGTCCGATCCACGCGCTCGCGCCGTTCGGCGAGCTCCTCGGCGCTGACCGGAACCTCGATCATTTCGGGCCCGATCTCCGGTGCCGCAGCCTTCGCGGCGCGGAGCTGCTCGAGCAGATCGGGCGCGGGCCGGCGCTGCGGCCGGCTGGCATCGGGGGGCGGCGCGGCCAGGATCACGGCGCGCATGTTTTCGAGTGCGGCTTCGGGCATCGGCATCAGCCGCGGCGTGGAATTGCGCGGCTGGGTTTCGGTCGTGCCGATATTCAAACGCAGGGGCCGTCGCGACAGCGCGGGGCCGAGCGCCATGAATTGTCCGCGTTCGAGATCGCGAAACGATTCGGCCTGCCGCCGCTCCATGCCGAGCAGGTCGGCGGCGCGCGCCATGTCGATGTCGAGGAAGGTGCGGCCCATCAGGAAGTTGGACGCTTCCGCCGCGACGTTCTTGGCGAGCTTTGCCAGCCGCTGGGTCGCGATGATCCCGGCGAGCCCGCGCTTGCGGCCGCGGCACATCAGATTGGTCATCGCGCCGAGCGAAAGCTTTCGCGCTTCGTCCGAGACTTCGCCCGCGACCGCAGGCGCAAACAGCTGCGCCTCGTCGACGACCACCAGCATCGGATACCAATGGTCGCGGTCCACGTCGAACAGCCCGCCGAGGAAGGCCGCGGCGCGGCGCATCTGGTTTTCGGCGTCGAGCCCTTCGAGATTGAGCACGGTGGAGACGCGATGCAGCCGTGCGCGCTCGCCGGCAACCTGAAGGCCGCGTTCGGTGTGATCCTCGGCCTCGATCACGAGATGGCCGAAATGCTCCGCCAGCGAGACGAAATCGCCTTCGGGATCGATGATGGCCTGCTGCACCCAGGGTGCGCTCTGCTCCAGCAACCGTCGCAGCAGATGCGATTTGCCGGAGCCCGAATTGCCCTGCACCAGGAGGCGGGTCGCCAGCAGTTCCTCGAGGTCCATGGCGGCCACAGCGCCCGCCGTGGTCTGCCCCATCTCGATTGCAACCGTCATGCCCGACTCAAGTCCTATCATTCGCGGACAGGGACTTAACAACCCGGTCGCGGCGCGTCGAGCACCATGGCGGAAATCATGCGTTGTTGCCCACGGCGGAGTTCAGGCGTGATTCGATTGCCGTAGAAGTGCGGGCCGATAGGCGCTTGCGGATCGTCGTCCTCATCGGAAGGAATGGCGCAGGAGCCGAATTCCTGCCTGATCCGCTCGATCTCGGCGATACGCTCGTGCAGCCGCTGCAGATGCTCCGGGGATGTCGCCCGCCAGAATCGAAATGTGTCGGCGGTGAGCGGCATGAACGCGGTGCCGAACAGCGTTGGCTCGGGAACGACGGTGCGCCCGAGCAGCAGGAACCGGTCGGCGCCGGAGACGACGAGCGTCGCGTAGCCGCGATTTCCGATTCGCTTGATGCCGTTCAGCGACCACTCGGCGAGCTTGCTGAAATAGGGCTCCTCGCGCCAGCGATCAGGGCAAGGATCATCGACGGTGACGTTGACGGCGTCCTGGCTGAAAGGCACGATGATGCCCGACTTCGCGGGAAACCAGTGGTCGTCGAGATGGCCTTGCAGCCAGGCGCAGACGAATGAACGGCACATCTGGGGACGGCGCTCCTAGATGGTGCAACCCGTGCCCGTCTGCCAATGCTTGCACAGCTGGTTCACCGGCTTGTCGACGGCGGCGACTTCGAGGATGTCGCAGCAGGCATTGCACGAGCCGCATTGTCGGGCAGGCTGGGCTGTCCTGGTCGGGCCGGTTCCGCGAAAACCCTGGCCGTCGCGGACCAGCAGCTTCTGCTTCTCCAGCGCGTTCAACGCACGTTCGATTTTGAGACGGGACAGTCCGGTGGCGTCGATCACGCCCTTCATCGTCGTCGCGCCTGCCTCTACTGCGCGGACGACGCTCAGCATCGCCTGGTCCATTGCTTCTTTTTCTTCGATTTTTCTTGTCTGGATCCGAACGCGGGGACTGCAAACCGTGTCTGGAAAAGCCGTAAAGACTGTCTTGCAAAGCTATGTTACTCAGGCACATCCGCCAGACAAGACGGCGAGCCTGGCGCGCGCGCATGCGGCGTTTGCGCAAATGAAGGATCTCGTCCGAAGCGTGCGACCTCGTTCGAGCGCGCGGCGGACAAGGATTGTGCGCTTTGGTTCAGTTCGAGCGGAAATGCCGCATTTTCACGCTGCGCCACGTCTAGAAATGACGAGCCACATGGGCTCTGTGTCATTCAGGCGTGATATTTGCGGTGAAAACAGGAGGGAACTGAAAGCGACACGACCGCGTGATCGATGACTCGCGATCACTCCTGTTGAGTTTGCGTCACACCAGGAACAGTGCCGCGCGCGATCATTTGCGTGAGAGCATGGTGGCAGCCCCAGGCGCGACGCTCAGCCCCGGTGTCTTGGGAGCGTAAGCGCCGACGCGTCCGATCGCGAATGGAAGCGCCCGTTACAGCGCGCCCGATCCGCCCTGCACGATCTTCTCGTTGAGCTTCAGGTCCACGGTCTCGACAGTGCGGTCGATCTCTGCATTGGGCGCGCCGAGCTGATGCGAGATCAGCTTGACCAGCAGGTCGACGCGCTCGATGAAGGGCGCGCCGCCAGCCACCGCGCGTGCGGCCGATGACGGCTTCAGCAGGCTCTCGGCAGCCTTGGCGTATTTCGCGAACGGTACCTGGTCCTGCGGATCGGCGCCGAGACGCCGAGCGATGGCGTCGACATGCTCGTAGATCGTCTGCGAGCGCGCGAGATCGCCGTGCACAGCGTCGCGGATCGACTGCGGCTCGTGCGGCGTGATGCAGCGGTAGTTGCCGGTCAGCAGCATCGACCATTTCGCCAGCGGCACGAACAGAGAATCGAATACCTTCAGCTTCACCGGCACGTCGTGGCCGTCCAGGGTCACCGCGTCGATGTCGGCTTCGAGCTCGCGCAGCACCTTGTTGTGCTTCTCGTCGGCGAACACGGATGCCTTGAAATTCGTGGGCAGACCGACGTGAAGCACGTTCGCAGCCTCTTCCGGCGGACGGAATGCCTGCGGGTCGGGCGAGCACAGGGTCACCAGCCCGGGCTCGAAGCGCTCCCACACCTGCGCATTGGTGTAGGCCTCCTCGAGATCCATGTCTGCGAGCGAGGGGATCCGCTTCAGATAGGGCAGCGGCGGCATGTTCATGATCGACAGGCACGGCAGCTTCGCCGCGGCGATCCTGACCATGAGAACGCGCACCGTGTGGTTGGTGTATTGCGGCTCCTGCATCGCAAGGCCGACCATGTCGTAACGGGACAAGTCCACATTGGCCGGCGTCACGGCGTCGAGCTTGCCGGGCAGGTCGCGCGAGAAGATGGCGCGGTGAACCGCCTCGTCGCGCAACTTGATGCGCACCTCGGTACCCTCGCGGTTGATCAACTCCGCGGTCTTGGCGCGGCAGACCAGGGTCACGTTGTGCCCCGCCATCAGCAGCTTCGTGCCCAGCAGGGAGCCGTAGGAAGCCCCGAGAATCAGGATGTTACGCGCCATGTCTCGTCCCTTTGACAATTTGTGCGATTTTTGAGCCCCGGCCGTCATCCGCGGGCGAGTTTGGCCGGCATGTAAGGCAAAGTGCGTGGGGATGGCAACTGGGATAATGGATACAAGGCACGGAAGGCTCAGCAGGCGGCCCGGCGTGTTGCTTGACGCCGAAAGCGCGACGGCGCCTCACCGGCGACGGGTTCTGGATGTCCATGAGTTGCTCAAATAACTGGCTTACCGAAGTAAGAAATGTTGCACGCCTCAATCGCCGGGCTCGCCCAGAACGCGATCATACCTCGTCACGTCTCGCGCGCCGGGTGCGGATGAGCGGCATCGAGGATTTCGTCGCGCGGGTTTTCCTGCGACGTCGACCGCGGGAAAGTCCCGTGGCGAAGGGCGTCGGCATCGATCAGGCGGCAACCCGCCGCATCTTTTGTCGCTGGCGTGATTGGTGGCACGGCGGATCGGCGTCATCAGGAATTCATGATGGAAGCCGACACAGGCGATGCCTTCTCCCTCGTTAAATGAGCTCCAATTTTAGTCGTCCACCGCAACAAAAAACTGCAAACGCGGAATAGCAAAAAATGGCAGAGTGGTGCGGGGCCTAAACTGTGTATCAGCAACGGAGCTGAGACGTGACGATTGAGTTGGAGTCGGCGTGAGACTTGCTTTGCGACCGGTTCGTTCGGACTGTAGTCCGTCTGGTCCAGTGCCCCCGCCCGCGAAGGGAAAGCGGAACGATCATCGGGACGGCAGACGCAAGCGCGATCACGCACGCGTGATATCGCATCGAGCAGACATGCAGGGCGTTGCGCTGACAGCGCTGCGCCGAGTCCAAGCAACCGCCGACGCGCCGTTCGGGGACTGTCATGGAACATGATCATTGGCCTCACGGCACGTGCGACGGCGCCGGTCGAAGCCTGGCGTGCTTGCGGAAACGCGCGTCCGATTTTTTCGAAAGCTTGTCCGTCACCGAACTCGTGCGCGAGGCGCACAGGCATCGGTGGATTTCGGACTGGTTGAGGATCTCAGGCGAGTACCGGATCTTCGCCGAATCGGTGCGCGCAGCCGGTTCAGCTCAGATCGCGCGGGAAGCGTGGCTGTGCTCGCTGACGGCCCTTGAAGTCGCGAGGAACCTGTCTTGGCCCGGAGATCCCGGGAGTACCGACCTCGTAGACAAGGTCGGACTCAGCCTGAGGGGCTTCGAGGAGGACGCCGGTTCGGCGATCGAGCGCGTGGAGATCGACTGCTTTGATCAAGGCTCGCTTGCGGGCTACTTTCTGCCGGCGTTCCCCGATCGGTCTTTCGCACCCGCGGTTATCTGTGTCAGCGACGAGGACATCACCCTGGGCTCGATGATGAGCAGGCTGTTGCCGGCCTCCGGGCGACGGAACATGTCACTCCTGCTCGTTGATACCGGCAATTCATCCGGTCGCAGCCCCTTCAAGCCGGCGCATATTCTGCAATGCTGGCTGGATTACCTGGAAGCGCGTCCGGACGTCGATTCGCAGCAGATCGCGGTCTACGGCGAGGGGGCGGCCGCCAGTCACGCATCCCGTCTTGCCCTCCTGGATCGCAGGATGGCTGCCGTCGTGGGCGACGGCGGCATTGCGACGCCGGTCATGCGCCGGGCATCGCTGCGCTGGATGATCGGCGTCGAGCAGACGGTCCGTGACGGGACCTCAACGGGTTCGTTGCCGCCGTCGCGTCGGATCCCTTGCCCACTTCTGATGGTCGTCGGGAGCCGCTCAATGGTTTGGGAGGAGGATGCTCTCGAACTGCAAGCCGGCTATCGGCAGGCCGGAGCCGATTGCGCGACCGTCGTGCCGAACTGCATTCCGCACCCCCTGGGCGAGGTCGAGAATTTCATCGCGGTGGACGATTTCATTTTCGAATGGCTCGACAGCAAACTCGGAATTGCCCCCCAGCTGGGCTCTGTGACCTACCTCTGAGCCGCGCAAGAGATTGGGAAGGCGAGAAGAGATTGGGGATTGATCGAGGCGCACGTTCCGCGTCTGAGGTCAGGGGGTCAGGAGGCGTCGATGGCCAGCAACCGTGCGGCCAACCGGGCATTCTTCGCAATCGTTGCGAGCGCGGCATTCAGATCGGCCAAGGTCTTCTCGTCGAGCTCGTTGAACATGGTCGAGTTCAAGGCGAGCTTTCTCTTGGACAGCTTTTCGATCTCCGAGGTCGCCTTTGCGGTGAGCGACATCAGGACGTAGCGTGCGTCGTCTGCTGCCGGCCGTCGCGATAGGAAGCCGCCCTTTTCGAGGGCCTTGGTCTGGTTGGTCACGAAGGCCGGGTGGACCCGCAGCTTGTTTGCGATGTCGATTCCGGCGACACCTCGCCCCTGGTCCAGTTCAGTGATTGCCATCAGGATCAGCCACTGCGGCTCGGTAATGCCCAGCAGTCCGGCCCAGCTGGTGTGGATGTCCTCCAGCTGGGAATGAATTTCAACGACGTTCCAGATAAAGTCCGTAATCGCCCTGTCGAGTTTCTTCTCGATCATGTGGCTCCCTCCCCATTTGTTCTATGAGCCATCTTTAATGGGATATCTTGGAAGCGTCTCGAAAATCGCGCGCCGACGACAGGGAGATACCGCGCAGCTGAAATCACAGGACAAATTATTGCTTGCAAAGAACAATTAATTTTATTATCGACTATCGTACTCTATTTCGCTGCTCTTGACCCGCTCGATGGACAGCGATGCGAGACCTCCAAGAAGCCCTCGGGATGCCCCCTGAGGGCTTTTCTTGTTTGGTTATATGGAATCTTCGCTACCAAAGCCGCCGCTGTTGCTCTTAAGCCACATCCCGGCCGGAACTGTCGATTCATCAAATCAATAAATTGAGGCAGTTGTTTTTATAAACTATATGTGAAGCCACGACGGAGGGGGGGCACCTCGCTGTCGTTTCAGTCCGGACCTTCGTGCGGATCTGAATTGATCGAAATTGAGAGGGTAAAGCGGCGTCCATCGAGGACCCGAGCCCCCTGAACCGACCTGGAGGTTTACTAATGAAGTTGACGAAGACACTCTTTCTCGGCTCGGCTGCCGGCCTGATGGCCGCCTCCGGGGCGTTCGCAGCCGATCTTCCCGTGAAGGCCAAGGCGGTCGAATACGTGAAGATCTGTTCGCTGTACGGCGCCGGCTTCTACTACATCCCGGGCACCGACACCTGCATCAAGCTCGGCGGCTACGTGCGCGCTGACGCGAACTTCAACACCAACTCGGACTTCAATCCGAACCAGGGCGGCACTGCCGGTGCTCGCAACCGCCTGATGAACTACTACACCTTCCGCGCTCGTGAAGACCTCAACATCGACACCCGCACAGCGACCGAATACGGCGTGGTCCGCACCTTCTTCGACGGCGTCTTCACCTGGACGAGCGGCAACTATACCCCGACCGGGTCGGCAACGGGCGCAACCCAGTACAGCGGTACGCTCGGTCTCAACGCTGCCGGCACCGGCCTCGTTGGTTCGAATGGTAGCGGCTCGGTCAACGGCACCGACGGCAACACCTCGGGTGGCGCACTCGGCGTGTACTACGCCTTCATTCAGTTCGCCGGCTTCACCATGGGTAAGGCCGTGTCGCAGTTCGACGCGCCCTGGACCAACTATCCCGGCAACATCACCGACAACCTCGTCGGCGGCAGCGGCACGGTCACTGGTGTCAACCAGTTCACCTACACCGCCGACTTCGGTCAGGGCATCACGGCGTCGTTCTCGGCTGAAGACGTCTCGGCCTACTATCAGGCCGGAAACGTCAACATGACCGGCGCGACCGCGGGCGGCATGATCGGCGGCTCGTACGGCACCAACGCGATCGGCGGCACTCGTTCGCCGAACCTTGTTGGTACGGTCCGTGTCGACCAGGCCTGGGGCCTGTTCCAGGCGTCGGTGGCTGCGCATGACAACCACGTCGGTTATTACGGCGCGACCGAGCCGACCGGCCACCCCGACGACAAATGGGGTTGGGCGGTTCAGCTCGCTCTGTCGATCAAGAACATCCCGACCGGCGCGGGTGACACGATCAACATCCAGGGCGTCTACACCGACGGTGCGACCCGCTACAACTTCCAGAATCTGTCGGGCAGCAGCTACGCGCTGTACGGCAATTCGGGCATTGCTGGCTCTTACGGCAGCATCGGCTTCGCCAGCGCTCCCGATACGGTGTTCGTGACCGGCAGTTCGCAGGAAACCGTCAAGACCTGGGGTTTCCGCGGCGCTTACACCCACAACTGGGATCCATACTGGAACTCCTCGCTGTACGGTGCCTACGCACAGGCCCAGTTCGGCACGCTGGCCAAGACCACCCTCTGCGGCGCCGGCGGTGCTGGCGGCGTGTTCGGCGGCCTGGCCGGTGTGACGGGTTGTAACCCGGACTTCGCCATCGGCCAGCTCGGTGTCGTCACCCGCTGGACCCCGGTCAAGAACCTGACGTTCTCGGCTGACGTCTCCTGGACCCACCTCGACCAGAAGTACTCCGGTACGGTTGGCCTCGTCCCGAACGTTATTACCGCTAAGCCGGCCGCGGTTTACGAACTGAAGGACCAGGACTCGATCGCCATGATCCTCCGCGCTCAGCGCAACTGGTAAGATCTGTCGAAACACATGAACGAACACCCGGCGGGAAACCGCCGGGTGTTTTTTTTGCGCAAAGCAGATGATGTAGGACGGCGAAGCCCCGGTGCCCGGATGGAGCGCAAGTGCGATCCGGGGCCGCTCGCGCGGTGTCTGGCACCTTCCCGGATTACGCTTGCGCTCCATCCGGGCTACGGGACCGCGCCTGTGTCGCTCCTCTGTCAATCGTTGGCCGCAAAAATATTCCACTTTACCGAAATTCGGTTTTGGCGTATGTGTCGCTCATCCCGGCTCATCCTTGAGGGGCGATCTTGTGGTCGTCACGTTCGCGAGCCGGGCTTGCGGTGGACGCGGCAGCGTTCGGGTGCGAGTGGCCAAGGGCAGGGCGGATTGCTCTCCGTGAGCCCAAGGCTTCGTTCCGACGAGCGGCGCTGCTAGGCTTCGTCTCGTCTGTAAGTTTCCGGCTCCGTCGACAGGGCTGGAAAAACTGCGGCGAAATGGCGGGCCGTGCGTACGGCAAAACCGTGTGGTCCTGGCCGTCGTTGCTACGGTCAAGCCCTGGCGAATGCGGCATCTGCGTCAACCGGCGCGGTGCCGGTGAATTTCGCGAAGGCGAGGGAGGCCAAAGAGAACTCGGCTCCCGGGAGAGCACGGCATAAGCCGTCCAACCATCGCGCAGGGAAGGCCGAGTGATTGGCTACACCTGTATGCTGCTGTGCGGTTTCCTTGCGCTACATTTTCGCGCAGCGGACCGCGGGTGCCAGCCGGCACCCGGCCTTCCCTGCGCCCTCTTGGAAAAGAGGGTGGAGCTACCAGGCAAAGCTCGGGCGAAACACGCCGCGAGGACGCGAAGCCGTGTCTGCGGCTACACACTCCCTGTCATCGCCCGGCTTGACCGGGCGATCAGTATTCCGAGACAGTTTATGACTGAACCGAGAAGCCGCGGCGCACTGGATTCCCCGCTTTCGTGGGAATGACAGTGGTGCTGGGAGGACGAAGCCGTCGTCTCATACGCCGTCATTGCGAGCGCAGCGAAGCAATCCAGTCGGCCGCCGCGGAGGGATTCTGGATTGCTTCCGCCTTCGCTAAAGCTTCGGCGGACACGTCGCTGCGCTCGCAATGACGGTTTGACGGAGTGTGCGCCACATTTCGTTCTCGCCAACGCTGCGCAATCTTCCGCAAGTAGCGCAGAATCCGCGCGCGGAAATAACGCGTGCCTTACCCTTGGTTCGCGACGCGCGCGCGGTCGAGGTGCTCCTCGATCTTGGGACGGTCGCGGGTGCGCTCGAAACTGGTGCAGAGCAGTTCGGTCTCCTCCAGCGAAACCGGCGCGCGATACAGCCGGCACATGAATTCGGCCGTTGCGCGTCCCTTGCCGGTACCCGGCCCGCGTTCGGCGAGAAACATGCAGTCTCGGCAGATGCTGGCATCGAGCCGCTGATGCGCCGCGTCGAGGTGATTGAGGATCTCGCGCAGCGAATCGCGCAGCCTGACGCACTCGTCGGGTCCGAGCGCGGTGACCGCGTTCAGCACGTGATTGATCGGATCGTGCTGGCTCAGGCACTTCTCGCCCTGCGCAGTGACGTGCAGCACGACAGAACGCTTGTCTTCGTGCGACGGCTTTCGCACCAGGAAGGATTTGCCCTCCAGCGTCTTCACGATCTGCGATGCAGTGGCCCTGGTGGCGCCGATGAAGCCGGCCAGCGCGGACGGCGTGCGCGAAAACCTGTTGGCGCGGCCGAGGAAGCGCAGCGCCATCCATTCTCGATCGCGCAACCCATGCTGATTGCCTTCGAAATACCAAGCCCTCGCCGCCTGAACCAGCAGCTCCACGGCTTCTCTTGCCAATGGCATGAATTCCTACCTTGCCCCGGGAAAAACGTTTGCGGCGCCCCGGAGCCGCCTTCGATCGTTGCGCACCAGCCGTTCGCGAGAAGCTGCAGCACCGGCAATGTCCGATACATGCACCGTGCTCTTCTCTCGCATGAAGGCACGGACTGCCCGGGGCCCGACCCGGACCGATGGGCATTGCAAGCTATGGCGCGGGAAGCGGTGTTGCTGATGGTATGCCATTCGCGGCGTCGTCGCACGGGAGCCCGAGTAGCCGTCGCCAGCAGACGATGGATCGGAGTAGTTCAACCGAAGCCCCTAAGGTTCAAGTCACACGCAGACGTTTCTTATCTTCGACGAAACGATGAATGAGCTTCTCAACAAAATCAAGTAGAGACCCTCTCGGAGACAGGATGTCGTCGCAGGCGAATGTAACGTTCAAGACAATCTCGCGCTTCGGGGACACATGATGGTGAACGCAATACGCTGTCCCACCAGCAACATGCACGCGACTATGCGACAGTTTTATTGCACGGCCCATTGTTGGCAGTCGTTGATGCAAGTTGATCGAAGCTTGTGCACGACGACGATGTGCGTCGGCATGTCATCCACAACTTGTGCGTTCTGCCAAGAATTGTCCGAGGGAACTCACAGGAAGTACACGCGGCGGTTGTCCGGGCCGGAGGATGGAGTCGCATTCGGCGCGGCTGCCTCACCCGAACGGTGGAGAAGATCACGGCCGAAACCGGAGACGGTCGCGCAGGCGCATGCGCTGTAAGCGTGGCGGCATGCACAATCGCCTGTCGAAAACAACGCGCAAGGTGCGATCGCGGGCGCCTCGCGGCCGACCCAAGTTGAGACTTGCTAGTCGCCCTTGAGCATATCCCGCAGTTCGCGAAACGGATCGGCGCTTGGCGCAGCCGAGGCGTCCTGCCTCATCGCGCCGTAGATTCTCGGAACCATGTCGACCGCCTGATCGAGCCCCGAATCACGTCCCGTTTGGTATCCGCCCATCAGGCGAAGGTCGCGCGTGTCCTCGTATTTGGCGATCATGGCGCGCAGCTTGCTCACCAATTCGCGCTCTTCGGGATCCCAGACGTTATGGGCGAGGCGGGAGACCGAACCCAGAACGTCCACCGCCGGGTAGCGCGCCTGGTCGGCGATGTGCCTGGAGAGCACGATGTGTCCATCGAGTGTGCTGCGGATGGTATCGGCGATCGGCTCGTTGTGATCGTCGCCGTCCACCAGCACGGAGAAAATCCCGGTGATCGTCCCGGACCCCTCCTCGCCGGGGCCGGCGCGCTCCAGAAGGCGCGGCAGATCGGTGAAGACGGTGGGTGCGTAGCCGCGTGCGACCGCGGGCTCGCCGGCGGCGAGCGCAACTTCACGGGCTGCGTGGGCGAAGCGGGTGATCGAATCGACCATGAGCAGGACCGATTCGCCGCGGTCGCGGAAATATTCGGCGACCGCCATGGCCGTCTTCGGCGCCAGTCGTCGCATCATCGGGCTCTCGTCTCCCGTCGACACGATCGTGACGGCGCGGTGACGATCGGCGCCCAGCACGTCCTCGATGAACTCGCGCACCTCGCGGCCGCGCTCGCCGACCAGCGCCAGCACGACGGTGTCGAAGCCCTGACTGCGGGCGAGCATCGCAAGTAGCGTCGATTTACCGACGCCGGAACCGGCAAAGATGCCGACGCGCTGGCCGGCGCAGATCGGGGCGAACAGGTCGATGACGCGTACGCCGGTGCGCAGCGGCTTGTGGACCCGCGCGCGCTTCATGGCCGAAGGCGCCTCCGCCTCGGCCGAGACCGGACGCGACCCGGGGGTGAGAGGGCCCTGTCCGTCCAGCGGCGCTCCGAGCGCGTTGATGACGCGGCCCTTCCAGCTCGGATCTGGCGCGAAGGACAGTGGGGGCATCCGGTAGGCGACCGAGCCGAGGCCGCCGGCGAACTGCCGGTCGAACGGCTTGGCGATGATGCCTTCGCTGTCGATCCGCACCACCTCGCCGATCTGGGGCTTGCCGCCGGAGTTGACGCCGATCAGTTCGCCGAGCCTGACGAAGCGCGACAGGCCGGAGACGCGGAAATGTGTCGACGCGATCTCGGAGATCGCGCCGCTGACGCTTGCCAGGGGAGTGCTCTGCTGAAGCTCCAGCAGCGCCCACTCAAGTTGCCGAAGAGCGTTCAAGGAAACCGTCCAACCTCATTGCGCGCGGAGCGCAGTCTATTTGCCGGGTTCGCCCAGCGTCCGGATTGCGTTCTGGAGCGAGCTCTCGGTGCCCTCGATCATCGAATTGGTGCCGTCGAAGGCGCGCGAGGCCGCGATCAGCTTCGTCAATTCCATCATCGGATTGGCGCCGGAGCCCTCGACATAGCCCTGCTTGAAGCCGTCGCGGGAGAAGTCGGCGATGGCTGTCGCAGGCCGGTTGGGCGTGACGCCCGAATTGCCGTAGCGGTCGAGATTGGCGTCGGCGGGAATGTTGAACAGGCCGATGGTGCCGATTTCGTTGTTGTCCTGGGTGATCGCGCCGCTGCGCGCGATCGAGACCGGTCCGCCGTTCGGATCGAGGGTGATCTGCGCGCCGCCGGAATCGATGACCGGGAAGCCGGACACGGTCTGAAGGTCGCCGTTGGCGGCGATCTGGAGGCGGCCGTCGCGCGTATAGACCGTGCCGTTCGGACCGGCGAAGGCGATCCAGCCCTGTCCGACCACGGCGACGTCGAGCGGGTTGCCGCTCTCGGTGATGCTGCCCATCTCGCGCGAGATGATGTTGTCGCCGGGCGAGGAAAAGGCGACCGGGTTCGCGCCCGCCTTGGACAGCACCGTCTCGAACTTCACCACGTCGGTGCGGAACGCCGCCGTGTTGACGTTGGCGACGTTGTTGGCGATCGTCTGGAGGCGCTTTTCGAGGGCGACCTGCGCCGACAATCCTACATAGAGGGCCGATTGCATGACTTACCTGTTGAACTTGATGTTCTGAAGTGTCGTGAGCACGTTGCTATCCATGCTGATCAACGGTGCGGCGCCGCCGATCAGGACCAGCGCCGGGTTGGTCGAGGTGTCGCTCTGGGCCTGGGTCGCATCCCACATCGCCGCGAAGCGCTGCACGAATTTGGTGACCTTGGCCGGGTCCTGGAAATCGGTGAGCTTGATCTTGCTCGTGATCATCTTGGCCTGGGCATCGATATCAGCCGAACTGATCGTCGACGGCAGGCCGAGCGCCGTCTGGACCACCTGCGTCATCGCCTTGTCCGCGAGGATCTGGTAGGAATTGGTGATCGTGGAGGCCTTGCGCGTGAAATAGAGCGCCAGCCGCAGGCCCTCGTTCTGGTCGCCGGCCTTCTCCTCCATCGTCTGCGTGACGTATTGGGTCGCCGTGCCGGCCGTGGCCGCGGCGGTTTGTGTCGCCTTGTCGCCAAGGGCGGCGAAATTGAACGCGGCGGCGAATTGCCGGTAGCGGGTGTCGGTCAGCTTGTTGGCGAAGGTCTTGTTATCGGCGATACCCTCGGTCAGCACCTTGCGCATGAACGCCTTGGCGTAGGTCATGTCGCTGAGGCCATATGCCTTCATCGCGTAGGAATAGAGGCGATAGTCCTTCAGGAAGTCGTCGATGGTCTTCACGTTGCCGATGTGGCTGAGGAAGTAATCGGTATCGCGGCTGACATCCGGCTGCGTCGCGACCTGTGTCAGCGACTTGCCCATGTCCTTGGTCAGTCTGGTGTAGTCCGCGATGGTGGATAGCATGACCCGCGCCCCTCTGGCCGCTCTCGCGACGTCGTCCCAAGCTGCCGTGAATCGCTTGCGCGAGGCTGGCGAGGGGGAAGCCAGCCTCGCGCAAGGCTCGCCGACTAGATATTCCCGATGGGATCGGTGATGGAGCGGCGCGTTGGGCAGTTTCGTGGGGATCGTCATCACGGTAGCGGCACTGCTGGGCGGATTCGCCGCCATGGGCGGGCATCTGGGCGTGCTCATGCAGCCGTGGGAGTTCGTGATCATCATGGGCACCGCGGCCGGCACCTTCATCATGGCCAATCCCTGGAAGACGGTCGCGGATACCGGGCTTGCCTGCGTGCAGGCAGTGACGGGGGCGGTGCCCGGCCAGCGCTACTATCTCGATCTGCTCGGCGCGCTGCACGCGCTGATGCGGGAGCTGCGGGGCAAGGGCCGCAACGAGGTCGAGGCGCATATCGACGATCCCGCGTCCTCCGAGATCTTCAAGGCGTTCCCGAGCGTGCTCGGAGATCCGTCGCTGCTCCAGTTTATCTGCGATTACGTCCGTCTCATCATCATGGGTAATGCGCGAACGCACGAGATCGAAGCGCTGATGGACGAGGAGATCCACACCATCGTGAAGAGCAAGCTGGCGCCCTATCACGCGCTGGTGGTGGTCTCGGAAGCTCTGCCTGCGCTCGGCATCGTCGCCGCGGTGCTCGGCGTCATCAAGGCCATGGGCGCACTCGACCAGTCGCCGAAGCTGCTGGGCGGCTTCATCGGCGCCGCCCTCGTCGGCACTTTCGCCGGCATTTTCCTGTCCTACGGCATCATTTCGCCCTTCGCGATGAAGGTGAAGATGACGCGCGAAAAGCGTTGCCGGCCCTACATCATCGTCAAGCAGACGCTGCTGGCGTTCATGAACGGCGCCATGCCGCAGATCGCCGTCGAGCACGGCCGCAAGATGATCGCGAGCCCCGAGCGGCCCTCGATCGACGTCGTCGAGAACGAGACGATCGCGGGGCCCAAGCCGGTCGTGACCGAGGTTGAACCGAAGGCTGCGCGCGCATCATGATGGAAGCCCTCGACGTCGATCAGCGCAAGCCGCTGCCGAACTATCTGCTGGACGCCGCCGGCATCTCGATCGAGCGCATGCCGATGCTCAATGTGATCTTCGATCGCATGGCGGCATCGTGCACGGACAGCCTGCAGCCGATGGCTGGAACGCCATGCTATTTCTCGGTCAACGGCATCACCAACGACCGTGTCGGCGACATCGTCAAGGACTACGAGGCCAACGCGGTTGCGGCCGTGCTATATGCCGAGCAGTGGGACTCCCGCATCATCATCATGCTCGACCGCGACTTCGTGTTCACGATGGTCGAGGCGATGTTCGGCTCCGATGGCGCCGAACCGCCGCTCGACGTCGAGCGCAGCTTCTCGAACATCGAGATCCGCCTGGTCCAGGCGCTGTTCGAGCGGTTCGCCAAGGCGCTGCAATCCGCTTTCGCCGGCACCTCCAACGTCACCTTCCGCGTCGAGCGGGTCGAGACCGCCATGGCGTCGCTGGCGATCGGGCGCAGCGGCAACATGTCGATCTGCGCGAACATCATGCTGCAGGCGCTCTACCGCGGCGGTCAGATGTTCCTCATCATTCCGCACTCCGCGCTCAACCCGCTCAGGCAGAAGCTTGCGACCGTCGTCGTCAGCGACGGCCGCGCGGCCGATCCGCGCTGGCGCGAGCAGATGGAGACCGAGGTTCACCGCACCGAGGTGACGCTGAGTGCCGTGCTGGACGAGAAGATGATTTCGCTCGGCGACGTCGTGAAGTTCCAGGTCGGGCAGGTGCTCGAGCTCGAAGCCACGCCGCGCACGCTGGCCCGGCTCGAGAGCAACAACCAGGTGCTGTTCTGGTGTCAGATCGGCCAGCTTGATGGCTATTACGCCATGCAGGTGGCAGATCCCGTCGATCAGAAACGGGAGTTCGTCGATGATATCCTATCTCGTTGATGCCGTGCTACTGATCGCGCTCGCCTTCACCAGCATGCGGGTGACCCGGATGCATCGTGAGCTGGCGCGGCTGCGCAGCTACCAGGGCGAGTTCTCGACGATCGTCCAGGAGACGGCGGGCACCTTCGACACGGTCATCACCGCGGCGCATGATTCTACCGCAAATCTCGGGCGGCTCGCCAACGTGCTGAGCACGAAGATCGATCAGGCCCACGAGGCGATCGCGGCGCTCGATGCGAGGAGTGGGCTCGGATCCGCGGCGACCGCGGGCGGCGCCGACGTGAACAAGCATTGAAGCCGAAACCGGCGGAATAAATACGGTCGGAACGTCGCGGCGCTCCGGGAGTGGAAATACCAAGAGGCGATACCAGATGGCGCAATCCTTCGATTATGAGTCAGCATCGGCGTCCGACGAGGGGCATACCGAGACATCTCCGCTGGAGCGGCTGGCGGAGATCGCCGCGCGCACTGCGGAGGAGACCGGCAAGTTCGCCAATGTCGATGCCATTCTGCGCATTCCCGTGACCATGCAGGTGGTGCTGGGATCGGCCACCATTCCGGTGGCAAATCTGATGAAGCTCGGCCGCGGCGCGGTGGTTCCGCTCGACCATCGGGTCGGCGAACCTGTCGACGTCGTCGTCAACGGCCGCGTCGTCGCCCGCGGCGAGGTGGTCGTGGTCGAAGAAGACAATTCCCGCTTCGGCGTCTCGCTCACCGAAATTGTCGGGCCGTTGGGACAGGGTGATACCTGACCATGGCGGCACAGGTCGGCATGGCTCCCATCAAGCAGCGAGGCGTTGCCACGCTGGGCGGGACGGAGAAGGTCGCGGCACTCCTGCTCGCCATGGGCCGGCAGGCGGCCGCGAGCGTGCTCGCGCAGTTCGAGCCGCAGGATATCCGCACCGTTACAAAGGCCGCGGCCGAGCTGCGGCCGATCACGGCGCAGGAACTCGAAGCGATCGTCGAGGAGTTCGCCCAGCAATTCTCGATGGGCGCCAACATTCTCGGCACCCTCGGCGGCCTGGAAGCCGTGCTCGGCGACGTGCTTCCGGCCGACCAGGTCTCGGCCATCATGTCGGACCTGCTCGGCAATTCGAGCCGGTCCGTGTGGGACCGCGTCTCGTCGGTGTCGGAAAACTCGCTGGCAAGCTACCTGTCCAAGGAGCATCCGCAGACCGCGGCGCTCATCCTGTCCAAGGTCAAGCCGTCCTGCGCCGCCAAGGTCATGAGCCAGCTGCCGTCGAGCCTGCGCAACGAGCTGATGCGGCGCGTGCTCAGCCTCAAGCCGATCGTCGACGACGCCCTGAGGGTCCTCGAGAAGACGCTGCATGAGGATTTGACGCTGAACTTCGCCCGCAACCTCGGCGCGGACACTTATGCCCGCGTCGCCGACATCATCAACAAGATGGAGCGCGGACACATCGAGGACATGCTCAAGAGCCTGTCGGAGAAGCGGCCGAAGTCGGCCGAAGTGCTGAAGGAGCTGCTCTTCACCTTCGACGACGTGACCAACCTGACGCCGAAGGCGCGCACCATGATCTTCGACCAGGTGCCGACCGATCGCATCGTCATCGCGCTGAAGGGCACCGACAAGCACTTCCGCGAGATGATCCTGTCCTCGGTCGCCTCGCGCGTCCGCCGGGTTGTCGAGCACGAACTCGCCATTGGCGAACCGTCGAACCAGCGCGACGTGCTGGAGGCGCGGCGCGTGATCACCGACCTCGCGCTCGACCTCGCGGAAAAGGGCGAAATCGAGCTCAACCCCGAGCAGGAGGATGAGCTGGTCTTCCGCTGACCGCTGAACCGGCATGGCAGAAACAACCGATCAGGAGAGCAAGACAGAAGAGCCGACCGAGAAGAAAGTCCGCGATGCGCTCGAACAGGGCAAAATCCCGGTCTCTCGGGAGGCTTCCATCTTCGCGTCGATGGCGGCTCTGATGGTGATCCAGATGTTTCTGATCGGTCAGGGCGTGCAGCAATTGACGCCGATGCTGACGGGCTTTCTCGACGATCCCGACGGCTTCCCTCTCAGCACCGGGGCCGACGCCCTCAATCTTCTCACCGTGGTAGGCCTTCAGGCATTGCGATTCCTGGTGCCGCTAGTTGTCACTCTGTCGGCGTTCGGGCTGGCAGCCTCGCTGTTGCAAAATGCTCCCAGCCTGGTGCTCCAGCGCATCACGCCGGATCTATCGCGAATCTCGCCGCTCAGCGGCTGGAGCCGGCTGTTTGGATCGCAGGGCCTTGTCGAGTTCGCCAAGTCGCTGTTCAAGCTCGCCGCGGTGACTATCGTCGTCGTGTTCGTTCTGCGCTCGTCGGAAGCGAAGGCGTTCGAGGCGATGTACACTGATCCGGTCGCGCTGCCGGAGATGATTCTCAATATCGCCATGCGAATCGTCTCGGCGATCTGCATCGCGACCATCGTCCTGGTCGCGGTCGATCTCGCCTGGGCGCGCTTCCACTGGCGGCGCGAGCTGCGCATGACGCGGCAGGAGATCAAGGACGAGCACAAGCAGGCCGAAGGCGATCCGCTGATCAAGGCGCGCCTGCGCTCGCTGGCGCGCGACCGCTCGCGCCAGCGCATGATCGCCTCCGCATCGCGCGCGACGTTGGTGATCGCGAACCCGACGCACTTCGCGATCGCGCTGCGCTACAATCGCGAAGAAAATCCGGCCCCGATCGTCGTGGCGAAGGGCATGGACGTGATTGCGCTGAAGATCCGCGAAGTCGCCGAGCAGAACCGAATTCCGGTGATCGAGAACAAGGCGCTGGCGCGCGCGCTCTACGAGGCGGTTCAGGTCGACCAGGTGATTCCGGCGGAGTTCTTCCGGCCGGTCGCCGAGATCATCTACTTCCTGCAGTCCAAGCAGACGCCGCGATCCGAGAAGGTCCAGTAGAATTCCGAGGACGGCGTCTGTTCCATCAGCCTGACGAAAGCTTGCGACCCTAAGGTTACACCGTCTGAACCAGAATGGTGCTGCCGTGGGACCGCTCTATCTCTTCGAACTCGCATCGTCGCAGGCGCGATACCTCGAGCTCCGCCAATCGACGATCGCCACCAACGTCGCCAACGCCAACACGCCGGGCTTCAAGGCGCGCGACGTCGAACCCTTCAACAAGGTGCTCGACGGCATGCCAGTGAGACTGGCGACCACGTCGCCGTCGCACCTGCAGCTCTCCCCAGGCGAGAGCGACACGCGGGCGACCGCGAAGAAGGACAGCTGGGACGTGGTTCACTCCGGCAATTCCGTCAGTCTCGAGCAGGAAATGATCAAGGGCAGCGACGTCAGTCGCGACTACTCGATGAACTCGGCTATCGTGCGGTCGTTTCACCGCATGCTGCTGTCGAGCGCGAAGACCTGAGGTGAACTGACATGCTGGACTCACTGCAATCCTCGTTGACGGTCGCGAGCTCCGGGCTCGAAGCGCAGTCGACGCGCATGCGCATCGTCTCGGAGAACCTCGCCAACGCGACGTCGACGGGGCGTGCCGCCGGCGCCGATCCCTATCAACGCAAGACGATCACCTTCGATGCAGCGATGGACCGCGCCTCGGGCGCGCAGCTGGCGAAGGTCAAGGAAATCGGCGTCGACACCACGCCGTACCGCGTGGAGTACGAGCCGGGGCATCCCGCTGCCGACAAGGCCGGCTACGTCAAGCTGCCGAACGTCAACATGATGATCGAGATGGCGGACATGCGGGAAGTCAACCGCTCCTATGAAGCCAATCTCCAGGTCGTGAAACAGGTGAGGTCGATGCTGGGCATGACCATCGACCTGCTGAGGAGCTGACAATGCTTGAAGCGATTTCATCGACTGCGATCTCAACTGCGCAGGCGGCAAGCCGCGCGACCGAGACGCAGGCCATCTCGCCGGCGGCCACGCCCGCGATCCAGTCCGGCGGCGACGTCGGATTCGAATCGGTCATGAAGCAGGTGACGACGGACGCGATCGGGACGCTGAAGGCGGGCGAGGCGGCCTCGATCTCGGCGATGCAGGGCAAGGAATCGACGCGGCGCGTCGTGGAGGCACTGATGTCGGCCGAGCAGGCCTTGCAGACGGCGGTCGCAGTTCGCGACAAGGTCGTGCAGGCCTATCAAGAAGTCGTTCGGATGTCGATCTGATCAAGGAGTGACGCTGTGAAATCGCTTGCTATCGCGGCCACGGGCATGAACGCCCAACAGACCAACATCGAAGTCATCGCGAACAACATCGCCAACATCAACTCGACGTCGTACAAGCGGGCGCGTGCCGAGTTCACCGATCTGTTCTACCAGATGGACCGCATGCAGGGCGTTGCCAACACCAGCGGCTCCTCGCCGATTCCGGAAGGCGCCAATCTTGGGCTCGGCGTCAAATCGGCGGCAATCCGCAAGCTGCACATCCAGGGCGCGCTCACGCAGACCGGCAATCCCTACGACATGGCGATCAACGGCCGCGGCTGGTTTCAGGTGCTCGGCCCGAACAACGAGGTGCAGTATACCCGTGCCGGCTCGTTCAACACCAATGCCAACAGCCAGCTCGTCACGACCGACGGCTATCTGCTGGATCCCGCCATCACGGTGCCGCAGGGAACGGTCCAGGTCACGGTCAACCAGACCGGACAGGTGTTTGCCAAGCTGGATACGGAAGTGAACCCGAGGCAGATCGGCCAGCTCAACCTCGCCAATTTCGCCAACGAGGCCGGCCTCGAACCGCTGGGCAGCAATCTCTATCGCGAAACCACGGCGTCCGGCACGCCGGTCGTCGGGCTGCCCGGCGATTCCGGCTACGGCAAGATCAACCAGCAATATCTCGAAGCCTCGAACGTCGACCCGGTCAAGGAAATCACCGAGTTGATCTCTGCCCAGCGTGCCTACGAAATGAATGCCAAGGTCATCCAGGCCTCGGATGAAATGGCCCAGACGGTCTCGAAGGGCATGCGCTAGTTCCGGTGTATCCATGTTGAACAGGATGGGCTCGATCATACGCGGGTTGGCCGCCGTGCTGCTGGTTCTCGTCTCGGCGCGTCCCGCCGCGGCCGAGGAGAAGCGGCTTCCCGTGCCGGCCGTCTCGATCCGCGCCGGCGAGCTGATCCGTGACGACATGATTACCGAGCGTGCCTTCGCGCCGAACGTGCTCGGCGTGGCCATGTTCATCGAAGGACGCCAGGTCCTGGTCGGCCGTATGGCGCGTCGCGCGCTGCTCCCCGGCCAGCCGATCCCGACCAACTCGGTGGAGGATCCCTGGACGGTCGCCCGCGGCGCGATGGTCAAGGTCGTGGTCGAAGACAGCGGCCTGTCGATCGTGACCTACGGCGCAGCGATGCAGTCGGGTGCGCCCGGCGCGCTCATCCCGATACGAAATACCGATACGGGCGTGATCATCAGGGGCGTCGTCCAGCCGGACGGCACCGTCAAGGTCGTGGACGGGTCATGACCAGAGTCCTGCTTGCGCTCGTCCTGCTCGTTTCCGCCGCCAGCGCCCAGGCCGCCGTCCGCATCAAGGACATCGCGGACATCAAGGGATTGCGCGAAAACCAGATCGTCGGCTACGGCCTCGTCATCGGCCTGAACGGCACCGGCGACACGCTCCGCAATGCGCCGTTCACGGAGCAGTCCCTGCAATCGATGCTCGAGAACATGGGCATCAATGTCCGGAACGAGACCACGAGCACCAACAATCCGCCGCGTCCGACGACGCTGCGCACGCGCAATGTCGCGGCCGTGATGGTGACCGCGGACCTGCAGCCCTCGATCGGTGCGGGCGAGCGCATGGACGTGACCGTGTCGTCGCTCGGCGATGCGACCTCGCTGCTCGGCGGCACCCTGGTGATGACGTCGCTGCGCGCGGCGGACGGTGCGGTCTACGCGGTGGCGCAAGGCGCGGTCACGGTCGCCGGTTACAGCGTGGGCGGTCAGGCCCAGAACGTCAGCCAGGGCACGCCGACCGCGGGCCGCATTCCGAACGGCGCGCTGGTCGAGCGCGAGGTGCAGGGTAGCCTCCACGAAATGGAGTATCTTGTGCTGGAGCTCAAGAACCCCGACTTCGTCACCGCAACGCGAATCCTCGACGCCATCAATCGCTACGCGGGCGGACGCTACCGCGCGCAGATCGCCTTCGAGCGCGACTACCGCACCATCGTGCTGTCGAAGCCGCGCCATATCGGACCGGTCCGCTTCCTCGCCGAAATCGGCGAGCTGACCGTAGAGCCGGACACGCCGGCGCGGGTCGTGATCAACGAACGTACCGGCACCGTGGTGATCGGACGCGACGTACGGATATCGACCGTTGCCGTGACGCACGGCAATCTGACGGTCCGCGTCACCGAGCTTCCCGTGGTGTCGCAACCGGCGCCCTTCTCGAAAGGGCAGACGGTGGTCGTGCCCCAGACCGTGGTCGAGGCCAACGAAGCCGGATCGCAGGTGGCGATCCTGAGCGGCGTCGATCTCCAGCGCCTGGTGCGCGGCCTGAACCAGATCGGCCTGAAACCATCCGGCATCATCGCGATCCTCCAGGCGATCAAGACGGCCGGCGCCCTCCAGGCGGATGTCATCGTGCAATGACGCGTAAGCGCCGTGCAAGCTTGGTCGCTCAATGCTCTCTCGACCGAGAATCGTACGCGGGCCGATGTTGAAGCTGGATCATAAAGCCAAACTCCTCCTCTTGGTCGCGGCCTCCGCGCTCGCGAGCGCTTCGCCCGTTCTGGCGCTGGATGAGGCCAAGCCGTCGAAGCCGCTCAACCTGCTGTCCTTCGCACGCGCCCGCGCGCCTGGCCCGCAGAAGCCGATCTCGTCGATCCCGAGCGACAATGCATCGATGCGAGCGACGGCGTGGGCAGCCGAAGATTCGGGACCCGCGACCACGGGTGCCGTGCCGGCCTCCGAGAAGCCCGCGCCGGCAGCCACAGCCGCGCCGCGACCGGCCAAGCCCGGCAGCGTCACGGCGCCGCCGAAGCCGGTACCGCCCCAGGCCGCTGCAACCGCGGACAACGAAGTCGCCCTGTTCTGCAGCAATGTCGCCGACCCCGCCGTCGATGCAAGGCTGGCTTGGCAGCTCAAGGAGCTGGAAAAGGCCGAGAACCAGCTTCGCGAGCGGATCGCCGAGGTCGAGGCCAAGCGCGCGGAATATGAGAAGTGGATGGCATTGCGCGACGACTTCCTGAAGAAGGCCGAAGCGAGCGTCGTCGAGATCTACTCGCGCATGAAGCCGGATGCCGCCGCAACCCAGATCGCCGGAATGGCAGACGAGACGGCTGCGGCCGTGCTCGCAAAGCTCAGCCCGAGGAGCTCGAGCGCAATCTTCAACGAGATGGAGACGGGGCGCGCGGCGCACCTCGCCGATCTGCTCGGCGGAATGCGTCGCGTGGACGACGGAAAGACCAAATAGATGAAGAACCTGATCCTCATCCTGTCGCTGTTCTCGCTTGCCGGATGCGTCACTGATCCGGCCGAGGTCCTGACTGGCCCGCGATTGTCGCCGGTCGGGAGCGGGCTGAGGACGCAGGCCGATCCGATTCCCGTGACGCCCCGTATGCACTCGCCCGTCAGCTATCGCTCGACCTGGGACGATGGCACCGACCTCTACCGCGATCCCCGCGCCCGGCGCGTTGGCGACGTCGTGACGGTGATCATCTCGATGCAGGACAAGGCCAAGCTGGACAACAAGACCGGCCGCTCGCGAGATTCGCAGATCAAGTTCGGGCTCGACTGGCTGATGGACGTTGCGGGATGGCAAGACAAGGGCTCGACGAGCGCCAACCTCAACACCAACACCCAAATCAAGGGCAACGGCCAGATCGACCGCACAGAGGATATCAAGCTGTCGATCGCGGCCATCGTCACCGACGTGCTGCCGAACGGCAATATGATGATCAGCGGCTCGCAGGAATTCAAGGTCAACACGGAAATGCGCGTGCTCAACGTCGGCGGCATCGTGCGTCCACGTGATATCTCGAGAACCAACACGATCTCCTACGAGAAGATCGCCGAGGCACGCGTGGCCTATGGCGGTCGCGGAAATCTCTCTGACGTGCAGCAGCCTGGATGGGGGCACCGGATCTATGACGCCGTGGCACCGTTCTGAGATGCGCGACCGTCGGGCCGCGTCGCGGGGGCAGGGGACGTCATGCGCCTGATTGCAGCCATCCTGGTGTTGACCCTGATCGCGATCGGTGCGGGCGCGCTCGCCGGCCTGCATCTGTTTGCGGCCGCCGAGCGCGTCGCCGATGCGAAGAAAACCGCCACGCCGCCGCCTCTTGCCTCGAGCTACGCCGGCAGCGCGCGGCTCAGGAAGCTGTCCCCGATCGTGACCAATCTTGGCGCGCCGGCCAACAACTGGGCCCGCATCGAAGCCTCCATGGTGACCGAGAGCATGAGCGACGAGGATGCCGGCATCCTGGCGGCCCATGTCAGCGAGGACATCGTCACCTATCTGCGGTCGGCGACGGTGGCGCAGTTCGAGGGATCGCGCGGGCTTCAGCACCTGCGCGACGACCTGACCGAACGCGCCAATATCCGCTCCTCGGGCAAGATCCGCGAATTGATCATTGAGACGTTGGTGATTCAGTGAAACTGAGAGTCCTGCTGCTTGCGTTGCTCCTGGTCGTGCTGCCCGAAGTGGCACTGGCCCAGATTCCGGACCTCAATTCGCTGCTGCCGCCGGGCAACGGCTCGACCAGCGGCCGGATCATCCAGCTGATGGCGGTGATCACGGTGCTGTCCGTGGCGCCGGGACTGCTCATCATGGTGACGAGCTTCACGCGATTTGCGGTGGCGCTGTCGTTCCTGCGGGCCGGTCTCGGCCTCCAGACCACGCCGGCAAATCTGGTGCTGATCAGCCTCGCGCTGTTCATGACCTTCTACGTGATGGCGCCGACCTTCGACCGCGCCTGGGAAACCGGCATCCAGCCGCTGATGAAGAACGAGATATCGGAGGAAGAGGCCTATCTGAAGATCACCGATCCGTTCCGCGAATTCATGCTGGCCCATGTTCGCGACAAGGATCTGCAGACGTTCGAATCGCTGGCCGCGGAGAGCTTCCGCAGGAAGTTCGACGACAAGCGCGTCGACATGCGCGTCATCATTCCGGCCTTCATGATTTCCGAGCTCAGGCGTTCGTTCGAGATCGGATTTCTCATCATCCTGCCGTTTCTCGTCATCGACATGATCGTGGCGACGCTGACCATGTCGATGGGCATGATGATGATGCCGCCGACGATCCTCGCACTTCCGTTCAAGATGCTGTTCTTCGTGCTGATCGACGGCTGGAACCTGCTCGCCTCCGGGCTGGTGCGGTCGTTCTCGTAACGGCAACGAGCGCCAGAGGGATGGTTATGGTTAGCGAGAAGTACCGCCCTATGGTTAGCAATAGGTACTGTTAACCATCTGATTTTACAGCGTAATTCAAGCCGATCTTAATCTACGCGCAAGATTCGGCGTGTTAGCAATGCGGCACGGCGGGTTGGACCCACCCATATCAGTCCAAAGGCATGATGCCGCCCCTCCGTACCGGTGAAAGCCCGGTATGTCCCCTCGTGAAAATGTAACGCGTACATAAAGGGACATTCGCAATGTCAAGCCTGCTTACGAACTCGACCGCCATGACCGCACTCCAGACCTTGCGGTCTGTGAGCTCGCAGCTCTCCACCACGCAGACCCGCATCTCCACCGGCCAGCGCGTCTCGACCGCCTCGGACAACGCTGCCTATTGGTCGATCGCGACGTCTATGCGCGCCGACAACGCCGCGCTCTCGGCGGTCTCCGACTCGCTTGGTCTGTCGGCCGCGACCGTCGACACCGAATATACCGCTCTGACCACGGTCATCGGCGACAAGGACTCCGGGCTGACCAAGCTCCAGTCCCTGCTGGTCGAAGCCAAGACCGCCGGTATCGACCGCAGCAAGATCCAGGCCGACGTCACCCAGATCCAGCAGCAGATGAAGGCGACAGCCAGTGCGGCGACCTTCAACGGCATCAACTGGCTGAGCACGACCGCCACGACGCCGACGACCTTCAGCCTCGTGTCATCGTATTCGCGTATCGGCGGCACGCCCACCATCGGCTCCATCACCGTGACGACCGCCAACTACTCGCTCTACACCTCGGCGCAGGGCGGCATTCTGGACACGGCTGGTTCGACCGCTCCGTCGATCGACACGATGAGCATCTCCGCGCTGACCGACTCGGCAGCTGACCAGACCACGCTCGATGGCTACATCGCGCAGGTCACCGCTGGCATCAACTCGGTTGCCTCGGCCGCCGCCAATCTCGGTGCCGTCAAGAACCGCCTCTCGACCAACACGGACTTCGTGAAGTCGCTGATGGACTCGGTGGACCGCGGTATCGGTCAGCTCGTCGACGCCGACATGAACCAGGAGTCCACCCGGCTGTCGGCCCTCCAGGTCCAGCAGCAGCTTGGCGTGCAGGCGCTCTCGATCGCCAATAACAGCAGCCAGAGCATCCTGTCGCTGTTCCGCTAAACCTCGAACCATCCGGGGCGGGCCGCGCTTCTCGCGACGCGCGGCCCTTTCGCTTGGCCGTGACGTCGCGCGCCGTAATTTCGGCTGCCCTGTTGCGGTCAAGACACAGGGCCACAAGCCCCGCACAAGCTTCGCGGGCTATCGTCGCCGTTACGACAGGTTGGGCCTTGACGCTTTTGCGCAGCCCAAAGGCATGATGCCGCCCTGCCGTACCGGTGCAAGTCCGGTATGTCCCCAGCTCAATCCAATCTCCAAAGGGACATCAAAATGGGTTCTAGCCTCCTCACCAACTCGTCTGCAATGACCGCGCTGCAGACCCTTCGCAACGTCAGCTCGCAGCTCGCGACGACGCAGAACCGGATCTCAACCGGTATGCGTGTTTCGACCGCCTCAGACAACGCCGCCTATTGGTCGATCGCGACGTCGATGCGCTCCGACAACGCAGCGCTTTCCGCGGTTTCCGACTCGCTCGGTCTGTCGGCTGCGACCGTCGACACGGAATATACTGCTCTGACCTCGGTCATCGGCGACAAGGACTCCGGCCTGACCAAGCTCCAGGCGCTGCTGGTCGAAGCCAAGACCGCTGGTATCGACCGTACCAAGATCCAGGCTGACATCACCCAGATCCAGCAGGATATGAAGCTCAAGGCCAACTCGGCGACCTTCAACGGCATCAACTGGCTGAGCACGACCGCCACGACGCCGACGACCTTCAACCTGGTGTCGTCGTACTCGCGCGTCGGCGGTACGCCCACCATCGGCTCCATCACCGTGACCACCGCCAACTACTCGCTCTACACCTCGGCGCAGGGCGGCATTCTGGACACGGCCGGTTCGACCTCTCCGTCGATCGACACGATGAGCATCTCCGTGCTGACCGACTCGGCAGCTGACCAGACCACGCTCGACGGCTACATCGCGCAGGTCACCGCCGGCATCAACTCGGTGGCCTCGGCCGCCGCCAATCTCGGTGCCGTCAAGAACCGCCTCGCGACCAACACTGAGTTCGTCAAGACCCTGATGGACTCCGTGGACCGCGGTGTCGGCCAGCTCGTCGACGCCGACATGAACGCGGAATCGACCCGGCTTCAGGCGCTCCAGACCCAGCAGCAGCTCGGCGTTCAGGCGCTCTCGATCGCGAACCAGAACAGCCAGAGCATCCTGTCGCTGTTCCGCTAGGCCGCGGCTTCGAAAACGACCGTGCTCCTCAGGGAGCACGGTCTCCGCCATGAACGGCGGATCTGACGGCACACGACGTGCTCACATCGACCTCCTGACGCCACCTTCCAGGCAACACGCCGTCGCCGATCGCACCGCGATGCGACCGGCCGTCCGCTTGTTGCCGACGCGCGCGATTGCGTCACTCAGTCTCTTGTAAAATTGCAACGCCTCGCCTGCGAACCGACACATTCGTGGTCTCGCGCAACCTTCAGACAAGGTTGGCAGCAGAGTGTCCTCTACGTTCGCATTGGTATGAGGTCACATGCTGTTCAGTCGTGCGCAGATACAGCAACTGCTCAACAATCTGCTGGAGCTTGGGCCGCGACGCCTGATGGCCTTGGGATTGATCGGTTTCGCCGTTCTCGTCACCGTCGTGGGCGGCGCCTATTATCTGAGCCGGCCTGAATTCGAAACGCTCTATACGGGCCTTTCCCGCGAAGACGTGACGCGCATGGGTGCCGCGCTGCGCGAGCAAAACATTACCTTCGACGTCAACACCGCCGGCGACGCGGTCTCGGTGCGTCCGAGCCAGACCATGCAAGCGCGGATGCTGCTCGCCGAGAAGGGGCTGCCGACCAGCGCAAATTCCGGCTACGAGCTGTTCGACAAGATCGGGTCGCTGGGTTTGACCTCGTTCATGCAGGAGGTCACCAAGCTCCGGGCGCTGGAAGGCGAAATCGCCCGCACGGTGCAGTTGATGAAGGGCGTGAAGGCGGCGCGGGTGCATATCGTGATGCCGGTGCGGGGGTCGTTCCGCGCGACGCAGCAGCCGCCTTCGGCATCGGTCGTGCTGCGCACCGACGGCGCGATCGAGGCACGCACGGCGCAGTCGATCCGTCATCTCGTCGCGGCGGCCATTCCGGGCATGACTCGCGACAAGGTCACGGTGCTGGACGCCGACGGTTCGATGCTGCTTGCCGAAGAGGACGAGGCGACTGCTGCTCCGACCAAGATGGCGAGCCTGCAGAAGACGGTCGGCGGGATGGTGCAGGAGAACATCCGCAAGGCGCTGACGCCGTATCTTGGCCTCGACAATTTCGAAGTGAGCGTTGCATCGCAGCTCTCCACCGACAAGCGGCAGATCAACGAAACCGTCTACGATCCCGAAAGCCGCGCCGAGCGCTCGGTCCGGAATGTCCGCGAGAACGAGAAGTCACAGAACGCGGATCGTTCGCAGCCGACCACGGTGCAGCAGAATCTTCCCGACCAGCAGGTGAACGCCGGCGGCACCAAGAATTCCAGCGAGGACAAGACTCGCCGCGAGGACGTCACCAATTTCGAGGTCTCGTCCAAGACCACGACGACGGTGAGCGACGGCTATTCGGTGAAGAAGCTGTTCATTGCCGTGCTGGTGAACCGTGGACGGCTCATTGCCGACCTCGGCGACAAGAGCAACCAGGCCATCGTCGACAGCAAGCTCGCCGAGATCAGCCAACTCGCGGCCACGGCCGGCGGGCTGGACAAGGCGCGCGGCGACCAGATCCAGGTGACGGCCGTCGATTTCATCGAAGGCTCGCGCGAACTGGCGCCGGTGCCGCCCATCAGCTTCGTCGAGATGATCAACAAGCAGCTCGGCAGCGTCATCAACGCGGTCACGATCCTGGCCGTCGCTTCGATGCTGGTGTGGTTCGGACTTCGTCCTGCAGTCAACGGCATTTTGACCCATCGTGCGGCGCAGGAGCAGACCGAGGCCGCGGAAGCTGCCCAGCTCGAGGCGGCCGCCGGCGCCCTTGCATTGGCAGACAGCGAGGAGAGCGAGCTCAACCTGGTCGAAGACCTCGAAGGCAAGATGCAACGAACGCCGCAGAAGCGGTTGGAGCAGATCGTCCGTCTCGATCAGATGCAGGCGGCAGCGATCCTTAAAGACTGGATGCGACGCGAGGAGGCGGCATGAACGCGGCAATCGGAAAGCTCCTGACGCAGTTCGACGCGAACGGGCGGGTCAAATCGCCTCCGCCTCCACCGCCGCCCAAAATCCAGGATGTGCTGACGAGGCCGAAGGAAGCCCGGCGCGAGCCTCAGCCGCAGCCCCAGACCCATTCGCAGCCGCAGCTTCAGTCGCCGCCTCCGGCGCCGAAGGCGGAAGCCCCGGCGGCCAATCTCCTGGATGATGCCTTTCGGCGCGGGCATGCGGCCGGCGTCGCGGAGGGCGAGTCCAGGATCGCCGAGGAAAGAGTTCGCAGCGCGATCCGGCTCGGCGAAGAGCGGGCCAAGTGGTCCGACCAGCAGGCGGTGGCGGTCGTCAGCGGCTTCGAGACGGCTTGCCGCGAAATCGAGACCAACATCGCGAGCTCCGTTGCGCGGATATTGCTGCCGTTCCTCGCCGATGCGGTCCGCGACAAGGCGATCGGGTCGCTGGTCGAGCAGATTGCGGCGCTGACCGGCAATTCGCCGGTGCCGGTGTTCAAGGTCACCGGCCCGAGCGAACTGCTCGACCTGGTGAGGACGCAGCTCGGGACGGCGCGGCGAACCGGCTTCGAGTATGAGGCCGCCGATACTTTCGAGGTTCGCGTCGTGGCCGACCAGACCGTGATCGAGACGCAGATCACAGCCTGGAGCGAGCGCCTGAAAGAGGCGCGCCGGTAGTCCGTCATGAATGAGGTCAAGTCAGAACTCGTCATCATCCGCCGGCGGAGCGCCTTCGACGACGAGAAACCGCACGGCGGCGTCTGGAAGATCGCCTATGCGGACTTCATGACAGCGATGATGGCGTTCTTCCTGGTGATGTGGCTGATCAATGCACTCAACCAGGATCAGAAGCAGGTGGTCGCGAGCTATTTCAATCCGATCAAGCTCGCGGAGAACGCACCTGCCCCGAAGGGACTCAAGGATCTCTCCAAGAAGGAGCCGTCGTCGTTCGACGGCCAGGACGGCAGGCGCCAGCCGGGAGGACCGAGCGAGGAACGTCGCGGTGACTCTCCGACGGCCGAGAAGCCGCCCTTCTACGAGGAGAAGGTCCTGTTCCGCGATCCCTATACGACGCTCGCCGAGATCGCCAGCAGTGCGAACCAGGCCTCGGGCCAGCGGCGCGCCGGCGCCCTGACGTCCGCCGAAGAGGATGGCCTCAAGGGAGGCGACGCCTACCGAGATCCGTTCGATCCCGGCTATTGGAAGCTTGCGCCGCAGGCGACCAAGGATGCCGATCGCATCATCGAGGGCGAACCCAAGCCCAAGCCAGAGCCCGAGTTCAAGTCGAATGCGTCCACGCGCGACACTGCGTCCGGGACAGGCCAGGGCGAGCCGCAGGCACGCCGAGCCAGGCAGGACGATGCCGGCGGAAGCGTGGCTCCGAACGGCGACGCGTCGTCCGGAAGCCTGTCGCCTCTGCTGCCGCCGGGGCCCGCGTCGTCGCTGTTCTCACGCGAAGGGAGCGCGCAGCCGGGTGCCCAAGCTGGTAATCAAGCCAATGCCGCCGCGCAGCCGCGTCCCAACGATGCGACGAAGGAATCCGAGCCGCGCGACGCGGTTCAGGCCCAGCAATTAACGGTCAAACAGCTTCAGTCGGCGATCGCGGATGCGCTGTCGGACGTCAAGGCCGGCGCGGGACCGGTGGCCGAGGTGCGTCAGGTCGAGGAAGGCCTGCTGATCAGCCTAACCGACGATGCGAACTTCGGCATGTTCGCGGTCGGCTCGGCTGAGCCGCGGCCCGAACTCATCCGTGTGATCGACAAAATCGGCCCGCTGCTGACAAAGCGTCCCGGCGTGATCATAGTCCGCGGCCACACCGACAATCGGCCGTACCGTTCGGAGACCTACGACAACTGGCGGCTGTCGACGGCCCGTGCGCAGATGGCCTATTACATGCTGGTCCGCTCCGGCGTCGATGCGCAGCGCATCGAGCATGTCGAGGGTTATGCCGATCGGCGGCCGAAGCTTCAAAACGATCCCGCGGCTGCGCAGAATCGCCGGATCGAGATCATGGTCCGGGAGAAGCGTCCTTGATCTGGCCTCTTCTCCGCGCCGCGCTGCTGATGCTGCTGCCGTTCACGGCGGCAGGCGCATTCGCCGAGCCGGCACCGACGCCAGCCCCGGCGGCATCGACATCGAGCGCGCCGTATGAGCTCGTTCGGGCGTTGCAGACCGTGCAGGACGGCATCGCCAACGGCGATAGTGCGGCACACGGTAGCCACGGCGCATTGATCCGGCAGATCGGCGAAAAATTTCTCGCCGCCGATCCGGGCGTGTGGAGTAGTTCGCAGAACGGCCAGGCCGCCGTCATCTATCTGCTCAGCGGCGGCGCACCGCAAATCATCCGCAAGCTGCCGCGAGACAAGCTGAACGTCGATGGACGGCTGTTCGATGGCGCGCTTGCCTATGTCGAGGGTCGTCAGGACGAAGCGCGCGAACTGCTCAAGGACGTCAAGCCGCGGACGATTCCGTCGGGCCTGGGCGGACAGCTCGCGCTGGTCCAGGGCGCGCTGTTCGCACGCGCCGAGGCATCGCTTGCAATCGAGCGTCTGGATGACGCGCGCCTGCTCTTGCCGGGCACATTGGTGGAGGAGGCAGCCCTGCGGCGAGAGATCTTGCTGGTCGGGCAAGCCGAGGATTTCGACAAGTTCGAGTTCCTGGCGCTGGCTTATATCCGGCACTACCACAACTCGGTCTATGCGGGGGACTTCTGGCAGCGTTTTTCCACGGGTCTGACGCAGTCGAGCCTCGCGCTCGACGAGCGTCGGTTTGCGCGGATCAGCACTTTGCTGGAGCAGATCGACCGCGCGAGCCGCCTCAAGCTCTATCTCGTGATCGCGCGCACCGCGATGGTGCGCGGAGGGCTGACCGTGACCCGGCTTGCCGGCGAACGCGCGCTAACGCTCAGCGCCGATGCCTCGGCGGATCGCGAACGGGCGCATTTGTTCCGCGGCCTGTCGCGGACGCTCACCGACGAATATGACGGCGGTCTCGCCGAGTTGAAGGCGCTCGACCGGTCGAAGCTGCCGGAGCGCGACATTCCCTTTCTCAATGCAACGGTGCAGCTCGCACTCGACGTTCGCAGGCCGTTCGCTGGCGGATCCGCCGCCGCAGCCGACAAGCCTCCGGTCACGCCGGCGCGTCTCGACCTCGCGTCGTCGACCGCAACGCTTGCTCGCGCGCAGAAGCAGCTCGGCGAGCTCGAACTCCTCACCAGGGATCGCCGTCCATGACGAAGCTCAGTGGAACCTCCGGACAGGTCTTTTCGGGTCTCGCCGAAAGCCTCAACATGCGGGGCACATCGCGCTCCGGCAAGAGCGCCGGGGCGAAAGCGCCGGCGGACTCGTCCTTCAACGATCTGCTGCACACCGTCTCGAATCTCGCGAAGCGGGCGCTCAACGACGGGGGCAGCGACACGGCCGTCAAAGCCGGAACGCTGCGGACGCGCCTGGCGCACCAGAGCGGGAAGGACAACGCGAGCGACGAGGAAGAGCCCGGATCCAGCGAGAATCTCACCGAGAAATCTTCCGACAAAAAGGTCGACAAACCCTCCGGGAAACATGGACTTCTCGATCATACCGAGCACACCGACGTCCAGGGCCGATCGAGCATTGCCGGGATCATCGGGCAGGAGAGCGTCGCCGGGCCGCAGGTCGTGATGCCGCAGATGCAAGCACCGGCCGGCGACAAGAAGGGTGCGTCCGGGCGCGACGAGCGGTCTGCCACGACGAAGCGCGACGTTCAGGCCATGGGCACGTCGAAGGCGACAGCCGAGCTCCCATCTCCGGTGGCTCCAGCCGCCGCGCATTCGCAGGCCGCGACTTCGCACGCCGGAGTTACCGACCAGGCGTCATCGCCGGAAAGCAGTGTGCCGCCGACGGCAACGGCACCCGGCTTCGAGGCCATCGCGGCCAATGTCGAGCGTGCCGCCAAGGCTTCGGCGCGGGATGCATTGCCCGGAACGACCAAGGTCACCGTGGTTCAGCAGGAGACCCATCTGCCGCCGGCGCAGTTCAACGCTCCGCAGCAGGTTGCCAACGCTGTCGTCGCCGAGCTGAAAGAAGCTCCGGCACCGACGGCGTCCGCAGCTCCAGATCTTACCACGTCCCAAGCCAATGCGCCGGATCAGCCGCTCAAGATCCTGACCATCAATCTCGAGCCGGCCGCGCTCGGCAATGTCACCGTGCGCCTTCGTCTCGTCGGCAACGAAGTGTCCGTCCACCTCGCCGCCGAGCGCAAGGACACGAGCCAGATGCTGGACCAGCAGCGCGATTCGATCCGCGACCTGATGCAGTCGGCGGGCTACGTCGCCGATGTTGCACCCGTCCAGCACGGCTCGCTGGATGGTTTCCAGAGCGGCTCCGGCCAGTCGCAGCCGCAGCTTTCGGGCCAGCAACAGCCCTCGTCGCAGTCGCAAGGCACGTTCGACGGTACGAGTAATTCGTCGGGACAAGCGGACGGCGGCGCGAAGCAGGCCCGACAGGAGCGCCAGTCCAACCAGGAGACGCGTCATGACCAAGACGTGGCGCCGCAGACTCGTCGCGGCCCTGTTTATCTGTAACGCCGGCGCTGCGGCTGCAGCAACCGACAATTCGCGCCCGTGCGAGCGCGAGATGGCGCGTGCGTCCCAGCAGCACGGAATCCCGCTCGGCATTCTCTACGCGGTCGGCTTGACCGAGACCGGGCGGCGCGGCGCACTTTATCCTTACGCGCTCGGCGCCGAAGGACAGACCGTATTCGCCAAGGACATGAACGACGCGATCGCCAACTTTGAAGCCATGCGAGCCAAGGGGATCAAGCTGATCGACCTCGGCTGCATGCAGATCAACCATTACTATCACGGCGACAAGTTCGCCTCGGTGCGGGCGATGTTCGATCCCGCAGGGAATGTCGACTACGCCGCGCGCTTCCTGAAGGAGTTGAAGCAGCGCGAGGGCAGCTGGACCATGGCTGTCGCCCGCTACAATGCAGGCCCCAACAACCAGCCGGCACAGAAGCGCTACGTCTGCCACATCGTCGCGCATCTCGTCTCGAGCGGCTTCGGCGCGTGGACCGACAAGGCGCGCTCGTTCTGTCAGCCGAAGACGACCTGAAGGGCCGACACCAAGTTGTGCATTGGCCTCCATCATCAGCCCCGCGCAAGCAACAGCCTCCATTGTAACTGCAACCTACCAAAGGAGCCTAATTCATGAGCCTGTATGGTGTTATGCGCACCGGCGTTTCCGGGATGAGCGCGCAGTCCAACAAGCTGTCGACGGTTTCGGACAATATCGCGAACGTCAACACCACCGGCTACAAGCGGGCTTCGACCGAGTTTTCCTCGCTGATCCTGAAGAGCGGCTCGGGCAATTACGATTCCGGCGCGGTCGAGACCACGGTGCGTTACGCGATCTCCGATGCCGGCAATTACCAGTTCACGACCTCGGCGACGGATCTCGCGGTTCAAGGCAACGGCTTCTTCGTGGTGCAGGATCCGAACGGCAACAACTTCCTGACGCGCGCCGGTGCGTTCGTGCCCGACAGTACGGGCAATCTCGTCAACGCCGCCGGCTTCCAGCTGATGGGCTACAACATCCAGAACGGAGCCGTGCCCAATACTGTCGCCAACGGTTTCGGCAACCTGCAGGTCGTCAACGTCAACCAGATGGCGCTCCAGGCGTCGGCTTCGACCAAAGCGACGGTGGCTGCCAACCTGGATCCCAGTGCTGCGGTCGTCGCGTTTCCGGCCACGCCTGCAGGTCCGGGCAACTATACGTCGAAGACGTCAATGGTGACTTACGACAACATCGGCAACCCGATAACTCTCAACGTCTATGCGGCAAAGACAGCGGCCGATACATGGGATATCGAGGTTTACGATCCGACGGGAGCTATGATTTCGACGCCGGGTCCTGCTACGACTTTCACTTTCGACGTCACAGCCGTCGGCAAGGGTGCGCTCGCTGCGGCGAGTACAAAAACGATGCCTCTGACCGTCCCCAGCGGTTCGACGAGTTTCCCTCTCACGATCGACCTCTCGGCGATGACCCAGGTCGCTTCCAGCTTCGACTTCAAGGCCACGGTCGACGGCAACGCTCCGTCCGCGGTGGACAAGGTGAACATCGACAGCAAGGGCGTGGTCACCGCCGTCCTCAAGAACGGCACCACGCTGCCGAGCTTTCAGATCGCGCTCGCGACCGTTCCGAGCCCGGACCATCTGACGCCCGAAGTCGGCAACGTCTATTCGCCGAACCTGGATTCTGGAAACGTGCAGGTCGATGTGTCTGGCAAGAGCGGGCTCGGCACGATCCAGTCCGGTGCTCTGGAAGATTCCAACGTCGATCTCGCGGACGAGTTGACCTCGATGATCGAGGCGCAGCGAGGTTTCACCGCGAATTCGAAATCATTCCAGACCGGCGCCGATCTGCTGGACGTCGTCGTCAACCTGAAGCGCTGAGTCTCTCAGCGCTCGTTCCCGGCAAGAGCAGATCATGAACCTTACCGCCGCTCTCGAATCCGCCCGCTCCTCGCTGATGGCGTCGGGCATCCAGTCGTCGGTCATTTCGCGCAACATAGCCGGTGCCAGCTCCACCGGCTATTCGCGCAAGATTGCCGTGCTGGACAACCTCCCGGGAACCGGCGTCTACGTGGCGGCGATCCAGCGCGCCGCGAGCTCGGGTCTCTACACCAACGTGCTGACCGCAACCTCGACGTCGGCCAAGCAGAGCGCGATCCTTGACGGTCTCCAGAAGATCGCATCTGCCACGGTGGACGATCCGGAACTCGACCAGTCGCCGACGGCGCAGCTCAACGCGCTGAAGAAGGCGCTCCAGCAATATGCCAACGCCCCGGACAACACCACGCTGGCGCAGGCAGCGGTGACGTCCGCCAAGGACATGGCGACCGCGCTCAATCAGGCGACTCTGACCGTGCAGTCGGCCCGTGAGGGCGCGGATGCCGACATGCAAACGTCGGTTCAAACCATCAATCGGTTGCTCTCCCAGTTCCAGACCGTCAACACCGCGATCGTGAAGGGGACGATCTCCGGCGACGACATCACGGACTACCTCGACCAGCGCGACAGCATCGTCTCGCAGATGTCGCAGGAGGTCGGGGTCTCGATGTCGCTCCGTCCCAACGGCGACGCGGCGCTCTATACCGACAGCGGCGTCGTGCTGTTCGACAAGACGGCGCGAACGGTGAGCTTTGCGCCGACGAACGCCTATACGGCCGGCACCACCGGCAATACCGTCTATATCGACGGCGTTCCGGTGACCGGCGCCAATTCCGTGATGCCGCTCAAGTCCGGCAAGCTAGCTGGCCTGGCCCAGCTGCGCGACAACGATACGGTTACGTACCAGAGCCAGCTCGACGAAATAGCGCGTGGCCTCGTCGACGCCTTCAAGGAAAGTGACCAGTCGCCTGTTCCGACGCTGCTCAACGTTCCCGGTCTCTTCACCTATCCCGGCGCGCCGGCGATTCCGGCGAGCGCCACCGTCTTGGTGGGCCTCGCTGGTACCATTTCGGTTGCTGCATCGGTCGATCCGGCCCAGGGCGGCAATCCTAATCTGCTGCGCGACGGCGCGATCAGCGGCAACGTCGCATACCAATACAATACCGCCGGCAATGGCGGTTACTCGGCCCGGCTGCAGCAGCTCATCGGCGCCATGGATGCGTCGCAGCCGTTCGATGCGACCACGCAAGGCAAGCCGAACGGCAGCTTGATCGATTTCGCGTCGTCGTCGACGAGCTGGATCGAAAACCAGCGCAAGACCGCGGACTCCAACGTCACCTACCAGAAAACGCTGCTCGACCGCAGCACTGCGGCGCTGTCGAACGTCAGCGGCGTCAACATGGATGACGAGATGTCGTTGATGCTCCAGGTCGAGCGCACCTATTCGGCCTCGTCGAAGATCATCTCGACCGTCGACGAAATGTTGCAGAGTCTGCTGGCTGCCGTGGGAAATTAAGTCATGATGAGCGCGAACTACATCTCGACCTTGATGCTGTCTTCGTCGTTGAGATCCTCGATCACCAACAATCAGGCCGCGCTGGCCAAGGCTTCGAAGGAAGCCATCACCGGCCGCTTCGCCGATGTCGGCCTCGAGCTTGGTGCCACGACGGGAGGCGACGTCACCCTGCGGGCGGATTTGAGCTTCGCCGATCAGCTCGTCGATACCAATGGGCTCGTCGCGGGGCGACTGGACATAACGCAGAGCCGGATCACCCAGCTTGGATCGACCGCGACGGACTTCCTCAAGGACCTGATCGCGGCGCGCAGTACCGATGGCGGCGGGCGCATCATCCTGCCACCTGCGTCCTCCAACCTCCAGGATCTGATTGGCGCGCTGAACGTCTCCTATAACGGCTCGTCTCTCTTTGCGGGCATCAACACGCAGAACACGCCGATCACGGCCTACACCGCGGGCTCGGCCAGCAAGAACCAGGTCGACGCCGACTTCCTTGCGACCTTCGGCTTCTCGCAATCATCGCCCAGCGTGAACACCATCACTCCTGGCCAGATGCAGACCTTCCTCGACACCACCTTCGATGCCGAGTTCGCGAGCCCGGCCTGGAACACGAATTGGTCATCGGCGACCGACCAGGTGATGCAAAGCCGTATCTCCACGACCGAGATCGCCGATACCTCCGTCAGCGCCAATCAGACAGGCTTCCGCAAGCTCGCCGAGGCCTACACCATGATGGCAGATCTCGGGAACGCGAACCTGGACCAAGCGACGTTCCAGGTCGTCGTGGATAAGGCCATCGGCCTTGTCGGAAACGCCATCACGGACCTTGCGACCCTCGGCGGCGACATCGGCACGGTCCAGCAGCGGATCACCTCCGCAACCGACAAGCTCAAGACGCAGCAGGATATTCTGAACAATCAGATCGTCGGTATAGAGAAGGTCGATCCGACGGAAGCCTCCGTGAGGGTCAACACCTTGCAGACGCAGATCCAGACGGCGCTTGCGCTCACCTCGCAGCTCCAGAAGATCAGCCTCATCAACTATCTCTGAGTCCAGCTCCTTCGTAAGGCGCGTAACCCTTGTCTTGTTGTTCAGTCTCCTGCGCAGAGTTGTCCTGATGACGTTTGAAGCCTATGAATCGGTCGTCGACGAGAGCGGCTATGAGGCGCGGGGCCGCGAGCGGCAGGCGCTCAGCCTCGGCATCGACCGGCTCGAGCGGATCCAGTCGGACCGCTTCAGCCTCGAGGATCTGGTCGAGAGCCTGCTCTATGTGCGGCGGCTGTGGACGATCTTCATCGAGGATCTCGCGCATCCGGAAAACGGACTTCCGGAAAAGCTGCGCGCCGACATCATCTCGATCGGCCTGTGGGTGGTCAAGGAAGCCGACCGCCTTCGTGAAGAAAAGTCGAACGACGTTATCCAGCTCATCGAAATCAACCGCCTGATCCGAGACGCACTTTGATGAAGATATCCTTGCGTGCGGGCGAACGGGTCTACATCAACGGCGCGGTGCTGCGCGTGGACCGCAAGGTCTCCGTCGAGCTCGTCAACGACGTGATGTTCCTGCTCGAAGGGCAGATCATGCAGGCCTCCGACGCCACCACGGCGCTGCGGCAGCTCTATTTCATCGTCCAGCTCATGCTGATGAATCCGACCGACGTCCGCGATGCTTCGGCTCTCTACGCGCAGCATCACGCCGCCCTGCTCGCGGTGTGCGAGAGCCAGGAGATGCTGGTCGGGCTTGGCACGGTCGACGACCTGGTCGGAGCGACCCGTTACTTCGAGGCGCTCAAGCGGATCCGGGCACTGTTTCCAGTGGAGCAGGCCATCCTGGCCGGCGCCACGATCGATTCCCCATTCGAGGCTGCCTGACAGGAGAACTACATGAACGTCACCAGCGCGACCGATAGCACCAGCAAGTCGTCCAGTTCGACCAGCTCGACGACGCCGAAGTCGAGCACCGGCGTCGACTACAACACGTTTCTTCAGCTCCTCATCGCGGAGATGAAAAACCAGGATCCGACCAATCCGATGGATACCTCGCAATATATGAGCCAGTTTGCGCAGCTCTCGTCGGTCGAGCAGGCGATGCAGACCAATACCAAGCTCGACGCTCTGCTGTCTTCGCAGTCGCTGTCGCAGGCCGACGGGCTGATCGGAAAGACCGTCAGCTTCACGGACGCGACCGGAGCGAGCTTCAGCGGCAAGGTCGCTTCGATCTCCATCAACAGCGACGGCTCCGTCGCGACGCTCGAGAACGGCACGAAAGTCGCGATCGGCCCCGGTCTCACGATCAGCCAGTCATGAACGAACGGGATGCTCTCGACATCGTCCAGGCGGCGATCTGGACCATCATCGTCGCCTCCGGGCCTGCCGTCGGTGCCGCGATGCTGGTCGGCACCATCATCGCGCTGATCCAGGCGCTGACCCAGATCCAGGAGGTGACGCTGACCTTCGTTCCGAAGATCATCGTCATTCTCGTGGTCGTTGCCGTCTCCGGTTCCTTCATCGGAGCCCATCTCTCCACCTTCACCGAGATGGTCTATTCGCACATCGAGCACGGCTTCTGATCCGGACGGTCCCAGCCACCTCTGCCGCCCCTGCCACCACCACCCCCGCGTAAGCTTTGCACGGCAGATTACGGGCCGGATCCTCTGCCGGTGACCCATGTCCGATACGTTAGCCGCTAGCCTGCCGACCCCGCGACGATTGGGCGCCGATGCCTTTTTCGCAGGCGGCATCGTGGCCATGCTCACGATCCTGTTCCTGCCCATACCGCCGATCCTGATCGATCTCGGCCTCGCGTTCTCGATCGCGCTCTCGGCACTGATCCTGATGGTCGCACTGTGGATCCAGCGGCCGCTTGATTTTTCTGCCTTCCCGACCGTGCTCCTGATCGCGACGATCCTGCGGCTTGCGCTCAACGTCGCAACGACCCGTCTCATCCTGTCGCGCGGCGGGGAGGGGGAAAACGCCGCGGGCCATGTCGTTGCCGGTTTCTCGAAGTTCGTCATGGGCGGCGACTTCGTCATCGGCCTGATCATTTTCGCGATTCTGGTCACGGTGAACTTCGTCGTGATCACCAAGGGCGCGACGCGTATCGCCGAAGTCGGCGCCCGTTTCACTCTGGATGCCATCCCCGGCAAGCAGATGGCGATCGACGCGGATCTGTCCGCGGGCCTGATCGACGACAAGGAAGCCCAGCGCCGGCGCCGCGAGCTGGAAGAGGAGAGCGCGTTCTTCGGCGCCATGGACGGTGCCTCGAAATTCGTTCGCGGCGACGCCGTCGCCGGTTTGATCATCACCGCGATCAACATTTTCGGCGGTATCATCATCGGCGTGACGCATCACGGGTTGACGCTGGCACGCGCCGCCGACGTCTACACCAAGCTGTCCGTGGGCGACGGTCTGGTAACGCAGATGCCGGCGCTGATCGTGTCGCTGTCGGCGGGCCTGCTCGTCTCGAAGGGCGGCACCCGGGGTTCGGCCGAGCAGGCCGTGTTGCGGCAGCTCGGCGGCTATCCGCGCGCGGTGTCGGCCGCCGCGTTGATGATGTTCGTGCTCGCCTTGATGCCGGGGCTGCCGACGGCGCCCTTCCTGCTGCTCGGCGGCGTCATGGCCTTCGTCGGGTATTCGCTGCCGAGGCGGCAAGCAGCCCTGAAGCAGAAGGAAGATGCGCGCAAGGCCGACGAACGTGCCCAGGTCGATGCCAAGGAATCCGTCAAGGAATCGCTCAAGACCGCGGAGATCGAGCTGGCGCTCGGCGGGCACCTCTCGGTCCATCTGCTCGGGTCGCGCAACGAACTGGCGCACCGCGTGGCCAAGATCCGCAAGAAGTTCGCCAAGCAGTACGGCTTCGTGGTTCCCGAGATCAAGCTCACCGACAATCTGTCGATCGATCCCAAGGGATACCAGATCCGGATCCACGACACCCGCGTCGCCCAGGGCGAGCTCCGGCTCGGAGAAGTGCTGGTCCTCGTCGACAAGGACGGCAAGCCCGACGTTCCCGGCGAAGAGGTGATCGAGCCGGCCTTCGGCATGAAGGCGCTGTGGGTGACGGACGCGTTCACCGACGAGGTCAAGCGTCAGGGCTGCAAGCCGGTCGACAATCTGTCGGTGCTGCTCACGCATCTGAGCGAAGTGATCAGGGCCAACCTCGCCCAGCTGCTGTCCTACAAGGACATGCGCGGCCTGCTCGACCGGCTCGATCCCGAATACAAGCGCCTGGTCGAGGATCTCTGCCCGTCGCAGATATCGTATTCGGGGCTGCTGGCGATTCTGAAGATCCTGCTGGCCGAGCGCGTGTCGATCCGCAACCTGCATCTGATCCTCGAAGCCATCGCCGAGATCGCGCCTCATGTGCGGCGCTCCGAGCAGGTGGCAGAGCATGTGCGTACGCGTCTTGCCCAACAGATTTGCGGCGATCTCTCCGACAACGGCGTGCTCAACGTCGTCCGTCTCGGCAACCGCTGGGATCTCGCGTTCCACCAGAGCTTGAAGCGCGACGCCAAGGGCGACGTCGTCGAATTCGACGCCGATCCGCGCCTGATCGAGCAGTTCGCGACCGAAGCCAGCGCCGCGATCCGCAAGTTCACCGAGAACGGCACCAGCGTGGTGCTGGCCGTGACCCCGGAAGCGCGTCCCTACGTCCGGATGATCCTGGAGCGGGTCTTTCCGACACTGCCGATCCTGTCGCATGTCGAAGTCGCGCGCAGCACCGAAATCAGGGCCCTCGGAGCCATATCGTGATCAGCGGCCTCACCGACAGCGTGCTGGTGACGTTCATCGTGTTCTGCCGCATCGGTGCTTGCCTGATGCTGGTCCCCGGCTATTCCAGCGTCAATGTTCCGGCCCAGGTCCGCTTGTTCGTCGCGCTCGTCACGACGTTTGCGCTAACGCCGATCCTGGCCGCCGTCCTGAAACCGCTCACGGACAACGCGGCGCCGCTGTCGCTCGCGCTCCTGATCTGCTCCGAACTCGTGGTCGGAGCCGTCATCGGGCTCGGCGGTCGCGTGTTCTTTCTCGCACTCCAGACCATGGCCACCGTGATGGCCAGCGCGATCGGGCTGAGCAACATCCCGGGGACGCCGGTCGGCGACACCGATCCGGCGCCGGCCCTGGTGCCGCTGATCATGACGTCGGTCACGACGCTGTTCTTCATGACCGACCAGCACTGGCAGGTCCTGCGCGGGCTGATGAACTCCTACGACGTCTGGCATCCCGGCGACCGGCTCGGCGGCAGCATGCCGCTCGACCAGCTCGTCGGCCGGCTATCGGAGGCATTCGTGCTGACGCTGCGGATCGCCAGCCCTTTCATCGTCTATTCGGTCGTCGTCAACCTGGCGGTCGGCCTGATCAACAAGCTGACGCCGGCGATTCCGGTCTATTTCATCTCGGTGCCCTTCGTGCTGTTCGGCGGCTTCCTGCTGCTCTACCTCACCAGCGACGAGCTCCTGAGGCAATTCATGCTCGGCGTCTCATCGTGGCTGGCGGAGTGATCGCCATGACGTCGCGCGCGGACAAGCTCGGCCGGATGGTCTCGCTCGTGAAGCTCCAGCTCCGGTTGTCAGAGTGGCAGCTCGCGCAGCTGCGGCAGCAGGAGCGCAGCTTGCAGGACGAACAGGAATGGCTGGTCGGAACTCTCAACGAGGGGAAGCCGCCGGCGGGATCATCGAGCGAATCGATCGCGCGGCGCCTGACCAGAACCAGCGTCGGCGCGCGCGCGATTCAGGCCCAGGCCTCGCAGCAGCTCGACCAGGTTCGCGCGGAGAGCCGCCGTGTGAAGCAGTTCGAGCAGGTCGCGAAGGCGGCGCTCGCGGACAAGCTTCGCGACGTCGAGAAGCGATCGCTCGAGGAGATGACGGGAACAAGCCTCACCGTGCGCGAGTGGACGCCACGGCCAGCCAATCGGACCAAGACATGATCGTGACCGCGACACCCGACCTCGTTCTCGACGTCCTTGACGCCGCCGATCCCGTGACGCAGCGCGCGGCCACAGCGAAGCTCGACGCGCTCAAATCATCGGACACGGATTTCGCCGCCACGATGGATGCGGAGGTCGGCAAGGCCAAGGCGGCGGCCGCCGCCGAACAATCCGCGACGAAGGTTTCGGAACCGCAGTCGGGTGCGGTGAACGGGGCGCCGGTGCAGGTGATCAAGGCGCCGGCATCCGGCGAGGTGTACCGCAAGTTCGAGGCCTTCATCCTCCAGACCTTCGTCGAGACGATGTTGCCGAAGGAGTCGGAGGAGGTCTTTGGAAAAGGCACGGCCGGCGGCGTCTGGAAGTCGATGCTGGCGGAGCAACTTGGTGCTCAGCTGGCAAAGGGCAAGGGCATTGGCATTGCCAAGCAGCTCGCCGCCGCGCATCCGGCGGGGCCGGATGCTACGGGCAAGGCCGGATGACGATCCGGGAATGGATGACAGAAGTTGAAGGGTGACTTTCCTATGCAGGCACAAGAAGGCGCGGCGGCCATGGTGATGGAACAGCCGGCCGTGGACACCGAGGCGACGACGATGGCAGCCGTGTCGGGCGATGGGCTGTTGCCCGTCCTGCTGCCGAATGTCGGTGGTGAGGTGGCGAACGACGGTGCGGACCCGGCGAGATCGGACGAGGTACGCGGCCTGTTAGCCGCGATCCGCCGGCTCGAAGCCATCGTCGAAGAGGAGACGGCAGCGCTCGCGACGGGCAAGAAAATCGACTTCGACGAGTTCAGCGCCCGGAAGAGCCGGAGCATGCTGGAATTCGTCCGCCTGATGCGGGCACGAATGCACCTCGGCGGCGAGGTCGAGATCACTCAGGAGATCCAGCGGCTGCGCGAGAAGCTCGAGCGAAACCGTTCCATCCTCGAAATGCATTACGATGCGGTGCGCGAGGTCGCGACCATCATAGTCAAGGCCATCAAGGACGCCGAGTCGGACGGCACCTATACCGGTCGCGCAGCACAGGACGGAAAATGATCAGACTCGTGCTAGCCGGGCTCTGGGTATGCATCCTCACCGCGGGAACGAGCTACGCCGTGGCCTATTGGAAGGAAAATGGCAGCCTGCTGCCGGCAAAGGACGAATACCTTGACGGGCTGCAGTACCAGAAGACGCGGGCGCTGAGCGTGCCCATGGTCGAGGGTGGCAACGTTCAGGGCTACATCGTCGCGCGCTTTGTCTACACCGTTGAGGCGCGAACCATGCACCAGCTCAACGTGCCGCCCGAGCCGTTCGTCGTCGATGAAGCCTTCCGCAGGATCTATGCCGACGACCGCCTCGATTTCAGAAAACTCGCTCGTTACGACCTCTCCATCCTCACGACGGCCATCAAGCAGCGTGTCAACGAGCGAATGCAGGCCGAAGTCGTCCAGGACGTCCTTGTCGAGGACTTCAATTACGTGTCGAAGGAAGAATTCCAGCAGAAGCCCTAGGGCATTATCGGTTCTGATTGAATCGGAAGCGAGCCTCTAGAATTATACTTAGACGCGAGCCGCAGCGCCGGTACTGCCGCGGCTCTGTTCGCCGTTGACGTCGCCGAAACTATAATGGCCTCTGCGAAGATGGTTCGCAGAGGCCGTTATCGGTTGCGTGGCAGCGCCCTGCCGATCAGTTTCCGGCTGGATACGCCACTGGGGCGGTATGCGCCCTGTTCAGCAGGATGCCGACCTCGTCGAGCTCCTGCATCGGCACGTCGATGGTTTCGCCGGCCGGGATGTCGAGGCGGTACCCGACGTAACGGCGGGCCACGATCGCATCGAAGCCGAGGCGGTCGCGGAGTTTCTTGCGCAGCTTGCTGACGTGGCTCTCGATCACGCTCTCGTCGAACGTCGCTTCGAAGATGCCGTAGACCGCGTTGAAGATCTGCGTCTTGGTGACCCACTTGCCGTGGTTGCTGACCATATATTCGAGAATGCGCAGTTCGCGGCGGGGCAGGGTGAGAGCGTGGCCAGCGATCTCGGGGTCACGTCCGTTGAAGAAGACCTGGATCCTGGTCTCGCAGGGCCGCGGCAGTTCCCCGACCCGGCGGCGCGCAATCGCGGCCGTTCGGGCGAGGATCTCGCGGAGGTGAATCGGCACGTGGACGACGTCGTCGACGCCCGATTCGAAGAGCTCCAGCGTGTTCTTGAGCATCTTCTGGCCGCTCATGGCGATGATGGGAGCCGAGGAGCGCTTGCGCATCGCCCGCGGCAGGCTTCCGCGGGTGTCGCAATCCCCGAGGAGGAAGGCGTCCACCGCGGCCAGATCCGATTCACTCGCAGATTGCAGCCAGTCCCAGAATTCTCCGGAGGAGAAGCCGATCGACGATACACCTTCGCGAACGAGCCCTCCGACATAGCTGTTCGTGACGCTCTCGCGATCATCAACGATAATATACATCAGTTTTTCGCCCCTGTTTCGCACTTGTTACGGCCGGTTGGTTGTTGTGATGCCCGGCTCGGCAACTGTGCTGTTTGACGATATTCCTTCCCGCGAACCGTTATTATGGTTTCGATATTCGCGGGCAGCCCTACGCATTCAGTGCCTGCGTCTCGCAGGCCTGCTACTTCGACTCGATACTGAACGCTTACTGCGTGAGGCTCGGCGGGTGTCTTGCGGATCACCTCGCGGAGCGGATTGAGAAAGCGACCTAGAACAGTTGCGCCAAGTTGCTCATGCGTCCGAACGCCACTGTACTTTGTCGATCTCCTCGCTAACTGGCGAGAATCACTTGAGTAGGACCGTAACAATTGCCGATTTCCGATCAAGCGTGCGCAACTAAGCGTTTGCTACACGTGCTTGATGCTGTTGATTCGTTTCGAGTTGTTTCTTTGTATGTTCAATCGCATCAGTTGATTTGGAATTCGAACTAGTTTTGCACCTTGGCGGTTCTAAAGTTCCGCATCCCCGTATGATTACAGCTATTTTGGGCGGTGCTGCGCTTCATGCAGATTGAGGGACTTTCAACCCCGGATTGACCCCCGTCATCGTCTTTCCACGTGCGACAATTCGACTCATGTATGGCGAGGCGACTCCAGCTTGGCGAAATCTTGGCGAGGGTGTGTCTTTCGAGTCGCACTCTCGCCACGTGCGTGACGCGTTTGACTCATGTGACGTCGCACCGCGCGTGATGAAAAGTTTTGGATGCGCACGTTTCAGGCAAGCTTCGGCAAATAACGTCACCGTTCGACAGATCGAACCGAACGGAGCATTCTCGCATGTTGTCCGATGGACAAGCTCGTCCCAACGCGACCGTGGATGTCCCCGCAGCGGCGAAACCGGCTGCGGAGACGCGCGATGCCAAAGACAATGCGGCGCCGACGGCCAAGCCTTCTGCAAATACCAAGCTTTTTGCAAACACCAAGCCTTTTGCAAATACCAATCCTTCCGCGACTACCAAGCCTGCTGCGAACACCAAGCCTGCGCCGGCAGCAGCGAGTGATGAAACTCTGGCGAAAGAGGCGCTCGAGGGTCTGAAGCGTATTCGCGCCAAGGCGCGCCTCGACAAGATGGCAATCCCCAAGCCTACGCCCATCGTGATCAAGCCGGCCGTGATCGTGGCCAAGCCGCCGCCGCCGCGTCCGACATGGGTCGCGCCGCTCGCGACATTGGCGGTCGCTGCGATCCTGGTCGTCTGTGCCTGCACCGGCGTGATCGCCTATTTCGCCATGCAGCCCGCCCAAAACAACGTCGCGGCCAATACTGAGATCAGGAATCTGCGCGAGACTGTGGCACAACTGCGCAGGCAGGTGTCGGGGGTGTCCGACAATCTCGACGGCCTGCGCACCGCGGTCGATCAGTCGAGCAAGGCGACCAATGACCGTTTTGGCCGTTTTGGCGAGAATCTGGATCGCATCGAACGGGTGAGCTCGTCCTCTACGGTGAAGCTCGATAAGCTTGCCCAGGTGCAGGCCCAGGCTCCGGCGCCCGTCGCTTCACAGCCAATGCCGATGATGGCCTCGGCCGCTACGCCCGAGGTCACGGGATCGGTAGCACCGTCCGAGCGCATTTCGGCTCCGCGCAAGACGGTCAAGGGCTGGTCGGTCCGCCAGGCCTATGAGGGGATTGCGATCCTGCAAGGCCCGAACGGCGTCATCGAAGCGGTGCTGGGACAGCAAGTGCCCGGCCTTGGCCGCATCGAGGAGATCAGAAACGAGAACGGACGTCTGGTGGTCGAGTCCAGCGGGGGCGTCATCTATTCGTCACGCAAGGCGACGCCCTGATCGAGGGCCGCCTTCTATTTACGGTGATGCTCGAAACTGGTGCATAGCAGATCGACCTCCGCCTCCGCGATCGGCGCGCGAAACAGGCGGCAGCTGAACTCGGCAGTCGTCCTGCTGTCCGTGGTGCTGCGATCTTCGCGGAGGAAGATGCATCGCTTGCAGACGTCGGTATGGTGCCGCTGTTCGGCTGCGTCCGACTGATCCAGCACGTGGCGGAGCGCGTCGCGGAAGCCGACCTTCGCCTCATCCTCCAGCACGCCGATGGACTCGATGAGGACGTTGACGGGATCGCGCACCAGGAACTTCTTGCCCTGTTGTGTCACGCTCAGCATCACCGACCGCTTGTCCTGGACCGAGCGCTTTCGCTCGAGATAGCCGAGCCGCTCCAGCTCGCCGATGATGAACGAGGCGGTGCCACGCGTGGTGCCGACGTAACTCGCGAGCGCCGACGGCGTCCGGGAAAACCGGTTGGCGCGGGAAAGGAAACGTAGCGCCATCCACTCGCGGTCGCGCAAGCCGTGCTTGGCGCCTTCGAACCACAGGATACGGGCGACCTGTTCCAGCAGTTCGATCGATTCGCGAGCCAAGTTCATTTCACTTCCAGGTCGGATAAATCTTGATTCAATTGAGCTTTTGGTAGCGCAATCCGGGCGGCTGATAATGAAGATCCCGAGGGAAGCGGAACCTTCCGACCGTGGAACTAGAGCGTCACGAAGAAAGTTCGAGTAAATCGCCCGGCTCAACTCTTCTGAAAATTTCAGTCAAATGACCGCGGCTTGCATGCAAATTCCGCTAACGCGGGATGTGCGTGCGGCATGATGTGACATTGCGACCACCGCAAAGCCCATTTGTTGCGCGGTGCGCCTCGAATTGCGCGAGCGGACGGGTCGGCCGCAACTCGGGCAGCGGAAAAGGGGACGGGGGAACCACCGTTTTCGGTTAATGAATGTTGCGTTGCAATGCGGCCAGGCGGTTAAATCGAAATAGGATCGAGCCCGGGAATGCCAGAGTGTCGTCCGTGATCGAGCAAGTGAAGCCGTTCAGCGTCAAGCGCGCAGCATTGGCCGCCACCGTCGGCAACATGCTCGAATTCTACGACTTCATCACCTACAGCTTCTTCGCCATCCAGATCGGCCATACCTTCTTCCCGACGGGAAGCGAGTACGGCAGCCTGATGCTGTCGCTGGCGACCTTCGGCGCCGGCTTCGTAACGCGGCCGATCGGCGGAATCGTGCTCGGGATCTATTCCGACCGGATCGGCCGGCGGCCTGCCATGCTGCTGAGCTTCGCGCTGATGGGGCTATCGATCCTGACCATCGCGCTCACGCCGTCCTATCAATCGATCGGCCTTGCAGCGCCCGTCATCGTGATCGCGGCGCGTATGGCGCAAGGCTTTGCTTTGGGCGGGGAGGTTGGACCGACCACCGCCTATCTGATCGAGATCGCCCCGCCCCAGCATCGCGCGCTGGTGGTGGCCTGGCAGCCGGCGAGCCAGGAGATCGCCGCGACCGCGGGCGCACTCGTCGGCGTCATCCTGAGCAGGACGATGGCGCCAGAGATGCTCGACGCCTATGGCTGGCGGGTGGCGTTTCTGATCGGGGCGGTGTGCCTGCCGTTCGGCGTCTGGATGCGCCGGACGCTGCCCGAGACGATCCCGCAGGCCCAAGCCGGTGTCCGCGCCGTCGAGCACACCAGTCATCTTTCGCAGGCGAGACGGCATCTTGGCGTCATCGGACTTGCACTGATGATCCTGGCAAGCGGCACGATCTCGACCTACGTCACCCAATATATGACGACCTATGCGCAGAACACGCTGCATGTGTCGTCGACACTGGCTTTCGCCGTGTCGCTGGTCAGCAATGGCATCCAGTTTGTCGGTGCGCTGGTCGGGGGCTGGCTGGCAGATCGTCTCGGTCGCAAGCCGGTGATGATCTGGCCGCAGCTCGCAACGCTGCTGCTGACCTACCCGACCTTCCTGTGGATCGTCCATGCGCCCGGCGCGTTGTCGCTCCTGGTTGGTTTCGGTGTCCTGTCCGTCATCGGCTCGCTGCCGTTCACTGCGTTCTACGCGACCTTCATCGAGGCGCTGCCCCAGAACATCCGCGGCGGTGTATTCGCGACCGTCTATGCGGTCGCGATCGCCAGCTTCGGCGGTACGGCGCAGCTCGTAGTCACCTGGCTCCTCCACGTCACCGGCAATCCGCTGGCGCCGGCCTGGTACCTGCTGCTTGCGGCGATCGTCGGACTAGTCGCGATGAGCCTCATGCCCGAGACTGCACCAGTGAAACAGCATCAGAACAAGTCCTGAAAGCGGCGCGCTCGCAGGCTGGTGATTTGCGTTTCGCTGGCAATTATTGGCGAATGCGCGCCTGACAGATCAGGGCCGCACATCAGGAAGGATGAACCCATGAGTATCGAGACCACCATGACATCCGACGTCGTCGGGCTGACCAAGGTCGCCCCTGTCTCGCGCCGCGGGTTCATGAGCGCGACTGCGGCCGTCGCCGCCGGCTACACGCTTGCAGCCGGGCCCGTGCGCGCCGAGGCGATCACGACCGACACCGGCGGCCTCCAGACCGGCGACGCCAAGATCAAGGTCGGCTCCGAGCAGATGCCTGCGTATTTTGCCCGCCCCGCCGGCAACACCAAGGCGCCGGTGATCATCGTGGCGATGGAGATTTTCGGCCTGCACGAATACATCAAGGACGTGACGCGGCGCCTCGCCAAGCTCGGCGCATTCGCGATCGCGCCCGACTATTACTTTCGCAAGGGCGTCGATTTGACCAAGGTCACCGAGATCAAGGACCTGCTGCCGATCGTCAATGCCAAGCCGGACGCCGAGCTGCTGTCCGATCTCGACGCGACCGTGGCGTGGGCGGGATCGCAAGGCGGCGACACCGGTAAGCTCGGCATCATCGGCTTCTGCCGCGGCGGACGCACCGTGTGGGAATATGCCGCCCACAGCGGCACGCTCAAGGCCGGCGTCGCCTTCTACGGTCCGCCCGTCGATCCAGCCAATCCGCTGTGGCCGAAGAGCCCGATGCAGCTCGCGCCCGAGATGAAGGCACCGGTGCTCGGCCTCTATGGCGGCGCCGATACCGGGATTCCCGTCGCCCAGGTCGAGCAGCTCAAGACAGCCTTGGAGCAGAACAAGAAGACGGCCGAGTTCAAGATCTATCCGGAAGCGCCGCACGGCTTCCATGCCGACTACCGCGGCAGCTACCGCAAGGACGCCGCCGAAGATGCCTGGAAGCAGGCCCAGGCCTGGTTCAAGAAATATGGCGTGTTGAGCTGAGGTCGAAGCATGATCCTCGTTCCCCCGCTTGCCACAACGCCTCTAGGGCGTGACGGTAGGTCGGATAAGCAAGCGTGACGCCGAGCTCGCGCTTCATTTTCGCGTTGGAGACGCGGGCGCTGCTGGCATAGAAGCTGCGGGCCATCGCCGACATCTCGGCGGTCTCGAACGGCTCTTCCGGCGGCGGTGCAACGTTCATCAGCTTCGCCGCGTAAGCGATCACGTCCTGCGGCGGCGCCGGCTCGTCGTCACAGACGTTCCAGATGCCGCCGCTCGGGTGATGAATCGCGGCCATGATCGCGCTTGCGATGTCGTCGACGTGGATGCGGTTGAACACCTGTCCCGGCTTGATGATGCGCCGGGCCGTTCCAGCGCGCAGCGTCACCAGTGCGTTACGGCCGGGGCCATAGATACCCGCAAGCCGCAGGATCGCGGCGTCGCCACCGGTCGTGTCGGTCCATGCCTGTTCCGCCGCGACCCGCATGCGCGTGCGGTCGAGGCCGGCCTGCGGCGGCGTGCTCTCGTCGACCCAGCCGCCGGCGTGATCACCATACACGCCGATCGTGGAGAGATAGATGATCCTGCGGTGGCGGTCCGCCGCCAGCACGTCCGAGAAGGTCGCGATGGCAGGATCGCCGGCGCTGCCAGGTGGGATCGATATGAGAAGGACGTGGGCGTCTCTCATACGTTCGACCGTCTCGCGTGCCGGACTGCTCCCGGAGAAGGCGTGTACCTCGATGCCGGCGAGGTCGCCCCGCTGCGCGGGATCGCGCACCGTGCCGGCGATATGCGAGAAGCCGCCACCGAACAGGCGGACGAAGTGCCGGGCACTGTAGCCGAGACCAAGGATAAAGAGCCGCATACGTCTTCCTTGCAGGTCGGAGTTCCCGTCCGCGCCGCAGCGCGCCCTCCGCTCATAAGAGATTTTTGGGTCCGGCAAAAGATATTGCGATTTGTCCCGCCCGCCTGTGCAGGCGATGGTCGCTCGTCGGAGGGACGCATCGAACATGCAGGCAGAAGCGCCCGCCATAATGGTATCTGACGCGGCTGAGCTGGTCCGCCGCGCCGCCGCGCTGATCTTCGATGTCGACGGCACGTTGGCCGAGACCGAAGAGCTGCATCGGCAGGCCTTCAACCATGCCTTCGCCCGCCACGGTCTCGACTGGCAGTGGGACCGGGCCGTCTACAAGGACCTGCTGCGGGTCACCGGCGGCAAGGAACGGATCCGCGCCCACCATGAAAGGCTGAGGATCGCCGCGCCATTATCGGATGTGGACATCGCGGAACTCCACCGCATCAAGACTGCGCATTTTGCCGAACTGGTCGAGACCGGCTGCTGCCCCTTACGGCCCGGGGTGACGGATCTGTTCGCTGCTGCCAAGGCGCGCGGCCAGCGGCTCGCGATCGCGACGACCACGTCACACGGCAATATCGATGCGCTGCTGTCGCGGGCCTTGGGAAAAAGCTGGGCCGCGGATTTTGATGCGATCGTGGCCGGGGATGACGTGCGGCATAAAAAGCCTGCGCCGGATGTCTATTTCGAGATCCTGGCGCGGCTGAAGCTCAACGCGTCCGACTGCATCGCGATCGAGGATTCCGCCAACGGCCTGATCGCGGCCTCACGAGCGAACATTCCCGTGCTCATCACCAGAAGCATGTTCTTCCGGGACGACGATTTTAGCCAGGCGCGGGTCGTGCTGGATGATCTGTCCGGGCTCGGGTGAGGCCAAAACAAAAAAACTGAAAAACAACCCCATGCACAGTAGAATGTGCCTGCGGGCCGGACGCCCTCAATGGACGCGGTGGCTCGCTCTATCGTCCTCAGCTTGCTCGACAATCTGCGCGATCGGGCTCGACTGGTGGTGCACCAGGCGCCAGTCGTTGCCGACGCGCCGGAAATGGTTGGCCGCAGCCAATGCCGTGCCGTCGACGATCTCGATGCAGAGCACGCGCGCGCTGTCGCCATCGACGATGGCCTGCGGTTCCGCGCACACGATCTGCGGCCGTTCCGGGCTCTGCAGGATATCGCGCCAGCTTCCGATCACCGTGGCCCGGCCGATGATGGCCGGCCAGCCGGGATGAATGCAGGAAATGGCGTCATCGTCCGCCCACATCCGCTCCATTTCGTCGAAATCGCCGGTCGAAAAGGCGGCGTAGAACGCTGCGTTCGCCGCGATCACCTTGCTGTCCTTTGCCATGCCTCTCGGGTGGGGCAATGACAGACAAAAATCAAGCAAGACTTCCGTCGACTTTCCGTTCGATCTGGACCGCAATGCAGCATTGCTGCCCGTTTTGTGGTCACGCCGAGACCAGAGTCTCCACCGCACGCCGCGCGCCATCCTGGTAGAGTCGGCCGAGTGCTCCGGTCACGGCCTCGCGCAGGCGCGGCTCCGCGCCCAGCGACCCGAACACTTTTCCGACGCCGAGCAGCGCAGGCGCCAATCGTTCGGCGACGGGACCTGCCTCGCGCGCCAAGCCAGCGAATTCGGCGGCGAGCGGATCGCGCACGTCGATGGTGCGGCCGTTCTCGTCGAGGCCGGTGACGTAGCGCATCCAGCCGGCCACCGCGAGCGCATGCGTCGCGATCGGCAGGTTGCTGGTGAGACGATCCTGGATCGCGCCGAGCAGGCGCTGCGGCAGCTTTTGCGAGCCATCCATCGCGATCTGCCAGGTGCGGTGATGCAGCGCCGGATTGGCGAAGCGCTTGAGCAGCGAGGCGCGATAGGCGGCCAGGTCTGCGCCGGTAGGCATCGTCAGCGTCACCGCGGCCTCTTCCATCACCTGCGCGGCGAGGCGCGCGAAATGCGGATCCTGCATGGTGTCGGCGATGGTCTCGTGGCCGGCGAGATAGCCGAGATAGGCCAGCGCCGAATGGCTGGCGTTGAGCAGCCGCAGCTTCATCAACTCGAACGGCTTGACGTCACTGACGAGCTCGACACCCGCTGCGGCAAGATCGGGCCGGCCCGCCGTAAAGCGATCCTCGACTACCCATTGCGTGAACGGCTCGGTCATGACGGGCCATGCGTCGCGCAAACCGAGCGCCGACGAAACCGCGTCGCGGTCACCATCCGTCGTCTCCGGCACGATGCGGTCGACCATGGTCGAGGGGAAGGCCGCCGTATCTGCGATCCACTTGCCGAGATCCTTCGAGCGCAGCGCGGCGAATTGCGTCACGATCCGCTGCACGGTGTGGCCGTTGGCGGCGAGGTTGTCGCAGCTCAGCACGGTGAAAGGCGGCGCGCCCAGGGCCCGCCGGCGCGCCAGCGCAGCGACGATGAAGCCGGGAGCCGAGCGCGGCGCGTCGAAATTGTTGAGGTCGTGCACGACATCAGGATGCCTCTCGTCGAGATCGCCGGTCTGCGGCGTGTGGCAATAGCCTTTTTCGGTGACGGTGAGGGAGACGATGCGAATGGCGGGATCGGCCATTCGCTCGACCAATCGTGCCGGGCTTTCGCGCGCGACCCCGCTGTCGAGCAGCGCACCGATGATGCGGTGTTCGGTGCCTTCGGCTGCACGGACGGCAACCGTGTAGAGATGATCCTGCGGGGCGAGGGCGTCGCGTGTGTCAGGGCTGCGCAAGCTTGCGCCGACGATGCCCCACGAGGTGGCGCCGGCCGCAAGGCAATCGTCGATGACCACGGCCTGGTGGGCGCGATGAAACGCGCCAAGGCCGAGATGCACGATGCCGGGCGTGACCCGCGAACGGTCGTAGGCCGGGCGGCGGATGCCTTGTGGCAGCCGGTCGAGATTGGCGCGGCCAAGGCGCGTTGGATCAGGGCGCATGGTCGTCTCTCCCCTTGTTTGGCCGCTGCTTGACATGGCGCCTGTCCTCGGTCAATGCTGCGGTCAATTGGTAAGACCAATTTCCCAAAATTGGCGGGCCGCGGGCAGCGAGAGCTGCCGGCATGACCCTTTCGGGAGGACCAGCGTGCCGCTGGAAGCTGTGGAGGCGAGACGGCTTTATCGCCAGGTCGCCGATCAATTGCGAAGCCTGATCGACAGCGGCGAGTACGCGGTCGGCAGCCGCTTGCCGACCGAGCGCGAACTCGCCGAGCAGCTCAAGATATCCAGGCCGACGGTGCGCGAAGCCCTGATCGCGCTCGAAGTCGAGGGCCGCCTTCGTATCCGCGTCGGTTCCGGCATCTATGTGATCGAGCCCGCGGCGGTTGCGGCGACCGCGCCTGCTTCTGTCATCGAGGGCCCGTTCGAGCTGCTGCGCGCCCGCGAGTTCCTGGAAAGTGCTATCGCCGAAGAAGCGGCGCGCGTGGCGACGAAGGACGACGTTGCCCGCATCGATGCGTCCCTTGTCGCGATGGAGAATGTAGAACATCCCGGCGAAGCCTCGATGGTCCACGACCGCGCGTTCCACGTCGCGATCGCCGGAAGCCTCGGCAATGCCGTTCTGGTGCGTGTGGTCGGCGAGTTGTTCGACCAGCGCCTCAATCCCTATTTCGCGCAGCTTGCGCATTATTTCGAGAGCCCGGGCACGTGGCGCACTGCGCTCGACGAGCATCGCGCGGTGCGCGACGCGATCGCGGCGCACGATCCCGGGGCCGCGCGCGATGCGATGCGCGATCATCTCGCGAGATCCCAGGAGCGCTTTGCGCAGAACTTCGGCGCCGAGAAGGTGGCAGGACCGTCGTCCGGGCGGGTGGCGCGATCGACGGCAAAGCCGTCAAGACCGCAACGTGCGCCGAAGAAGAAGCGAGTCACGAGCAGCAGCGCGCGACCGCGATGAGATTGTGCGGCCCGCACCCGCGTCGGGGGCGGGCGGACAAGAAGCAGATTTAAAAGAAGCAGACTTGAAAAATGGAGGAAAAGTCAGTGTTGAAAAAGATGACAATGGTGCTGGCGGTCTCGGCCGCGGCGATGATTGCGACGACTGGCGCCGGCATGGCGCAGACCAAGCTCAAATGGGCCCATGTCTACGAGACCTCGGAGCCCTTCCACGCCGCCTCAGTGTGGGCCGCGCAGGAAATCGGCAAGCGCACCAATGGGCGTTATGCGATCGACGTCTATCCGGCGTCGCAGCTCGGCAAGGAAGCCGACATCAACCAGGGCCTTTCCCTCGGTTCGGTCGATATCATCATCTCCGGCTCGAGTTTTGCCGCGAAGAGCTTTCCGCCGATCGGCGTGACCTATTATCCCTACACCTTCCGCGATGCCGATCATCTGCTCGCCTACACCAAGAGCGACATCTTCAAGGAACTCACCAAGGGTTACGAGGACAAGAGCGGCCACCACATCCTCGCGGTGACCTATTACGGCGTGCGCCAGACTTCGTCGAACAAGCCGATCAAGACCTGTGCCGATCTCAAGGGCCTCAAGATGCGCGTGCCCGACGTTCCCGCCTATCTCGCGATGCCGCGCGCCTGCGGCGCCAACACCGCGCCGATCGCGTTTGCCGAAGTCTATCTGGCGCTCCAGAACGGCACCGTCGAGGCCCAGGAGAATCCGCTGACCACGATCGAGGCCAAGAAGTTCTACGAGGTGCAGAAGCACATCGTGCTGACCGGCCATATTGTCGACCATCTCAACACGGTGGTGGCAGGTGCGCTCTGGAAGAAGCTCAGCGACGAGGACAAGAAGATATTCACCGATGTCGCGCAGGAGGCCGCCGCCAAGGCGACCGAGGAGATCAAGCAGAATGAGGCCAAGCTGGTTGCCTTCTTCAAGGAGAAGGGCCTGACCGTGACCGAGGTCGACAAGAACGAGTTCCGCGACACCGTTCTGAAGAACGTCGCGTTCGAGACGTTTGGCTATCGCAAGGCCGACTGGGAACGCATTCAGGCGGTGAAATGACGACGTAGTCGTCATCCCGGGGCGGTCCGCAGGACCGAACTACGGTGCGCAATCGCGCACCTGAGAATCTCGAGGTTCCGGGTCTGGTGCTAACGCACCATCCCGGAACGACGTGATCAGTTTGAGGAGCACACCCATGTCCACCGCCGAAACGCACCGGCAGATCACCGCGGACGAGATCGCCCATACCTTTGAGGAGGAGGCGACACCCAAGGTCGATCTCGGCGTCTACGCTTTCGAGGACTGGGTGGCGCTGGCGATCTTCTGGGTGATGGCGCTCGCCGTCTTCCTGCAGTTCTTCACCCGCTACGTGCTTAACGACAGCTATGCCTGGACTGAGGAGATCGCGACCTACTGCCTGATCGGCGTGGTCTTCATCGGCTCCTCGATGTGCGTGCGGCTGTCGCGGCACATCCAGGTCGATCTGATCTACCGCTATCTGCCGCATGTCGCGGCGCGCGCTTTGTCGACTGTCATTGATCTGATCCGGATCGTCTTCTTCGGCTATGCCATCAAGCTGGTCTGGGTCTACATCCAGATCATCGGCGACGAGTCCATGACCACGATCAATCTTCCCAAGGACTACGTCTATTACGCCGTGCTTGCCGGCTTTGTGCTGATGTTCGTCCGCTCGGTGCAGGTGGCCATCCAACATTTGCGGCAGGGCTACTCGATCCTCGAACGTCCCGGCGCCTACGACGGTTTTGAAGGGTAATCCCATGTTGCTGTTGCTTGGAGGCTTTCTTATCCTGATGCTGCTCGGCGTGCCCGTGGCGATCGCCATGGCTGCGTCGTCGCTGCTCTACATCCTGGTCAGCGGGGTGACGCCCGACGTCACGCTGGCGCAGCGCATGATCGCCGGCGTCGAGAGCTTTCCGCTGCTTGCCGTGCCGTTCTTCATCCTGGCCGGCAATCTCATGAACATTGCCGGCGTCACCGGGCGCATCTACAAATTCGCCGTCGCGCTGGTCGGCTGGATGCGCGGTGGCCTCGGTCACGTCAACATCATCGGCTCGGTGATCTTCTCCGGCATGTCCGGCACCGCGATCGCGGATGCTGCCGGCCTTGGCACCATCGAGATCAAGGCGATGAAGGATCACGGTTACACCACGGAATTCTCCGTCGGCGTCACCGCGGCGTCCGCCACGCTCGGCCCGATCATCCCGCCGTCGCTGCCTTTCGTGATCTACGGCATGATGGCGAACGTCTCGATCGGCGCGCTGTTTCTGGGGGGCGTCATTCCAGGCGTCGTGCTGACGCTGCTCATGATGGCCACCGTCACCTACTTCGCGCACAAGAACAAATGGGGCAGCGATACGCCGTTCTCCTGGCCGCAATTGGGATCGGCGGGGCTCGAGATCCTCGTCGTACTGAGCTTCCCGATGGCCGTCTGGCTTCTGACGGTCGCCGGCCTCTCCACCAATTGGGCCGTTGGGATTGGCCTGGTCGCGCTGCTCGCGCTCGACTGGTACTTCGATTTCTCGGCGGTCATGGCCTTGATGGCGCCGGTGATCCTGATCGGCGGCATGACGCTGGGCTGGTTCACGCCGACGGAGGCTGCCGTCGCCGCCGTGATCTGGTCGCTGTTCCTTGGCCTCGTGCGCTACCGCACCATGACGCTGAAGACGGTGGCGAAGGCGACCTTCGACACCATCGAGACCACGGCCTCGGTGCTGTTCATCGTCACCGCTGCCTCGATCTTTGCCTGGCTGCTCACGGTGTCGCAGGCAGCCCAACTGCTGTCGGACTGGATGCTCGGCATCACCCATAATAAATGGGTCTTCCTGGCGTTGGCCAACGTGCTGATCCTGTTCGTCGGCTGCTTCATCGACACCACGGCGGCGATCACCATCCTGGTGCCGATCCTCTTGCCGATCGTGCTCAAGCTCGGCATCGATCCCATCCATTTCGGCCTGATCATGACGCTGAACCTGATGATCGGCCTGTTGCACCCGCCGCTCGGCATGGTGCTATTCGTGCTGGCACGCGTGGCAAAGCTCTCGGTCGAGCGCACCACGGTCGCGATCCTGCCCTGGCTGGTGCCGCTGATGCTCGCGCTGATCGCGATCACCTACATCCCCGAACTGACCCTCTGGCTGCCAAAATACATGGGACTTTCCAAATGACCTCCACAGCTCTCGCCGCAACCCTGTTCGGCCCCGAAGACCTGCGCATGGTCGAGCATCCGCTCGACAAGCTCGCTTCAGGCATGGTGCGCATCCGCTTCGGCGCCGGCGGCATCTGCGGCTCGGACATGCATTACTTCCGCCACGCCCGCACCGGCGATTTCGTCGTGAAGTCGCCGCTGGTACTCGGCCACGAGATCTCGGGCGAGGTCGTGGAGATCTCCGGGTCTGCCGCCAATCTGAAGCTCGGTGACCGCGTCGCCGTCAACCCGTCGCGCTGGTGCGGCCATTGCGTCGCCTGCCGCGAGGGCCGGCCGAATCTGTGCGAGAACATCTACTTCATGGGCTCGGCGTCGAAGACGCCTCACATGCAGGGCGGCTTCGCCAACTACTTCGACGCCATCCCGGCGCAGTGCGTCAAGATTCCCGATCACGTCTCCTATCAGGCCGCGGCGCTGGCCGAGCCGCTCGCGGTCTGCCTGCACGCGGTCGCGCGCGCCGGTAACATCGAGGGCAAACGCGGCATCATCTTCGGTGCCGGCCCGATCGGGCTTCTGACCATGCTCGCCGCGCACCGCGCCGGCATGGCCGACATCACGGTGGCCGACATCGCGCCGGCGCCGCTGGCCTTTGCGATCCGGCTCGGCGCCTCTCACGTCGAGAATGTCGCAGCCGGCGAGGAAGGCCTGAAGGCGCAGGCCGCGTCGCGCCCGTACGATGTCGCTTTCGAAGTGTCAGGCACGGCTGCAGGCCTTGCCAGCGCGATCGGTATCGTCAGGCGCGGCGGCGTTGTGGTGCAGATCGGTAATTTGCCGGGTGGCCAGATTCCGGTGCCGGCGAATGCGGTGATGGCCAAGGAGATTGACCTGCGCGGTTCGTTCCGCTTCGGGCTCGAGTTCATGACGGCGGTGGAGCTGATTGCGGACGGCAGCGTTGACGTGCTGTCGCTGGTCACTGCCGAGCGGCCGCTGTCCACCGCGCCAGACGCGCTACGGCTGGCGCTCGACCGCTCGCAGAGCGTCAAGGTCGTGCTGACCGCGAACTGATTGGAGAGGCCGCATGATGCTCGAAGGATGGCGCTGGTACGGGCCGGACGATCCGGTCTCGCTCGATGATGTCAGGCAGGCCGGCGCGAGCGATATCGTCTCGGCGCTGCATCAGGTGCCGATCGGTGAAGCCTGGACACGCAAGGCGGTCGAGGAGCGCAAGAACTTCATCGAGAACGGGCAGCCCGGCCGCTCGCAGCTGACCTGGTCGGTGGTGGAATCGATTCCGATCCCCGACGACGTCAAGCGTCTCGGGGCTAAGGCAACGCGCTCGATCGAGACGTGGATCGCCAGCCTGGAGGCGGTTGCCGCGGCCGGTATCAAGATCATCTGCTACAATTTCATGCCCGTCGTGGATTGGTGCCGCACCGATCTCGAATGGGAGCTGCCGAACGGCGCCCGTGCCATGCGCTTCGACCAGGACCGTTTCGCCGCCTTCGAGCTGCACATCCTGAAGCGGCCGGCCGCGACCGCCGAGTATTCGCCGGAGCAGCAGGGTCGCGCGAAAAAGCTGTTCGACCAGATGAGCCAGGCCGATATCGATTACCTCGTCATGGTGATCGCCAGCGCGCTGCCGGGCTCGACGACCGAGCCGATGACCATCCCGCAATTCCGCGACCGGCTTGAAACATATCGCGACGTCACGCCAAAAATCCTGCGGCAACATCTCGCCGAGTTTTTGGGCCGCGTCACACCCGTCGCCGAGCAGCTCGGGGTCTCATTGACACTGCATCCGGACGACCCGCCGCGCCCGCTGTTCGGGCTGCCGCGCGTCGCGTCCAGCGCCGATGACTATCAGGCGTTGTTTGATGCCGTACCGTCAAAGGCGAATGGTATCTGCCTGTGCACAGGGTCGCTCGGCGTGCGCGCCGAGAACGATCTTGCCGCGATGGCCGAACGCTTCGGTCCGCGCATTGCCTTTGCGCATCTGCGCGCGACCAAGCGCGAAGCGGATGGTCTGTCCTTTTACGAGTCCGATCATCTCGACGGTGACGTCGACATGGTCGCAGTGCTGAAGGCGCTGCTGAAGGAGAACGCGCGGCGTTCGCCCGACAAGAGGATTGTGTTCCGGCCCGATCACGGCCACCGCATGCTGGACGATCTCGCGGCGACCAAGCGCACCAATCCGGGCTACACCGCGATCGGTCGCCTCCGCGGCCTGGCCGAACTGCGCGGCGCGATCCGCGGGATCGAGCATCAATAGAGGCCAAAACTCTATCCGCACCGTCATTTGGCGGGGCGCCCCCCCAGAAAACAAAACCCCCCCCGGGAAGAAAGGGGTTTTGTGTTGGGGGGGGGGATTAGGGGGTGG
>NZ_JBVVPM010000011.1:0-132306 GCF_055811255.1 Bradyrhizobium sp. MI1.11
CCCCCCCCCCCCCCCCGCCCCCCCCCCCCCCCCCCCCCCCCCCCCCCCCCCCCCCCCCCCCCCCCCCCCCCCCCCCCACCGCCTGTGAGGCGACGCCCTGGACCTCACACCCGTCTCGCCTCAATACCCCCGCGCCCTCGCCAGCTGCTCGGTGTGGTAGTTCGCATCGCCGAACAATTCCTCGCACACGCGCGCGCGCTTCATGAAGAAGCCGATGTCGAACTGGTCGGTCATGCCCATGCCGCCATGCATCTGCACGCCTTCCTGCACCGCGCGCGTGGCGGTGGTGCCGGCGCGGGCTTTTGCCACTGCGACGCTTGACGCCGCCTTGGCGACGTCCGTATCGAGCGCTTGCAGCGCCTTCATCACGGCGGCGCGGGTGATCTCGATGTCGACATAGAGTTCGGCGGCGCGGTGCTGCAGCGCCTGGAATTCGCCGATCAACTTGCCGAACTGCTTGCGGCTCTTGAGGTACTCGACGGTGCGGTTGAACACTTCTTCGCTCAAGCCGACCATTTCGGAGGCCACCGCGCCGCGCCCGATATCGAGCACGCCGTCGAGCAAGCCGGCGCCCTGGTCGACTTCGCCGAGCACGCTATCGGCATCGACCTCGACATTGGCAAGCTCGATCCGCGCCGCATTGTGCGCGTCGACCATGATGGTGCGCTCGATCGCAACGCCCTTGGCCGCAGGGCTCACCAGGAACAGCGTCAGCCCCTCGCGTTCGCCGGCCGAGCCGGCGGTGCGTGCCGCGACAATGAGAAGGTCGGCAACGTGACCGTCGACGACGAGCGCCTTGGCGCCGGAGAGCCTGAAACCGTTGCCGGCGCGTACGGCCTGGAGGCTGGTCTGAAGCGGGCGATGTTTTGCGCCCTCGTCGATCGCGAGCGTCGCGAGCAGGGAGCCGTTGGAAATCTTCGGCAGATACTCCGACTTCTGCGCGGCATTGCCGCCGCGGTTCAGCGCCGAGGCCGCGACCACGCTGGTGGCGAGGAAGGGCGACGGCATCAGCGTGCGGCCGATCTCCTCCATCACCACGCCGGCCTCGACATAGCCGAGGCCGCTGCCGCCGAACTCTTCCGGCACCAGCAAGCCGGCAAAGCCCATCTCGGCGAAGGAATGCCAAAACTCCTTGGAGAAGCCGATGGGGTCTTTGCTATCGCGCAGATGGCGCAGATGGCGCAGATGCGACACCGGCGCCTTGTCGCTGATCAGCCCGCGCGCGCTGTCGCGGAGCATCGATTGTTCTTCGGTGAGGACGAGGGCCATGTGCGTGTTCCAACAAAATGCGGTTCGACTGAATTCGGTGGTTGAACCTCATGGTGAGGAGGCGCAAAGCGCCGTCTCGAACCATGCAGGCCCCACTCATCCTTCGAGACGCGGCCTGACGGCCGCTCCTCAGGATGAGGACTTTTGCTAGGCCCCCGGCAAATCCAAAATGCGCTTGGCGACGATGCCGAGCATGACCTCGGTCGTGCCGCCCTCGATTGAGTTGGCCTTGGTGCGCAGCCAGGCGCGCGGACGGGCGCCTTGCCTGGAGCGCTCGCTCTCCCATTCCAGCGCATCGACACCGCCGGCCGACATCAGGATCTCGTAACGGCGCTTGTTGAGCTCGGTGCCGTAATATTTCATTGCCGACGAGAACGCCGGATGCGCCTGCCCCGCCTTGGCGAGATCGACCGCGCGTTCGGCGCAGGCTGCAAGGGCGGCTTCATCGACGTCGAAGCTGGCGATCCGGCCGCGCAGCATGGAATCGTCGAGCCGTCCCAGCGCATCGGTGCCGATGGAATCGGCCGCGATCTGGCCTAGCGGACGGCCGACGCCGCGCTCGCCCATGCCTGATATCATCGCGCGCTCATGCTGGAGCAGATATTTCGCGACGTCCCAGCCGCGATTGACGGTGCCGACCACATGCGATTTCGGCACGCGGACATTGTCGAAGAACGTCTCGCAGAACGGCGAGTAGCCGGAGATCAGCAGAATCGGCTTGGTCGAGACGCCCTTCGAGGCCATGTCGAACAGGATGAAGCTGATGCCGTCATGCTTCTTCGCGGCGGGATCGGTGCGGACGAGGCAGAAGATCCAGTCGGCGTAATTGGCATAGGACGTCCAGATCTTCGACCCAGTGATCACGAAATCGTCGCCGTCGCTCTCGGCGCGGGTCTGCAGCGAGGCAAGATCGGAGCCGGCGTTCGGCTCGGAATAGCCCTGGCACCAGCGGATCAGGCCCCCTGCGATTTTCGGCAGGTGCTCTTTCTTCTGCGCGTCGTTGCCGTATTTCAGCAGCGCCGGCCCGAGCATCCAGATGCCAAAACTCGACAGCGGCGGGCGCGCTCCGATTCGTCCCATCTCCGCACGCAGCACCTTGTGCTCGGCGGCGCTCAGGCCACCGCCGCCGTACTCCTTCGGCCAATCGGGTACGGTCCAGCCCTTGTCCCGCATGCGCTCGAACCAGATGCGCTGCGGCTCGGACGAGAATTTTGCGTTACGTCCGCCCCAGAACACGTCGGCGTCGGACGTTGCGGGCTTGCGCATCTCCGGCGGGCAATTGGCTTCCAACCAGGCGCGCGTTTCGCTGCGGAATGTTTCGAGATCGGCGGTCTCAGTCTCGCTGGCCCTGGAGTCAGTCATGGGTCGTTTCCATCATTCAAAATCGGCTTGTTGGGCACGACTCTGGGCCAAGCTCCCGCGGAATTCAACCACTTCCGTGTCACGCATCCGCTATAGTCGCGGCCACGGCGAGCTTGAAAACAAAGAGGAAACAACAATGCGCCTGAAGCTTCTTTCGCCTGGCGAAATGAACGAGAGCCAGCGGCAGACCTATGACGAGTCGATTGCCGGCAAGCGCGGCAAGCCGCCGGCACCGATGATGGCGTGGCTGAACAGTCCCGACATGGCCCGTCATGCCACGCGGCTCGGCGAGGTCCTGCGCTACGACACGATATTCCCCGCAAAACTTTCGGAGATCGCGATCCTGGTGACGGCGCGGCACTGGACCGCGCATTACGAATGGTACGCGCACAAGCGCCTCGCGCTTGCCGGCGGCATGGACCCCGACATCATCGACGCGATCCGCGACCGCCGCACGCCTGTCTTCGACGATCCCAAGGGCAAGATGATCTACGACGTCGCGAAGTCGCTGCATGAGGGCCATGGCGTCGAGAAGGGTCTCTATGATGAGGCGGTAAAGCTGCTCGGCGAGCGCGGTGTGGTCGAGGTGATTGGTCTCTGCGGCTATTACACGCTGGTGTCGATGACGCTGAACACGTTCGAGTTCGAGCTGCCGGAGGGCGAGGTGCGGGAGCTCTCATAGTTTCGCGTAAGGAAACGATGGGTTTCGGGATAGGTCAGTAGCACTGTTCCGGGCCCGGGCTTATGTGGAGTCCATCAACGGAGCAGCCGCATGTCGCAGAACCAAGCCGTCGCCGCCGGCACCAGGATCGGCCACGTCCATCTCAAGGTCGCCGATCTCGATCGCGCGCTGGGCTTCTATTGCGGCGTGCTCGGTTTCGAGCTGATGCAGCGCATGGGCTCCGGCGCGGCCTTCATCTCGGCCGGCGGCTATCACCACCACATCGGGCTCAACACCTGGGAGAGCAAGGGCGGCTCGCCGCCACCGCCAGGCACGACCGGGCTCTATCACACCGCGATCCTCTATCCGACCCGGCCCGCGCTGGCGGATGCGCTGCACCGCGTGCTCTCTGCCGGCATTGCGCTCGACGGGGCGAGCGACCATGGCGTGTCCGAAGCGCTGTATTTGCGCGATCCGGACCAGAACGGCGTGGAGCTGTATTGGGACAAGCCGCGGGAGCAATGGCCGTTCGGGCCGGATGGTAAGCTCGCGATGTTTACGAAGCGGCTGGATGTGGACGGGCTGCTGAAGCAGCGGGAGGCTTAAACTCAACTCTCTCCTCGTCATTGCGAGGAACGAAGGGACGAAGCAATCCAGAATCTTTCCGCAGTAGCAGTCTGGATTGCTTCGCTGCGCTCGCAATGACGGAGGATGTTGAAGCGACGCCGCGCCTCTACGCAGTCGTCGCATGCGGCTTCCCCCGCACCATGATCAGCGCCGCCGCTAATAGCTCCAGCGCAATACACAGATAGAACGGCAGCTCATAGCCACCGGAGAAATCGCGCAGAAAACCGACCACGCCGGGGCCGAATGCATAAGTCACCTGGTTGATCGCGGTGTTGAGGCTGATCAGCACGCCGAACGAGGCGGAATCGAATTCCTGCTGCACGATCAGCGACGGCAGCGTGATGAGATTGCCGACCGAGAAGCCGAACAACGCGCAGGCGGCGATCAGCAAATAGTCATTGTGCAGATTGATGACGACACACAGCGCCACGGCCTGGCTCAGGAACGACAGCGCCGAGGCGAGCCGCTGATTGAGGCGGTCGATCACCAGCGAGAACAGCACCCGGCCGATCACCGCCATCGCGGTCAGCACCGCAACCGCGACGGCCGCGCGCTCGCGCCCGATCACGGGATCCAGGAACGAGATCAGGTGGACGATAAAGCCGACCTGCGCGAACAGCACCAAAGCAAAGGCAATTGTCACCGTGAGGAAGCCGACATCGCGCAACGCCTGGCTGCGAATCTGCGCCGACGATTGCGGTTTCGTTTTCGTCGCGGCGCGCCGGCCATGGAGATCGGGCGGGCGGCCGACGACAATCAGGATCACCGGCACGAGCAACGCCAGCATGGCGCCGGCCACGATAAACATCGCGCTGGCGAAGCCGACGTGACCGATCAGGGTCACCAGCAACGGCACACCGACAATGCCGCCGAAGCTTGCGCCGTTCAGCGCGAGACTGATGGCCATGCCGCGCTTGTGGTCGAACCACAGGCTGATCGTGTTGGTGATCATGGCCAGACTCGTGCCGGCCCAGCCGAAGGCGAGCACGGCGTTCGCGAGATAAAGCTGCCACGGCTCACGCACCGCGCCGATCGCGACCGCCGCGGCGGACATCGCCAGCGTCCCCGCGATCAGGCCGAGGCGCGGGCCGTATGTGTTGACGGCCTCGCCGACGAAGACGACGAGCAGCGCGCCGAACAGATAGAAGAACGTCGTGCCGGACGAGATCAGCGAGGCCGACCAGCCGTGCGCGCGCTGGAGCTCGGCGACATAGACGCTCTGGCCGTAGAAGCCGAGCCCCCAGCCGAAGGTCGCGAGCAGGAAGCAGACCGCAACGATGCGCCAGCCTTCGTAGCGGAGAGAGGACTCGTCGATCGTGGGATGTTGAGGATTGTCGAGCATGCCGCTTACTCCGTCATGCCCGGACTTGTTCCGAGCATCCTCGTTCTTCGATCCGGGCGCCCAAGACGTGGATGGCCGGGACAAGCCCGGCCATGATGACATCTAAGCAACTCGCCCCGGAAATCACTTCGGCCTGGATCGAACTATCAACGCTGCTGACAGCCTCCCGCCATCTCAGATCGCGTCCGGGAACTCGCCCATGGCCGCGTCGAGCCGCGCCTTGCGGCGGCGGGCAAAGGACGCCAGCGAGAGCACGGCGAGCCCGAGCAGCACCGGCGGGAACACCACCATGTTCACCGCGGACCAGCCGTAACTGGCGAGCAATTGGCCGGACGAGAACGAGCCGATCGCCATCATGCCGAACACCAGGAAATCGTTGAAGGCCTGCACCTTGTTGCGCTCCTGCGGCCGGTGCGTCTCCAGCACCAGCGCGGAGGCGCCGATGAAGGAGAAATTCCAACCGATGCCGAGCACGATCAGCGTGGCCCAGAAATGCATCGCGGTGATGCCGGACAGGCCGATGCTGGCCGCGCCGGCCTCCAGCAGCAGGCCGGCGGCAACAACCTTCCGCGCGCCGAAGCGGGCGATCAGCGCACCCGTGAAGAAGCTCGGCCCGTACATGGCGACGATGTGCCATTGAATGCCGAAATTGGAATCGGAAACGCTCAAGCCGCACAGCTTCATGGCGAGCGGCGCCGAGGTCATCACCAGATTCATCATGGGGTAGGAGATGACGCCGCACAGCGCCGCCGCGATGAAGCGCGGCTGGGTCACGATCTCGAGCAGCGGCCGCCCGCCGTGAAGATCGGCCGGTGCCGGCTTCGGCATGTCGACCCCGGCGACGATACCCATCGCGACCAGCGCGACAGCCGCCTGGACCAGGAAGCTGAAGGCGAACAGATAAGGCTGCCAGACATCCATGGTCCATTGCACGAGCTGTGGACCGAGCACGCCGGCGAACACGCCGCCCGCCATCACCCAGGACACCGCCTTGGGCCGGTACGCCGCGCTGGCGCCGTCGGCGGCAGCGAAGCGGTAGGACTGCGCCACCGCGCCGTAGAGGCCGCCGAGAAAAGTCGCCAGACAGAACAACGGAAACGAAGCGTGCAGGATCGCGAAGCAGCCGAGCAGACCGGTCAGCGCGCCCACACCGGTGCCGACGATGAAAGCGACGCGGCGGCCGAAGCGGCGCGAGATCGCGCCGGTCGGCAGCGTGCCGGCGGCGAGGCCGAGCACATACATCGAGATCGGCACGGTTGCGAACGAGACGTCGGGCGCGAGCGTCGCGCCGACGATCGCGCCGGTTGCGAAGATCACCGCCGAGTTGGCGCCGGTCAGCGCCTGCGCGGCGGCAAGGCGCACCACATTGGCACGCACGCGGGCGTCGGCGGCGATCTCATTGGCTGCAGTCACATCCAGCATCGGCATTTCCGCCCCAACGGGCTTTCGAGGGGCTTCAAAGGCTTTCAAAGGCTCGCTTGATTCCCGTCACTATGGCGGGACGCGAGAGGGCGGGCAACCGGCGCAAACGGGCGCAGGCCATGCCTCTGACGCAATCGGGCCGATGATAATGGGCCGCGCACTTGACGGCTTGCGCTCGATCAAATCCTATCCGCCGCGACCTTCCGGAGTTTCGTTCATGTCCGTCGACGACAGGCCTACGCTCAGCGCTCCCGACGACGATCCCTGGCTCTGGCTGGAGGAGATCGAAGGCAAGCAGGCGCTCGATTTCGTCACGCGGCAGAACAGCCTGACGCTCGACGCGTTCGGCGGGACCGCCTTCGCGCGCGACCGCGACATGCTCGCGGCGATCTACGATCGTCCCGACAACATTCCCTATGTCAGCCGGCGCGGCGACGAACTGCACAATCTCTGGAAGGACGCCACCAACCCGCGCGGCTTGTGGCGGAAGACTTCGCTCGCCGAGTTTCGCAAATCGCATCCCGCGTGGGAAATCCTGCTGGACGTCGACCAGGTCGCGGCACGCGAAGGCGAGGACTGGCTGCTGAGCGGCATCACCACTCAGCCGGGAAGCGCGCGCGCCATTTTGAGTCTGTCGCGCGGCGGCAGCGACGCCGTCACCTTGCGGGAATTCGACCTCGGCACCAAGAGTTTCGTGGCGGACGGATTTGCGCTGCCGGAAGCCAAGGGCGGCGCCGATTGGCTCGATGCCGACACGCTGCTGCTGTCGAGCGCCCATGGCGAAGGCATGGCGACTGCTTCCGGATATTCGCGAACGGTTCGCCTGTGGCGGCGCGGCCAGCCTGTCGATCAGGCGCAAATGATCATCGAGACCACGGCCGATCATATGGCGATCTCCGGCATCGTCGACGACACCGCTGCGGCCCCGCGCAGCTGGATCGTCGACCAGATCGACTTCTTCAATCATGCGCTCTGGCTGCGCGACGCCGACGGCACGACGACGAAGCTCGATCTGCCGACCGGCATCTGGTTGCAGGCGCATGGCGACTGGTTCGCGATGAAGCTGCGCGAGGCCTGGTCGATCGAGGGCAGAACCTATGCCGCCGACACCGTGCTCGGCATCTCGCTCCCGGCCTTCCTCGCCGGCAGCCGCGATTTCGCGGTGCTGTTCGCGCCCGAACCTCGCCGTGCCCTGCAAGGCCTGTTCTGGGCCGGGGGCAGGCTGGTGCTGTCGATCCTCGACGAGCTCCAGCCGCAATTCGAGATCTGCACGCCGTCCGCCACAAGCTGGAGCCGCGAATCACTTGGCGGCCTGCCGCAGATCGGCGTGGTCGACATCTGGCCGCTGGATCGCCATCCCTCCGAGAGCAACGGCGACCTGCTTGCCAATGTGCAGGATCCGCTGACGCCGCCGTCGCTGCTGCTCATCGAGCGCGACGTCGCGAGCCCGATCGTGTTGAAGCAGGCGCCGAAAACATTCAACGCCGACGGCCTCGTGGTCACCCAGCACGAGGCGATCTCGATCGACGGCGAGCGCATTCCCTATGTGCAGACCGGCCCCAGCGGCGAGACCGGCGATGCACCGGTCTATATGAGCGCCTATGGCGGCTTCGGCCTCGCCGTGAAGCCGTACTACAATTCGTCGCTCGGCAAGCTGTGGCTGGAGCGCGGCGGCACCACGGTGCAGGCGAATTTGCGCGGCGGCGGCGAATTCGGTACGCGCTGGCACGATGCGGGGCGATACGCCGGCAAGAAGCTGTCGCACGATGATTTCGCCGCCGTTGCCGCCGATCTCGTCCGCCGCGGCGTGACGACGGCAAAGCGCATCGCCGCGCAGGGCGGATCCAACGGCGGCATCCTCATCACCAACATGCTGGTGCGATACCCCGAACGTTTCGGCGCGCTGTTCTGCACCATCCCGCTGATCGACATGCGCCGCTACACGAAGCTGCTCGCCGGCGCGAGCTGGATCGCGGAATATGGCGATCCCGACAAGCCCGAGGAATGGGACTGGCTGAAGACCTACTCCGCCTATCACAACGTCAAAGCCGGCCAGCCCTATCCGCCGATCCTGATCGCCACCACGCGGCGCGACGACCGTGTCCATCCCGGGCATGCGCGCAAGATGGCGGCAAAGCTCCAGGCCATGGGCTACGAGGCCTGGTTCTACGAGCCTGAAGCGGGCGGCCACGGCTACGGCAAGGACAACAAGGAGCGCGCCGGGTTCGAGGTGATTGGCTTTCGGTTCTTGAAGGAGAAGATCGGGTGGAAGGACGGCGAGGGCTGACGACCTCTTGATTGAATCAGTGGGAGCGCAGCAGGCGGTGCACCTCGCCCGCTTGCGGGAGAGGTCGGCGCGAAGCGCCGGGTGAGGGTTCTATCCTCTAGGGGATACCCCATTGCGGAGACACCCTCTCCCCAACCCTCCCCCGCAGGCGAGGGAGGGAGCGCAGCGCCGTCTGGGCTTAGCGCGAAAACACCAGCGTGAGATTGTTCGCTGGCATGTCAATGGTATCGACAAGGCGAAGACCTGCGCCGCGCGCGAGCGCCTCGACATCGGCGATGTCACGCACGCCCCAGTCGGGATTGCCTTCACGCAAGGAGGTGTCGAACACGGCGTTGCTGAGCGCGATGTGCTTGCCGCCGCGCTTGAACGGGCCGTAGAGGAACAGCTTGCCGTCGGCCCGCAAATAGCGGCCGGCGCCGGCGAACAGACCCTCGGCGACGCTCCATGGCGCGATGTGGATGACATTGGCGCAGAACAATGCGGCAAGACTCGACGGTGCCTGCCCGCTTTTCATCTCCGGACACCAGTCCGGATCGGTGAGATCGATCCGCAGCGGCGAGCGGATGTTTTTCAGGCCTGAATGAACACGCCAGGCCTCGATGCTCTTGAGGTGGCGCTGGTTGAGATCGCTGGGCCACCAGATCAGGCCGGGCGTGTGACGGGCGAAGTAGACCACGTGCTGGCCGGTTCCGCTGCCGAGCTCGACCACGTTGCCGGTGCAGCCGGCGAGATGCTTCTCCAGCGCCGCCCAGAGCGGCTCGTGATTGCGATGAAATGCCGGTGCATCGAGCCGACCATCCGACTCGACCCGACCGCCATCCCTGCCGAATTCGACGACATATTCAGCCAAGTGAGGTCCCCTTGAAAAAACGAGAACGCGATGAAAACAGGTTGAGCGCCCAAACGCTCGGGAAACAGCCGGCCCGCGCCACGGCCCTTAACTCTCGGGCCAAATCGGCTGAACAAATAATCTCATTAGTTGCAATGGGGAAGATATTAACTTCATTTTGTCGCGTGCATAGTCTTGATTGTCAGGCGGTGCCCTTTGTGCTTTGGAAACGCTTCTATTTCGCGATCGAGACCATCGATATAACGCCTCGGAATAACGCCGTGACCGCCTTTTCCCGGACGCCCGTTCTGTTCATCTTGCTGGCCATTGCCGCCGGCCTCGCCAGCCCGGCGTGGGCGCAGTCCGCTGTGGCCGACGGCCAGAAACTCGCTTTCGACCGCGGCAAGGGCAATTGCCTGACCTGCCACGTGATCAAGGGTGGCGACCTGCCGGGAACGATCGGGCCGGAACTGAAGGACCTCAAGGCCAAGTACCCCGATCGCAACGAGCTGGCCGCGATCATCTTCGACGAGACCAAGCGCAATCCGCAGACCATGATGCCGCCGTTCGGCCGGAACCGGATTTTGACCGAACAGGAGATCAGCGCGATCGTTGATTTCCTGCAGACCCTGTGACTTCAGGCACGCCACGAGATTTGGTTGGGAGACCCGAGATGACCACACTCACCGGCCCAAGCGCGACGCGGCGCCTGATCCTTCAGGGCGCAGCCTCGGTCGCGCTGCTCGGCCTCGGCAATCTGCCGTTCGGCGCCGCGCCCGCGCGCGCTGCGGCCAACGACAAATATCCCGAAGAGGCCTTCAAGCAGAAGAGCGAGGCGGACGCCATCAAGGCGCTGTACGGCAAAACCGCCGAGCCGTCCGACAAGGTCAAGCTGGACGCCCCCGAGATCGCCGAGAACGGCGGCGTGGTGCCGATCTCGGTGGCGACGACGCTCGACAAGGTCACCTCGATCTCGTTCTTCGTGGCCGAGAATCCCAGCGCGCTGGCCGCGTCCTACAGGATTCCCGAAGGCACGATCCCTGCTGTCGCCAACCGGCTGAAGATGGCCAAGACCACCAACGTCGTTGCGATCGTGGAGGCCGACGGCAAGCTCTACAGCGCGACCAAAGAGGTCAAGGTCACCGTCGGCGGCTGCGGCGGCTAAGCGAGGAAGATCGAGATGGCATCCAGCATTCGCGTCCGCGCCACCGCCAACGGCGACATCACCGAGGTGCAGGCGCTGATTCAGCACCCCATGGATACCGGCTTCGTCAAGGACGCCAAGGGCGAGCTGATCCCGGCGCATTACATCCAGCAGCTGAAATTCGAATGTAACGGCAAGGACGTCTTCGTTGCCGATTGGGGCACCGCGGTCTCGAAGGACCCCTATGTCAAGTTCAGCTTCAAGTGGGCCAAGAAGGGCGACGATCTCAAGGTCTCCTGGACGGATAACAAGGGTGCGTCGGACACGACCACCGCGAAGATTTCGTGATGAAGGCCCGCACCTCCATCCTGCTTGGTTCGTTGAGCGCCGCGCTCGTCGCGTTGGCCCTCACCTCTCCGCGCGTGGTGGCGGCCGACAAGGTCGATCCCGTCGCCGATGCCAAGGCGTTCCAGAACTTCTTCTTCCAGAAGTTTCCGACCGTGAAGCACGAAGATTTCGTCAACGGTCCTTATTCCATGAACGAGGATATGAAGCGGCAGTGGCAGGAGAAGGAGGAATTCCCGCCCTACGAGTTCGCGCTCGACGCCGGCAAGGAAATGTTCGCCACCCCGTTCAAGAACGGCAAGACCTATGCCGACTGCTTCCCGAACGGCGGCATCGGCATCCGCCAGAACTATCCTTATTTCGACGAGAAGGAAGGCAAGGTCGTCACGCTGGAGCTGGCGCTCAACCGCTGCCGCGAGGCCAATGGCGAGGCGCCCTATTCCTACGTCAAGGACGAGATGGCCTCGCTCACCGCCTACATGGCCTTCACCTCGCGCGGCAAGCCGATGGACATCAAGATCCCCGACGATCCTCGCGCGCTCGCGGCATTCGAGAACGGCAAGCGCTATTTCTACACCCGCCGCGGCCAATTGAATTTCTCCTGCGCGAGCTGCCATGTGCAGAGCCCGGGCGAGCGCATCCGCGCCGAGATCCTGGCGCCGGCGCTCGGCATTCTGAACGCGATGCCGATCTACCGCTCCGAATGGAGCGGCATGGGCACGACCAGTCGCCGCTTCGTCACCTGTAACAGCCAGACCCGCGCGGTTCCGCTGGAGCCGCAGGCGGATGAATATCGCGACGTCGAATATTTCCTGTCCTACGTCGCCAACGGCCTGCCGATATCGGGACCGGGAGCGCGGCCATGAAGCGGTCGCTTGCTCTCGCCGTGGTGCTTGCCTTGCCGCTCGCTCTGAGCCTCGCGCCGGCGGCGCGTGCGGCAAACGAGGCGGATTACAAGGCGGCCTATGCCGCCGCCGAGGCCTCCTCCAAGGAGGCCGCCGGCATGCGCAACCAGTGGACCGTGACCGTCTCGACGCTGGCCGCCGCGAAGAAGGCGGCCGATGGCGGCGATTACGACCGCGCCGTGGCCGCAGCCAGGGAGGCCGAGGCGCTGGCGAAAGCGTCGATCTTCCAGGCGATTTCCGAAAAAGAAGCCTGGAAGGCGATGGAAATCCGCTAGACTGTTCGCTTGTGCAACAGCCTTGCGGCCATGAGAGGGCGCGGAGAATTTCTGGATGGCGATCCGCCGCCGCGATTTCCTGAAGAATGCAGGCCTTGCTGCCGCATCGCTTAGCCTGCCACGGCTTGCGCGCGGTGCTGAGGCCGCGAGCATTTACGACATCGAACGGTTCGGCAATGCGCGCATCCTTCACCTCACCGATACGCATGCGCAACTCAATCCGGTCTATTTTCGCGAGCCCAGCGTCAATATCGGGATCGGCGAGATGGCGGGACGGCCGCCGCATCTGGTCGGCCGCGCCTTCCTCGACCGTTTCGGCATCAGGCCCGACAGCGCGGACGCCTATGCCTTCAGCTGCTTCGAGTTCGAGAAGTCCGCAGGCCGTTTCGGCAAGCTCGGCGGCTTCGCCCATCTGAAGACGCTGATCGACCGCTTGCGCGGCGATGCCGGCGAAAAACACTCCATGCTCGTTGACGGCGGCGATCTCTGGCAAGGCACGGGACTCGCCAACATCATGCAGGGCCGCGACATGGTCGAGGCCGCAAACCTGCTCGGCATCGAGGCGATGACCGGGCATTGGGAATTCACCTACGGCGAGCAGGCGCTGCGCGACAATCTCGCGCGCTTCAAGGGCGAGTTTCTGGCGCAGAACGTCTTTCTCACGGAGGAAGCCGCATTCAACGACGCCCCCGCCTTCGACAAGGCGACGGGGCGCGTGTTCAAGCCCTCCCTGATCAAGGAGCTCGGCGGCCATCGCGTCGCGATCGTCGGCCAAGCCTTCCCTTACGTGCCGATCGCGCATCCCAAACGGTTCACGCCGGACTGGTCCTTCGGCATCCGCGAGGAGGAACTCCAGAAGCATGTCGACCGCTTGCGCGGCACCGACAAGGTCGATGCAGTCATTCTGCTGTCGCACAACGGCATGGACGTCGATCTCAAGCTTGCAAGCCGCGTCACCGGCATCGACGTCATCCTCGGCGGACATACCCATGATGCGATCCCGCAGCCCATCGCCGTGAAGAATGCCAGCGGCACGACGCTCGTCACCAATGCCGGCTCCAACGGAAAATTTCTTGCCGTGCTCGATCTCGCGCTCGAAAAAGGCAAGGTCGGCGACGTCAAATATCATCTGCTGCCGGTTTATTCCGAGCTGTTGAAACCCGATCCTGGGATGGCCGAACTGATCGGCCGGTTGCGGGCGCCCTTCGCTAACGACTGGTCGGAAAAGATCGCGACGCCCGATCGCCTGCTGTATCGCCGCGACAATTTCGCCGGCCCGGTCGACGAGCTGATCTGCAGCGCGCTGCGCACCGAGCTCGACGCCGAGATCGCGCTGTCGCCGGGCTTCCGCTGGGGCGTCACCGGGCTGTCCGGCCAGGCGCTGACGATGGAGGATTTGCTCGCGGAAACCGCGATCAGCTATCCCGAGACCTATGTGCAGGAGATGACGGGAGCCCAGATCAAGGACGTGCTGGAAGACGTCTGCGACAATCTCTTCAATACCGATCCCTACTACCAGCAGGGCGGCGACATGGTCCGCGCCGGCGGGCTCAGCTACACCTGTACGCCGACGGCGGCGATCGGCAGCCGCATCTCGGAGCTGAAGCTCAATGGCGGCAAGGCGCTCAGTGCCAGCCACCGCTACAAGGTCGCGGGCTGGGCCTCGGTCAACGGCCAGCAAGGCGCGCCGGTGTGGGATGTGGTGGCGAAATATCTGCGGTCCGGCCGGATGTTTCAGGAGCGGCTCGGCTCCGGCGTCACGCTAAAGGGCGTCGAGGGTAATCCGGGCATTGCAGGACAGGGATGATGCGGTCGCAAGCCCTATCCGCGATGCTACTGGCGCTGTTCGCCTGGGCGGCGATGCCGCCGGCGTTTGCGCAACAGGTGCCGCTCCAGGACAAGCCGTTCGCCGAGCACAAGATCGTGCTGCAGCTCTCCGATGGCGATGCCAGGAAGCAAGCTCTGGTGCTCAGCGTCGCCAACAATTTGCTGAAGGCCTACGACCCCGACAAGGTCGCAATCGAGGTGGTGGCGTTCGGTCCCGGCATCGATCTCCTGTTATCAGGCAGCGAGCGCCGCAAGCAGGTCGAGAGCCTGATCGCGCAAGGCGTACGCTTCGACATCTGTCTCAACACCGTCGACACGATCGAGCGAGAAACGGGCAAGCGGCCGGACTTCATCCCCGCCGCCACGCCGGTGCAGGTCGGAGTCGGGCAGATCCTGTTTCTCAGCGAGAACGGGTACACATTGGTGCGGCCCTGAGCCTTTTGTCGGGGCAAAGCGTCGCGGCACAGTCGGTGTCATCGCCCGCGAAGGCGGGCGATCCAGTACTCCGAGACCGCGAGGGATACGGAAAGGGCGCGGCGTACTGGATTCCCCGCCTTCGCGGGGAATGACAGCGGTGGCCAAGTGACGCCCGCTCGCCGGTCACAGGAATAAAAATCTTCCAAATTTTCTTGCTTGCGTAGTGAATTGCTTCTCTTGTGAGCCCGAAATGTAGTAGAATCTCCGGGTAATTCACGCCGGGTCTTGCCATGATCTTCCGTCAGCTCTTCGACAGTGTTTCGGGTACCTACAGCTATCTCCTGGCGAGCCGCCCCGGCGGCGAGGCGCTGATCCTCGATCCCGTCCTGGAGAAGGTCGACCGCTACTGCCAGCTGCTGCGCGAGCTCGATCTCAAGCTGGTCAAGGCCGTGGACACCCATCTCCATGCCGACCACGTCACCGGCCTCGGCGAGCTGCGCGACCGCACCCATTGCATGACGGTGATGGGGGACCAGACCAAGGCCGACGTGGTGGCGATGCGGGTTGCCGACGGCGACAAGGTGACGATCGAGGGCCTGGCGCTCGACGTGATGTACACGCCCGGCCACACCGACGATTCCTATTCCTATTTGATGGGCGACCGCGTCTTCACCGGCGACACGCTGCTGATCCGCGGCACCGGCCGCACCGATTTCCAGAACGGTTCTTCGCGCGCGCAGTATGAGTCTATTTTCAATCGGCTGCTGAAGCTGCCCGACGAGACCATGGTGTTCCCAGCGCATGACTACAAGGGCGACACCGTCTCCACCATCGGCGAGGAGAAGCGCTACAATCCGCGGCTCCAGGTTCGCTCGGTCGACGACTATATCGAGCTGATGGCCAATCTGAAGCTGCCCAATCCGAAGATGATGGACGTTGCGGTGCCCGCCAACATGCATGTCGGCCTGCACCAGGAGGAGCTGGAGAAAGAGGGCCGCGCGCTCCGCGCCGTCGAGGCGATCCGCAGCCTCGGCCGTCCCGATATCCTGCTGGTCGATTTGCGCGAGACCAATGAGCGGATGAAGCACGGCATGCTCGAAGGCGCGTTGCATACGCCCTATCCGTCCGTCGAGGACAGCCTCAAGCCCGGCGGCATGCTGCGCGAGGTCGCGGCCGCCACCGGCCGCCGCGTCGTGTTCTTCTGCGCCTTCGGCGAACGCTCGGCGATGGCCGTCGCCGCCGCCAAGGAGGCCGGGCTCACCAACACCGCCCACATCGCCGGCGGCATCGACGCCTGGAAGAAGGCCGGCGGGCCGGTGGTGCACTGACGACTTGAGATAAGTCAGGAACCGCACATATCTTCCGGATAGGATCGGCCGCAGCATCACCATCCGGGACCAGCCATGGCCAAGATCGGCAAGCCGAGCGCGCCGCCCAATATTGCGGACGACACGCCAGCAAAAGACAAGGCGAAGAAGCCTCCGCCTCCGCGCGACACCGAAGACGATGATTACGAAGACGGCGACATCGCGACACCAAAGCGAGACCGCTACGGGCCGGATGACGAGCCGTTTTGAGGGCTCGGCTCTTGCCTCGCTCTCAACTGTCGTCCTGGCGAAAGCCAAGACCCATACCGCGTGATCTCTCGATCGTGGATGGTCGCAGTACCGGACCACGAGTTTTCGCCAAACTGCTTCCTGGGGTAATGGGTCCTGGCTTTCGCCAGGACGACGGCGGGGAATCTCCCGCCCACACTACCTGCCATGCGCCTGCGTTCATGGACAAATAACCGCTCTGCCCGATAGTTTGCGCGTCTCCAAAGGACGTGAAAACGGAACTGCAATGGTCGACGTTCTCGCCGCACCGCAACAAGGCAAGGCGGACAGCGCGCTACGCACGCTGACGGGAATCTCGATCGCGCATTGGGTCAGCCATTTCCATCTGCTGGTCCTGCCGATGCTGTTTCCGTTCCTCAGGAATCAACTCGGCGTCGGCTATGTCGAGCTCGGCTTTGCACTGACCGTGTCGGCCGTGGTCTCGGGGCTGACGCAGGCGCCGACCGGCTATCTCGTCGACCATTTTGGTGCGCGAAGAATCCTGCTGGGCGGCCTCACGCTTGGCGGCCTCGCGCTGATCCTGCTCGGCCTGCACCTCAGCTACGCCTCGCTGATCGCCTGCGCCGTGCTGCTCGGGCTCGCCAACAGCGTCTACCATCCCGCCGATTACGCCATCCTCGCCGAGCACATGGACGAAGCGCGGATGGGCCGCGCTTTCTCGATCCATACCTTTGCCGGCTATTTTGGCGGCGCGGTGGCGCCGGCGATCGTCGCCGCGATGGTCACCGTATCTAGCGGTGCCGGCGCGCTGATCGCATCGGGGGCGATCGGTGTTCTGGTCGCGCTGCTGCTGGTGACGATGAACATTCCCGATGCCGGCGCGCACAAGACCAAGCCGGGCACCGAGAACGCACCAAAACAAGCCGTGATCACGCCGGCGCTGATCACGCTGACGGCGCTGTTCATGCTGCTCAGCCTGTCAGTCGCCGGCATCAACAATTTCGGCGTGGTGGCGCTGATGAGTGGCTACGGCGTGACCTATTCCGCGGCCAATGTCGCGCTCACCGCGTTCCTCGGTGCAAGCGCCGCCGGCGTGCTCGCGGGCGGCTTCCTTGCCGACCATACCGAGCGCCACGGCTATGTCGCTGCCGCCTGCTTTGCCGCAAACGCGGCGATCGTGCTGCTGATCGCGCTGGTCACGCTGCCGGGCTGGGCGCTGACTGCCACGATGGCGGCAGCGGGTTTCCTCTCCGGCGTGATCGCGCCCTCGCGCGACATGCTGGTGCGCAATGCCGCCCCTCCCGGTGCTGCGGGGCGCGCCTTCGGCATCGTCTCCACCGGCTTCAATCTGGGCGGTATCGTCAGCCCGCTGCTGTTCGGCTGGATCATGGACCAGAGCGCGCCGCATTGGGTGTTCGGGGCGTCGGTGATCTTCATGGTCGCGACCGTGGTGCTGTCGCCGTTCACGGAGCGGAAGCGGCCAATCGCTGCTTGAGCAACAAGCTCAATTGTCGCCCCGGCCTTGCGCGCAATTGCGCACAGGGGCGGGGATGACGTTGTGATTGGGTTGACTGAAGTGGCCCCTTACGTCGGCGATACCGCGCCCTTCAGCGCGCTGGCCTGCGGCGCGGCGGTGCCGGTCAGCCTGGCCTTTTCCGTGTTCGGCCAGAGCAGGAGCAGCCCGAGCACACCGGAGCCGACCATGATCGCGGCGTTGATGGTGAAGCCGGTCATGTAGCCGTCCAGCATGCTGCCGGCGCGCTGGATCACGGTGCCCATCACGGCGGGCGCGATGATGCCCGAGAGCGTATAGAGCGCGCCGTAGATCGCGAGGATCGCGCCGCGCTGCGACGTCGGCGTGAACTCGCCGAGCATCGGCGGGCAGACCACGTAGATCGCTCCGCACAAGCCCGTTCCAACCACAAGCAAGGTGAGCTGAAAGCCCGCGCCCTGAACATGCGGCATCGCGGCCAGGATCAGGCCACCGATGACCAGCGGCACGGAGCCGAGCACGCCGCGTGCGACGCGGGTGGTCGAGCCGCGGGCCATCATCAGTTGCGAGATCCAGCCGGTCAGGATCACAATGGTGGCGCCGAACACCCAGGGCAGGGTCGAGATCCAGCCGGCCTGGCTCTGCGAGAAGCCGAGGCCCTTGATGATGAACGGCGTGAACCAGGTCAGCCCGAGCGACAGCGCCCAGTAAGCACCGAAGGTCGCCGCGACGCAGCCGAGGAAGGTGCGCGAGGTGAGTAGCTGAAGGTAGGGAATCTTCGTCTCGGCCGCAGCCTGAGCCTGTGTGTCCTCCAGCGGGCCTTCCTTGCCGAATGCGAGCCAGGCGCAAACCCAGATCAGGCCGACGACGCCGAGCGCGCCGAACGCATAATGCCAGGAATGATTGACGATGATCCAGTTCAGCGCCGGCACAGCGAGGATGACGCCGAAGGCCGAGCCCTGCGACAGGATCGCGGTCGGCAGCGTCCGCTTCTCGTCGGGAAACCATTTGTAGATCGCATGCGCAGCGACCGAGAAGGCCGGGCCTTCGCCGGCGCCGAGCACGATGCGGCAGATCAGGAGCGTGGTGAAGGAGACGGTGCCGACCATCGGAAACTGCGCGAGCGCCCAGACCACCGCGAGCGCGAGCAGCACCCAGCGCGTCGGCACCTTGTTGACGATGAAGCCGACCACGATCGCAGAGATCGAGAACAGGAAGAAGAACGACGAGCCGAGCAGACCGAACTGCTCGGGCTCGAGCTTCAGCTCAGTCATGATCGGCACGCCGGCGAGACCGACGACGATCTTGTCGGCGAAGTTCACCAGCATGAAAAGAAACAGCAGAAATGTAACGGTCCAGGCGCCCTTAGGCGTTCCAGTCGTCTTGCCCGCCACCTCGGGCGTTCCCTGAGCGCTCATCATTCTCCCCGTCGTCCGTTTTTGGCACTTTTTTGATGTAGTCCTCTTAGGAGCTAACAACGGCTTCAAGACCAACGCAACCCGGCATTTCCGCAGCAGGTGTGCTACGCAGCAATTCCAGTAATTCCGTCCGGCGCCATTCATCGTGCTGAGCATCCGAAACCTCTCCAAGACGTTCTCTTCGGCCGGTGAGCCGGTCCATGTGCTGCGCGGCGTCGATCTCGACCTCAAGGCCGGCGAACGCGTCGCACTGACCGGCGAATCCGGCAGCGGCAAGAGCACGCTGTTGCACCTGATCGCAGGGCTCGATGCCGCCGATGGCGGCACGATCCAACTGGAAGACACCGAGGTCACCAAATTGTCCGATGCGGGACGCGCGGGCCTGCGCCGCGACCGGATCGGCCTGGTGTTTCAGCAGTACAATCTGATCCCGAGCCTGTCGGTCGGGGATAATCTGGTGTTTCAGGCGCGGATCGCCGGCCGGTACGATGCAGCTTGGTATAAGGAGCTGATCGAGCGTCTCGGGCTTGGCGGCCTGCTCAAGCGTTATCCAGAACAATTATCGGGCGGCCAGCAGCAACGGGTCGCGATCGGCCGGGCCCTGGTGATAAAGCCGTCGTTGCTGCTGGCGGACGAGCCGACCGGCAATCTCGACGAGGCCACCGCCGAGGACGTGCTGGCCCTGACGCGCGACCTCGTCACGCGCACCGGCTGCGGCTTTCTGATGGTGACGCACAGCCTGCATCTGGCCGCGACGCTCGATCGCCACGTCAATCTGCATGCCGGGCGGATCGCATGAGGCGCGCGCTCTGGGTCCTCGCCGTGCTGCTCAGCCATTGGCGGCGCCACAAGATGCAGTTCGCGACGCTCCTGATCGGGCTGATCGCGGCGACCGCGCTGTGGAGCGGCGTGCAGGCGATCAACCAGCAGGCCCGCAACGCCTATGACCGCGCCGCGGCAACCTTCGGCGGCGCGCGCACGCCGATGCTGGTCGCGCCCGATGCCGCGACTTTTCCGCAGGAGCTGTTCGTCAAGCTCCGCCGCGCCGGCTGGCCGGTCTCACCGATGCTGGAGGGACGCATCCAGGTCAACGGGCGCTCGGTCCGGCTGCTCGGCATCGAGCCGGTGACGCTGCCGGTCGATGTCGGCAATGCACCGCGCCTAGGCGCCGCCGATCTGAGCAACTTCATCGCGCCGCCGGGCCAGACGCTGGTGGCACGGGAGACGCTGAACGATTTGCAGGAGCAGGAGGGCGCGGCACCAGCGATCAGCAGCGGCGCAAAACTGCCGCCACTGCGCGTGCTGCCGCAGCTTGTGCCCGACGTGCTGGTGGTCGATATCGGCGTGGCGCAGCGGCTGCTGAACAAGCCGGAGCAAATCTCGCGACTTCTGATCGGCAAGCCCAGGGGCAAGCCCGCGCCATTGGCGAGCGTCGTCGGCGACCGCTTGCAGCGGGTCGAGACCAATGCGGAGACCGAGCTGGAGCGCCTCACCGACAGCTTTCACCTCAATCTCACTGCGTTTGGCCTGCTGTCGTTCTTCGTCGGTCTTTTCATCGTCAATTCTGCCGTCGGTCTCGCCTTCGAGCAGCGGCTGCCGATGCTGCGCACGCTGCGGGCCTGCGGTGCCTCGGCGCGACTGGTCAACACCGTGCTGGTGGTCGAGCTCGTGGCGCTGTCGCTGGTCGCAGGCCTGATCGGGCTTGCCTGCGGCTATTTCATTGCGGCCGCGCTCTTGCCCGACGTCGCGGCGTCCCTGCGGGGACTCTATGGCGCGCAAATCCCGGGGCAGCTCAGCTTGCGACCCGAATGGTGGCTCGCCGGGATCGGCATCAGCATTGCCGGCGCGCTGGTGGCCGCGGCGACTAGTCTGATCAAGGCTGTCAGGATGCCGGTGCTGGCGACCGCGCAGCCGCGCGCCTGGCAACAGAGGCAGCGCCGTTGGCTGATCCTGCAAAGCGGAGCTGCCTGCGCCGTGTTCGCGGTCGCGCTGTTGCTGCTCCAGTACGGACAATCGCTGATCGCGGGCTTTGGCGTGCTGGCAGCCCTGATGCTGGGCGCCGCGTTGATCCTGCCGGCCTTCCTCGACATCATCCTGCGGACCGGGCAGCGTTTCGCGCGAAAACCGCTCGCGCTGTGGTTCTGGGCGGACAGCCGGCGGCAGCTCTCGGGATTGTCGCTGGCGCTGATGGCGCTGCTGCTCGCGCTCGCCGTCAATGTCGGGGTATCCACCATGGTGGAAACGTTCAGCCGCACTTTTGTCGGCTGGCTCGACGGGCGGCTCGCAGCCGACGTCTACATCAGCGCCTCCGACAATGCGAAAGGCGTCGCGATCCGCAATTGGCTGAAGGAGCGCAGCGATGTCCAGGCCATTCTCTCGGGCGGACGCGCCGAGGCGCAGGTGCAGGGGCAGCCGGTGGAACTGCTTGGCCTGCCCGATCATGCACTCTATCGCGAGCGCTGGCCGCTGCTCGAAGCCGCGCCGCGCGCCTGGACCCAGCTCATACCTGGCAATGCCGCCTTCATCAGCGAGCAGCTGAGCCGCCGCCTCAACGTCCGCGTCGGTGACGTCGTTGACGTCCCGGCGCCGGGCGGGACCTGGGAGCTCGACATCGTCGGCATCTATGCCGACTACGGCAACCCCAAGGGCCAGCTTGCGGTGAATGTCGCGGCGCTGATCCGGCAGTTTCCGCAGACGCCGCAGACCCGCATCGGTCTCATCGTCGCGAAGGAGAATATCCCCGGCCTGATCGCCGCGCTGCAGAAGCAGTTTGCGCTCGACGATCGCAGCGTCGCCGATCAGGCGACGGTGAAAGCGGAGTCGATCCGGATCTTCAACCGCACCTTTGCGGTGACGTCGGCGCTGAATGCGTTCACGCTCGGCGTCGCTGGGATCGCGCTGCTGACCAGCCTTCTCACGCTGGCGAATTCGCGCCTGCCGCAGCTTGCGCCGCTCTGGGCAATCGGCATCACGCGGCCCCGCCTTGCCGCGATCGAACTGACCAAGACGCTGTCGGTCGCGCTGTTCACGTCACTCCTGGCCGTGCCGCTCGGGCTGCTGGTGGCGTGGTGCCTGATCGCGATCGTCAATGTAAAAGCGTTCGGCTGGCGGCTGCCGTTCCATGTGTTTCCGTTGCAATTGGTCGAGCTGGTCGCGGTCGCGCTGTTCGCCTCGTTGCTTGCCGCGCTGCTGCCAATGATACGGCTGGGGCGGATGCAGCCGGCGAGCCTCGTCAAGGTGTTTGCCAATGAACGCTGACAGGATCTCGCGGCGCACCTTCGCCGGCGGCATTGCCGCCCTCGCTCTCGCGCGACGGACACATGCGCAAGGCTATGCCGGCCTCGGTGAAACCGCCGACGGCTTTGCGAAGGTCGAGCCGGGAAAGACGTTCTCCTTCCCCGCCGATCACGGCCCGCATCCGGAGTTTCGCATCGAGTGGTGGTATCTCACGGCGAATCTCGTCGACAGCAGCGGCGCGGCTTGCGGCCTGCAATGGACGCTGTTTCGCCAGGCGACGCAGCCGGGACCGCAGGGCGAGGGCTGGGCCAACCAGCAGGTGTGGATGGCGCATGCGGCGGTGACGCGGGCCGACACCCACCGCTTCAGCGAGCTGTTTTCACGCGGCGGCGTGGGACAGGCCGGCGTCACGGCGAAACCGTTCTCAGCCTGGATCGACGATTGGGCGATGAACGGATCCGAGCGCACCGAAGATCGCGCTTTGGCGCCGCTGACGCTGAAGGCCTCGGGCGCCGACTTCAGTTACGCGCTGACACTCGAGGCCGATCGTCCCGTGGTGCTGCAGGGCGATCGCGGCTACAGCCGCAAGTCGGAGCGCGGACAGGCCTCCTACTATTACAGCCAGCCGTTCTATCGCGCCCGCGGCACGCTCACCATCGATGATAGGCCGGTCGATGTTTCCGGCCAGGCCTGGATGGACCGCGAATGGAGCAGCCAGCCGCTCGACACCGACCAGACCGGCTGGGACTGGCTGTCGCTGCATCTCGCGTCCGGCGACAAGCTGATGCTATACCGGCTGCGGCAGAAGGACGGCATGGACTATCCATTCGGCAACTGGATCAGCGCCACAGGCGACACGCAGATGATCGTGGGTGCCGATATCCGGATGATTCCGAAAGCGACGGCTGAGGTGGCCGGGCGCAAGCTGCCGGTGGAGTGGCAGATCGCGATCCCCTCGCGGTCGTTCTCGATCCAGTGCAAGCCGCTCAATCCAAAGGCGTGGATGGGGACCGGTTTTTCCTATTGGGAAGGGCCGATCAGCTTTACCGGCACGCATGACGGCGTTGGCTATCTCGAGCTGACCGGGTATTGAAGCGCAGCGTCCTCCAAGGAATCCGTCATGTATCACCTCACTGCCCTCGTCACGCTGCTGACGATCCTGTTCTACTTCTTCATCACCATCAACGTGTCGCGCTCGCGCACCAAAACCGGCGTCAAGGCGCCGGCGATGTCGGGCCATGCGGATTTCGAGCGCGCGTTCCGGATCCAGATGAACACGCTGGAATGGATGCCGATCTTCCTGCCGTCGCTCTGGCTGTTCGCGATTTACATCAATGATGCCGGTGCAGCGGCGATCGGCGCGGTCTGGATCGCCGGCCGCATCGTCTACTTCATCGGCTATTCGAAGGCCGCAGCAAAACGCGGCCCGGGATTTTTTATTCAGGGCATCGCGGCCATTGCGCTGTGGGCCGGGGCGCTGGGAGCGGCGGTGCTGCGGCTGGTGTGAGGTAGCCGACATGCGGCCACTTGCCCCGCCGTCGTCCTGGCGAAGGCCAGGACCCATAGCCACGGGCGCGGCTATGGGCATGATGGTGGCGACAGCTTGTTTCAACAAGTCGCTATCGGGGTAATGGGTCCTGGCTTTCGCCAGGACGACATCGCGCTTTTTAAGCCGCCGTCATCCTACTTCGTCAGCGGACAGCCGCTCTCCTTGGCAGTGAAGAACGCCTTCTCGCCGGGAACGACCGCGAGCTGCTTGTAATAGTCCCAGGGCTTCTTCGATTCGGAGGGCTTCTTGACCTCGAACAGATACATGTCGTGGACCATGCGGCCGTTCTCGAGCACCTTGCCACCTTGCGCGAAATCGTCGTCGACCGGCAGCTCCTTCAGCTTCTTGGCGACTGCATCCGGATCCTTGGTGCCGGCGGCCTTGACCGCCTTGAGATAGCTCAGCGTCGCCGAATAGGTCCCGGCCTGGATCATGTTCGGCATCCGGCCGGTGCGCTTGAGAAAGCGTTCGCCGAGATGGCGGGTACGGTCATTGATATCCCAGTAATAGCCCTCGGTCAGCACCAGGCCTTGCGCGGCCTGCAAGCCGAGACCGTTCACTTCGGCGAGCGTCATCAAGAGGCCCGCGAGCTTCTGGCCACCGGAGACGATGCCGAACTCGGACGCCTGCTTGATCGAGTTGGTGGTGTCGAGGCCGGCATTGGCGAGGCCGACGATCTTCGCCTTCGAGCTCTGCGCCTGGAGCAGGAAGGAGGAGAAGTCCGAGGAGTTGAGCGGCACGCGCACCGAACCGAGCACCTTGCCGCCATTGGCGGCGACGATCTCGCTGGTGTCCTTTTCCAGCGCGTAGCCGAAGGCGTAATCCGCGGTGAGGAAGAACCAGGTGTCGCCGCCGGCCTTGGTCAGCGAGCCGCCGGTGCCGACACCGAGCGCGCGGGTATCATAGGCCCAGTGGAAACCGTAGGGCTGGCAGGCATCGCCGGTGAGACGCGAGGTCGCAGCGCCGACGACGATGTCGATCTTCTTCTTTTCCTTGGAGAGCTCGTGGATCGCGAGCGCGACCGATGAGGTCGTCAGCTCCGTGATCATGTCGACGTTCTCGACATCGTACCAGCGCCGCGCGATCGAGGTCGCGAGATCCGGCTTGTTCTGGTGGTCGGCGGTGACGAGTTCGATCTTCTGGCCGAGCACCTCGCCGCCGAAATCCTCGATCGCCATCCTGGCGGCTTCGACCGACCATTTGCCGCCGTAATCGGCGTAGACGCCGGACTGGTCGTTGAGGATACCGATCTTGACGCCTTGCGCAGAGGCCGGCGCGGTCAGCAGCAAAGCCGAAATTGCGACAACGGCCAAAAGGGCTGATTTCATGTGTTAGCTCCCAGCAGTTTTCTGTTTTGAAATCGCGCGGATACTAGTGAAGAACCCCGCGCCTGCCCATCCATTTCGGCCTAGGCCGTTAGTATGGGCGCGGCCATTTTTGATGAATTGCCGTCGTCCTGGACAAGCGAGCGGAGCGAGCGCTGATCCAGGACCCATTACCCCAGGGAGCAGTTTGGCGAAGTCTCGGAGTGAGCAGCTCGCACAGCAACCACTCCCTGGGGGTAATGGGTCCTGGCTTTCGCCAGGACGACATGGAGAGGAATCAGCCCACCGCCTTCGGCTTGCCCTCGTTCTTCCCCTCGGCCAGGTTCCGCACCACGACGTAGAAGATCGGCGTGAACAACAGCCCGAACAAGGTGACGCCGATCATGCCGAAGAACACGGCGACGCCGACGGCCTGCCGCATCTCCGAGCCGGAGCCGGACGAGATCACCAGCGGCAGCACGCCGAGGATGAAAGCGAAGGACGTCATCAGGATCGGCCGCAAGCGCAGGCGGCAGGCGTCGATCACGGCCTCCAGCCGCGGCTTGCCTTCATTCTCGATGTCGCGGGCGAACTCCACGATCAGGATCGCGTTCTTCGCCGCCAAGCCCACCAGCACGACAAAGCCGATCTGGGTGAGGATGTTGACGTCCTGCCCCATGATGCGCACGCCGATGGTGGCGGCCAGCAGGCACATCGGCACGATCAGGATCACCGCGAACGGCAAGGTCCAGCTGCCATATTGCGCGGCGAGCACGAGATAGACGAACAGCACGCAGATCGGGAACACCAGCAGTCCCGCATTGCCGCCGGTGATCTGCTGATAGGACAGATCGGTCCATTCGAAGGTAAAGCCGCTCGGCAAGGTGTCGTCGGCGAGCTTCTTTATCGCGTTGAGCGCAGTGGTCGAGCTGGTACCCGGGGCTGGCTCGCCCTGGAGCTCGGATGCTGCATAGAGATTGTAGCGCGCGACGCGGTCAGGGCCGGAAACATCCTTGAAGTCGACCACGCTGCCGAGCATGACCATGTCCCCGGAGGCGTTGCGCGTCCGCAGCCGCGCAAGATCGCTCGGCTCTTTCCGGAACGGGAAGTCGGCCTGTGCGGTGACGTGGTAGGTGCGGCCGAACAGGTTGAAGTCGTTGACATAGGTCGATCCGAAATAGGTCTGGATCGTGTCGTTGATGTTGGCGATGGGAACGCCGAGCTTCTGCGCTTTGGTGCGGTCGATGTCGACGAAGAGCTGCGGCGTGTTGGCCGAGAACGGCGAGAACACCGTGGGAGCGAGCAGCGACGGCGATTTGCGCGCCGCGGCGACCAGCTCGTCGGTGGCCGCGGCGAGCAGCTCCGGCCCGCGTCCCTGGCGGTCCTGGATGCGGATGGTGAAGCCGCCGCCGGTGCCGATGCCGGGCACGGCCGGAGGCGGAATGACAATGATGAACGCGCCCTGGATTGCAGCGAGCCGCTTGCGCAGCTCGGCCGTGATGGCGTTCGCAGTCAGCCCCTTCTTGATCCGCGCCTCTGGCTCGTCGAAAACAGGGAACAGCGCCGCTGCATTGCCTGCCTGCGTGCGCGTCGCGCCGGAGAAGCCGGCGAAAGCGGCAACGCGGATGATACCCGGCGTATCCAGCGAGATCCGCTCGATCTCGCGCACGACCTCGGTGGTGCGTGCCAGCGACGCCGCGCCCGGCAATTGCACGGAGATGATGACGTAGCCGCGGTCCTGCGCCGGAATAAAGCCTTGCGACGTGGTCCCGATCAGCCAGCCGGCGCTGCCGATCAGCACGACGTAGATCAGGATCATCACCGCCGAGTGCCGGATCACGAAATTGGCGAGGCCGGCGTAGCCATGCGCGAGACGGTCGAACACGCGGTTAAACACGCCCGTGAAAGCGTTCCAGCCGCGTGCGAGAAAATTCCAGCGCGCTGGCGGCCGCTTCTCCTCGTGCGGAACGAGAAGAAGCGAGGCCAGCGCCGGCGACAGCGTCAATGAGCAGAAGCAGGAGATTGCGGTTGCGACCGCAATGGTGACGGCGAATTGCTGGAAGAACTGACCGGAAATTCCGCCCAGAAACGCCGTCGGGACGAACACCGCGCAGAGCACCAGCGCGATCGACACCAATGCGCCGCCGACCTCCTCCATGGTCTTCAGCGCGGCGTCGCGCCGGCTCATGCCGTGCTCGAGATGCCGCTCCACATTCTCGACCACCACGATCGCGTCGTCGACCACGATACCGACAGCGAGAACGAGACCGAACAGCGTGAGATTGTTGATGGAGAAGCCGAGCGCCGCCATCACCGCGAAGGTGCCGACCAGCGACACCGGGATCGCGATGATCGGGATGATCGCGGGCCGCCATCCTTGCAGGAACACCAGAACCACGATGACCACGAGCAACATGGCCTCGTAGATGGTCTTGATCAGCTCATGGACGGACTGCGCGATGAACTCGGTCGGGTTGTAGCCGATATTGAAGTCGAGGCCTTTCGGGAAGGTCTCCTTCAGCTTCGCCATCGTGTCCGAAATGTTCTTCGCGGTCGCGAGCGCATTCGATCCCGGCCGCTGCGTCACCAGCATCGCGACCGCCGATTTGCGCAGCAGGAAGCTGTTGGTGGAGTACGCGAGAGCACCGAGCTCGATACGGGCGACGTCGCGCAGGCGTACCGTGCGGCCGTCGGAGCCGGCCTTGATCAGGATGTCCTCGAACTGCTTCTGGTCTTTCAAACGCCCTGTGAAGGTGAGGTTCGGCTGGAAGGCGCGGTCGGCGATCGGCGGTTCGGCGATTTGGCCGCCCGCGATCTGCACGTTCTGCGCGCGGATCGCGGCGAGCACTTCGGCCGAAGTCAGGCCGAGATTGGCGATCCGGTCAGGGTCGAGCCAAAGCCGCATCGAATAATCGCGCGCGCCGAAAATCTGGATGTCGCCGACACCGTCGATCCGCAGCAGCTGGTCGCGAACCTGGAGCAGCGCATAGTTGGAAATGTAGAGCTGGTCGAACGTGTCGTCGGGCGACAGCATGAACACGACCATCAGGATGTCGGGCGAGTTCTTGCGGGTGACGACGCCGTTGCGCTGCACTTCGTCCGGCAGTTGCGGCTGCGCGATCGCGACGCGGTTCTGCACCAGCACCTGGGCCTTGTCGAGGTCGGTGCCGAGCTTGAAAGTGACGGTGATGGTGAGCTGGCCGTTCGAGGTCGCCTGGCTGTAGAGATACAGCATGTCCTCGACGCCGTTGATCTGCTGCTCGATCGGAGCGGCAACGGTGTCGGACACGGTCTGCGCGGAGGCGCCGGGATATTGCGTAGTGACCACGACGGTCGGCGGCACCACTTGCGGATATTCGGAGACCGGCAGCGTGGTGTAGGCGAGCGCGCCGACGATCAGCAGCACGATCGACAGCACCATGGCCAGGATGGGCTGGTTGATGGAGAGACGGCCAAGATTCATGATTTGCCACCGGCGGGCGCTGGTGCCGTCTGCGGAGCGACCTTGGCACCGACGCGGGCGCGCTGGATGCCGTTGACGATGACGCGGTCGTCCGCCTTCAATCCCTCGCGGATCACGCGCAGGCCCTCGTCGAGCGGCCCGAGCGTCACGGGACGCGCCTCGACGGTGTCGTCCGGCTTGACCACGAACACGATCTTGCGGGACTGGTCGGTTGCGACCGCGACGTCGGGGATCAGCAGCGCCTCATAGGGCGCGCTGCCGATCAGTCTGATGCGCCCGAACTGACCGGGCAGGATCGAAAGATCGGTGTTCTTGACCACGGCGCGGCTGCGTAGCGTGCCGGTGGAGACGTCGAGGCGGTTGTCGAGGAAGTTGATGGTACCCTCATGCGACGGCTTGCTCTCGCCGGCCAGCGTCACCTGCACCGGGTTCGCCGTGTCGCGCGAGCTCGGGCGCTTACCTTCGAACCACAGCTTGCTGTATTTGATGAAGGTTGCCTCATCCATGTCGAAATAGACGTAGATCGGATCGAGCGCGACGATCGAGGTGAGCAGCGTCGAGGAGCCGGTATCGCTGCCTTGCACCAGATTGCCGGGGCTGACGAGATGGCGGCTGACGCGGCCGGTGAGCGGCGCGGTCACATGGGTGAATTCGATGTTGAGCCGCGCGGCCTTCAGCGCGCCAGCGGCCTGCGTCTCCGCGGCGTGCGCGGCCTGTAAGGCCTGGCGTCGCTGGTCGACGGCCTGCTCGGAGACCGCGCTGGTCTGCACCAAATTGAGGCCGCGGTCGAGCTCGCGCTTGGCAAGCTCCACCTTGGCGCGCGCATCGGAGAGCTGGCCGTCTGCCTGCTCGGCCACCGCCTCGAATGGACGCGGGTCGATGACGTAGAGCAGATCGCCCTGATGCACGATGGCGCCGTCCTGGAATTCGACGGAGTTGACGAAGCCGCCGACGCGCGGGCGGACCTGCACCTCCTCGACCGCCTCGAAGCGGCCGGTGAATTCGTCCCAATCGGTGACGGTGCGCTTGACCGGCTGGGCGACGGTCACCGGCGCTGGCGGGGGAGCACTCGCTTGCGAGGCCGGCTGGCCGCAGCCGGTGAGCGCAAAGGCCGCGGCGAGAAGGCCGACCATGGCGTAAGGCCGAGGCGAAACGAAATCGTGCGTTTTGACAAATTGCTCGCTTCCGTCCGGTCCAGTCATCCCAGGTCCTCGCATAAAAACCGCGGTAATAGCAGGGTACGCCCGTACCCGCGGGCGCCACAAGATGGGTTTCAATCATGAACTCTTCAAGACCAAAGCGCGGGCAATGCTCGGAGGAATGCCCTGGCCGGATGACGGGTTGACAGGGCTTGTTTGCCTCTCCCGGTAAACCGCAAGGCAATCGCATATGGATTTCACGAGGAGCGCGGGCTTGCTCCCCTCTCCCGCTTGCGGGAGGGGCCGACGCGCCCCGGGCGATGCGCAGCATCGTCCCGCGCGCGGCGGGTGAGGGCTCTCACCACGCAGGGACATCCTCCGCAATTCTCGACAATCCCGACGCGGAGACACCCCCACCCCAGCCCTCCCCCGCAAGCGGGAGAGGGAGAGGAGAGAGCGACAGCGTCTTCGCGCATGACGAATGCCGCCAGCGCGGTTAGACTACCCCCACAAAAACAAGACGAATTGTCCGGGGAGGACAGACGTGCATCAGGGACGTGTCGTTTACGGCGCGATCGAGGAAGTCGTGTTCGGCCACCCCGCGGCCGAGGCCGTGGTCGCCCAGATGGACCGGCTGGGGACGCGCCGTGCCTTCCTGATGGTGTCGGGCACGCTGAACCGGCAGACCGACGAAATCGCGAAGATCACACAAGCCCTGGGCGCACGTTGCGCGGGCGTCTTCGATGCCATGCCGGCGCACACCCCGCGGGAGGCGGTAATCGCCGCCACCAATGCGGCGCGCGAGGCCGGCGCCGACCTGATCGTCACCGTGGGCGGCGGCTCGATCACCGACGGCGCCAAGGCGGTGCAGCTCTGCCTCGCCAACGGCATCGACGATGTCGACGGCATCGAGCGCATCCGCGTGCACAAGGGCGTCGCGCCGGAAATGACGGCGCCTGTCGTGCGCCAGATCAGCGTGCCGACCACGATCGCCGGCGGCGAGTTCAGCGCGATCGCTGGCGTCACCGACCGCAGCACGCACGTGAAGCAGATGCTGCGCCATCCGCTGACGGTGCCGCGCGCGACCATTCTCGACCCCGCCATCACCGTGCACACGCCGGAATGGCTGTTCCTCTCGACCGGCATCCGCGCCATCGACCATTGCGTCGAGGCGATCTGCTCGCCGGAGACGCATCCCTATGCCGACGCGCAGTCGGTCAAGGGCCTCGCGATGCTCGCCGACGCGCTGCCACGGGTGAAGGCTGACCCTGCTGACCTCGATGCGCGCATGGATGCGCAGATCGGCACCTGGCTGTCGATGGGCGCCCTCGCCGCCGGCGTGCCGATGGGCGCAAGCCACGGCATCGGCTACGTGCTGGGCGCGGCCTTCGACGTGCCGCATGGCTACACCTCCTGCATCATGCTGCCGGCCGTGATGCGCTGGAATGCGCCCGACAATGCCGAGCGCCAGATGATCGTGGCGGCCGCAATGGGCTTTCCGGGTCACAAGGCGGCCGACGTGCTCGATGCCTTCATCCGCTCGCTCGGCATGCCGCGCAGCCTCGCCGATGTACGCGTCACGCCGGAGCATTTCGACGCCATCGCCGAACAGGCGATGCGCACACCCTGGGTGCCGCGCAACCCGCGCAAGATCGACGGTCCCGCGCAGGTGCGCGAAATCCTGCTTCTTGCCGCATGATCTAAAGCCGGAGGACCGATGTATCCAGGTCAGCATGCCCGCCTGCGTCCGCTCCAGCCCGCCTTCATCATGGCGGCGAGCGGCGAGGCCGTCACCTATCGCGAGTTGGAGGCGCGCAGCAATCGTCTGGCGCATCTGTTCCGCAGGCACGGCTTGAAGCGGCTCGACCACTACTCGATCTTCATGGAGAACAATTCGCGCTATCTCGAAGCCTGCGGCGCCGGCGAGCGCTCCGGGCTGTACTACACCTGCATCAACTCCTTCCTGACGCCGGGCGAGCTCGCCTATCTCCTCGTCAACAGCCAGTCGAAGATCCTGATCACGTCGATGGCGAAGCTCGACATCGCACGGGAGGCGATCAAGGCCTGCCCCGATATCAAGCTCTGCGTCGTCGCCGACGGCCCCGGCGAGAGTGACCGTATCGTCGGCCTCGCCGAGGTCACGGCCGATCTGCCGACGACGCCGATTGCAGATGAATGTCTGGGTACCGCGATGCTCTATTCATCGGGCACAACGGGACGGCCGAAAGGCATTTTGCGGCCGCTGCCGGAGGAGCCACCGAAGCACAATCTGCCGCTGTTCGATTTCCTGACCAAGCTTTGGCACTATCGCGAGGGCATGGTCTATCTGTCGCCGGCGCCGCTCTATCACTCCGCGCCGCAGGCCGCGGTCAACCTGACAATCCGGATGGGCGGCACCGCGATCATCATGGAGAATTACGATCCCGAGCGTTACCTCCAGCTCGTCGAGCAATGGGGTATCACTCACACGCAGCTGGTGCCGACGATGTTCTCGCGCATGCTGAAGCTGCCGGAGGAGGTGCGCACGCGCTACGACCTCTCCTCGCTCGAGATCGCGATCCATGCCGCCGCGCCCTGCCCGGCGCTGGTGAAGGACGACATGATCACATGGTGGGGACCGATCATCCACGAATATTACGGTGCGACCGAAGGCCTTGGCTTCACCGCCTGCGACAGCGCGGAATGGCTGGCCCATCGCGGCACCGTCGGCAAGGTGCTGCTCGGCGACCTCCATATTCTCGACGAAAACATGAAGCCATGCCCGACAGGCACGCCGGGTCAGGTCTGGTTCAAGACGGCCTCACCGTTCGAATATTTCAACGACCCGGAGAAGACCAAGGAAGCGCGCTCGGCCGACGGCAGCATGAGCACGGTTGGCGACGTCGGCTATGTCGATGCCGATCGGTTCCTGTACCTCACCGACCGCGCGACTTTCATGATCATCTCCGGCGGCGTGAACATCTATCCGCAGGAATGCGAAAATCTGCTGATCACCCATCCGAAGGTCGCGGACGCCGCGGTGTTCGGCGTGCCCAATCCCGATCTCGGTGAAGAGGTGAAGGCGGTGGTGCAGCCGATGCCCGGCGTCGTGCCGGACGAGGCGCTCGTCGAAGAGCTGATCGCGTTCTGCGGGGCGTCGCTGTCACGGCAGAAGGTGCCGCGCTCGGTCGATTTCGAGAAGGAGTTGCCGCGGCTGCCGACGGGGAAGCTGTACAAGCGGCTGCTGCGGGACCGGTATTGGGGGAACAAGGCGTCGCGGATTGTGTGAAGTCGCAGCTGTCGTCCTGGCGAAAGCCAGGACCCATACCGCGTGATCTCACAACTGAAGAAGGTAGCAATCCGGAGCGACCAATCTTCGCCAAACACCTCCCTGGGGTAATGGGTCCTGGCGTTCGCCAGGACGACGCCGGAGGCACTTCTCACAATTTGTGAGAGAACCGCTCGTGCGCCCGCCGTCATCCGAATTGCCGAGAGGCCCTCCGTCCTTGCCGGTTGCCTCACCGCGCCTGCGTCGCTATCGTCCTGACAAACAGGCCAAAAGGCCGAAAAGACTAAGTCCAGGGAGGACGAGGATGCGGAGCGTACGGGCGCTCGCCGCGACGGCGGCGCTGTCTTTGCTGGCGTTTTCGACGATCGCATCGGCCGGCGAACCAAAGCAGGGCGGGATCCTGCGGATGTATCACCGCGACAGCCCGGCCAATGCGTCCATCCTGGAGGGCGCGACATATTCGATCAACGTGCCCTTCATGGGAGTGTTCAACAATCTCGTCATCTACGACCAGCACATTGCGCAGAATAGCCCTGATACCCTGAGGCCAGAGCTGGCCGAGAGCTGGTCCTGGAGCGGCGACAACAAGAAGCTGACCTTCAAACTGCGCCAGGGCGTCAAGTGGCATGACGGCAAGCCGTTCACGTCGGCCGACGTCAAATGCACCTTCGATCTCCTGATGGGCAAATCGCAACAAAAGCTGCGGCAGAATCCGCGCAAAGCCTGGTACAGCGAGGTTAACGATGTCACGCCGAACGGTGATTTCGAGGTCTCCTTCGATCTGAAGCGGCCGCAGCCTTCGCTGCTGGCGATGCTCGCATCCGGCTATACGCCGATCTATCCCTGTCACGTCTCGCCGGCGGAGATGCGCACCCATCCGGTCGGAACCGGCCCGTTCAGATTCGTCGAGTTCAAGGCCAATGAATCGATCAAGCTGACGCGAAACACGGACTATTGGAAGAAGGGCCTGCCCTATCTCGACGGCATCGAGTACACGATCATCACGAACCGCTCCACCGCGATCCTCGCCTTCGTCGCCGGCAAGTTCGACATGACCTTCCCGACGCACATCACGATCCCGCTCCTCAAGGACATCAAGTCGCAGGCGCCGAACGCCCTCTGCGTCGTCGAGCCGACCAACGTTTCGACCAACATCATCGTCAATTCGGCGTCCCCGCCGTTCGACAACATCGACATCCGCCGGGCCATGGCGATGGCGCTCGACCGCAAGGCCTTCGTCGACATCCTGTTCGAAGGCCAGGCCGATATCGGTGGCACTATGCTGCCGCCGCCGCAGGGCATCTGGGGCATGCCCAAGGACAAGCTGGAGACCATTCCAGGCTATGGCCCGAACGTGAATGCGAGCCGGGATGAGGCCAGGAAGCTGATGCAGAAGGCGGGCTACGGTCCCGACAAGCACTTGGCGGTGAAGGTCTCGACGCGCAATCTCGCGGAATATCGCGATCCCGCGGTGATCCTGATCGACCAGCTCAAGAGCATCTATATCGACGGCGAGCTCGACGTCGTGGAAACCGCGAACTGGTTCCCGAAGGTTGCACGCAAGGATTACATGCTCGGCCTCAACTTGACCGGCAATTCCGTCGACGATCCCGACCAGTCTTTCTACGAAAACTATTCCTGCGGCTCGGAGCGGAACTACACCAATTATTGCAACAAGGAGATCGAGATGCTGTTCGACCTGCAATCGCAGGAGATCGACGTCGGCAAGCGCAAGCAACTGGTCTGGGACATCGACAAGAAGCTGCAGGAGGATGTCGCCCGCCCGATCATCTTCCATGCGCGGGCCGGCACCTGCTGGCAGCCTTATGTCCAGGGCGTGACGATCATGTCGAACAGCTCCTATAACGGCTTTCGCTACGAGGACGTCTGGCTCGACAAGTAGCGCGCAAGACTGACGACTAGCGGCTCGACAGGAGGGCGCGGGATGTTTGCCTATCTGGTGCGGCGCCTGTTTCTGATGCTCGTGACCCTGTTCGGGATCTCGGTCGTCATCTTCTTCCTGCTGCGTATCGTTCCCGGGAATATCGTCGACATCCTGTTTGCCGCGGCCGGCTATGTCGATCCCGCCGACAAGGCCAATCTGGAGAAAGAGCTCGGCATCGACCAGCCACTGGTGGTGCAATATTGGCACTGGATCAGCGGTTTTCTGCGCGGCGATTTCGGCTACTCCTATGTCTCGGAGAAGCCGGCGCTTCAGGAAATCCTGCCACGGATTCCGATCACCGCACGGCTCGCCGGCCTGGCGCTGTTGTTCTCGGCGTCGATCGGCATTCCCCTGGGCGTGATCAGCGCGGTGAAACAGGGAACGAGGCTCGATTACGCGTTGCGTGTGGTGAGCCTGAGCGGATTGTCGCTGCCTTCGTTCTGGCTCGGCCTGCTCATCCTCACCGCCTCGGTGGCGATGTTCAACCAGATGCCGATCTTCAACCCGAATCCGGCGACATGGCTGGAAGCCTTCGCAACCTATGCCGTGCCCGCCGCCGCCGTCGGCTTCCGTAGCGCGGCACTGACCATGCGGATCACGCGATCCTCGATGCTGGAGGTGCTGCGGCAGGACTATATCCGCACCGCGCGTGCCAAGGGCGCATCGGATGCCGCCGTGAACTATCAGCATGCGCTCAAGAACGCGATTTTGCCCGTCATCACCGTGATCGGCATCGAGGCAGCGTTCCTGATCGGTGGCCTTATCGTGACGGAGACCGTGTTTAACATCCCCGGCGTCGCCCGCTTCCTGGTCGAGGCTATACGCTGGCGCGATTATCCGATCGTGCAGAACCTGGTGATGCTGATTGCCATCGTCGTGGTGAGCGCGAATTTCATCGTCGACATGCTCTACGCCGTGTTCGACCCGCGTATCCGGTACACGGATTAGGAGAGATTGTTGGCTGCGATCGACTATGACGTTGAACTGAGGCGCGCCGGGGCGCACGCGACCGTCGGCTGGCGCCGCGTGCTGTTTTTGGCGCAGCGGCATGTGCTGGGTGCAGCCGGGCTCGTCATCATGACCCTGTTCGTGTTCACCGCGATATTCGCCGACTTCATCGCGCGTTACGATCCGCTGACGATCGACGCCGCCAGGGCATTGGCGCGTCCAAGCCCGGCCTACTGGATGGGCACGGACGCATTCGGCCGCGATGTCTTCAGCCGCATCATTCATGGCGCGCGGATCTCGCTCGCCGTCGGCATCGGCTCGACGGCGCTCGGCGGCAGCATCGGAGTGATCGTCGGATTGACCTCCGGCTATCTCTCCGGCTGGGTCGATCTCGTATTCCAGCGTGTGTCCGACGTTCTCCAGGCGCTGCCGCTTCTGGTGCTCGCCCTGATCATGACCGCAGCGCTTGGGCCATCCTTGCCGAACGTCATCATTGCGATCGCCATTCCGCTGATCCCGACCGTCTCGCGCGTCATCCGCGCCAACACGCTGGCGCTGCGCGAGCTGCCATTCATCGAGGCCGCCAAGTCGATCGGCATGAGCGAGGTACGCATTGCGCTCCGCCACGTGCTGCCGAACACGCTGGCGCCGCTGATCGTGCTTGCGACCGCCCAGCTCGGCTCGACCATCCTCACCGAAGCCTCCCTCTCCTTCCTCGGCCTCGGCATTCCCGAGCCGTACCCGTCCTGGGGCCGCATGCTCTCTGAATCGGCCGCCGAATATGTCCGCACGGCGCCCTGGCTGGTGATCTTCCCGGGCATCGCCATCAGCCTCGCGGTGTTCGGCGCCAATCTGTTCGGCGACGCCTTGCGCGACATCCTCGATCCCCGGCAGCGCGGCTGATGGCTGATAAATCCGATCTCGTGCTCGAGGTGAAGAACCTGAAGACGGTGTTCTTCACCAACTCCGGTCTCTTCCAGGCCGTCGACGATGTTTCCTTCACGGTGAAGCGCGGCGAGACGCTGGCGATCGTCGGCGAATCCGGCTGCGGCAAGAGCGTCACTGCGCTGTCGCTGATGCGGCTGGTGCCGGATCCGCCCGGCCGCATCGTCGGCGGCTCCGTCACGCTCGAAGGCACCGATCTTCTGACGCTGGACGAAGCAGAGATGCGCGCCGTCAGGGGCAACCGCATCTCCATGATCTTCCAGGAGCCGATGACCTCGCTCAATCCGGTGATGCGGATCGGCGACCAGATCGTCGAGGCCGTGCGGCTGCACCGGAAGATGTCGAAGCGAGAGGCTCAGGATGTCGCAGTCGAGATGCTGCGCCTGGTGCGGATCCCCGAGCCGGCGCGGCGCGCGCGGGAATATCCGCATCAGCTGTCCGGCGGTATGCGCCAGCGCGCCATGATTGCCATGGCGCTGGCGTGCCGGCCGGCGCTGCTGATCGCGGACGAGCCCACGACTGCGCTCGATGTCACCATCCAGGCGCAGATCCTGGCGCTGATCCTGGACCTTCAGAAAGAACTCGGAACCGGGCTCGTGCTGATCACGCATGATCTCGGTGTCGTCGCGCAGACCGCGCAACGGGTCATCGTCATGTATGCGGGCCGGAAGGTCGAGGAAGCGAGCGTCGAGGCGCTGTTCGCCGCGCCGAAACATCCCTACACGCGCGGATTGATGGCGTCGATCCCGACGGTGCCGGCGCCGGGCGTCGTCGCGCCGGCGCGGCTGAACGAAATTCCCGGCACGGTCCCGTCGCTGGTGCGGCTGCCAAAGGGTTGCGCCTTCGCGCCGCGCTGCAAGCTCGCGATCAAGCGCTGTGAAGCCGAATATCCGCCGCTCATCGATTGGGGCGGCGGCCATCTCGCCGCCTGCTGGCGCGCGGCCGAGATTGCGGAGGTCGCATGACCGAGGTGCTGCTCGAAGTCACCGATCTCAAGAAGCACTATCCGGTGCGCGCCGGCGTGTTGCGCCGACAAATCGGCACAGTGCATGCGGTCGACGGCGTCTCGTTCTCGGTTGGGGTCGGCGAGACGCTGGGCCTCGTCGGCGAATCCGGCTGCGGCAAATCGACGGTGGCTCGCAGCGTGCTGCGGCTAGTGGAGCCGACCTCAGGCCAGATCCGGCTCGAGGGCGAAGACATCACCCATCTCTCCAAGTCCGCGCTGCGGCCGCACCGCCGTTCGATGCAGATCGTATTCCAGGATCCGTTCGCCTCGCTCAACCCGCGCATGACCGCAGGCGACATCGTCGGCGAGCCATTGGCTGTGCATGGCCTTGCGACCGGCAAGGCACTGGAGGCGCGTACCGCAAAGCTGTTCGAGCAGGTCGGCTTGCGGCCCGACCAGATGCGCAATTTTCCGCACCAATTCTCCGGCGGCCAGCGCCAGCGCATCTGCATCGCCCGCGCGCTGGCGCTCGGGCCTCGCCTGATCGTCTGCGACGAGCCGGTCTCCGCGCTCGACGTCTCGATCCAGGCGCAGGTGATCAACCTCCTGATCGATCTGCAACGGCAGCACGGTTTCTCCTATCTTTTCATCGCGCACGACCTCGCCGTGGTCGCCCATATCAGCCACCGCGTCGCCGTGATGTATCTCGGTCGCATCGTCGAGATTGCAGACAAAGACGAGCTGTTCCGCAATCCGCGGCATCCCTACACACAGGCCCTGCTCGCCTCGGTGCCGGTCGCCAACCCCCTCGCCAAAAAGCTCGTGCCGCTGGTCGACGGCGACGTGCCAAGCCCGGTCAATCCGCCGCCGGGATGCGCGTTTCACACCCGCTGCCGGTTTGCGATGGAGCGATGCAGGATAGAGCGGCCGGTGTTGGTGGATGCCGGTGACGGGCACCGGGTGGCGTGCTTGCTCAACGAAGGGACGGGGCGACCAAATGCGATGCCGTAGGGTGGGCAAAGCGAAGCGTGCCCACCATTCAATCGCAATCGCCGCACGATGGTGGGCACGGCGCTGCGCGCCTTTGCCCACCCTACGATAGCTACATTTGCCGCTCTACCCAGCCCCGATTTCGGCGACAATCTTCCCCGTCGTGACCTGCTCGCCTTCGGCGACGTCGATCGCGGCGACGACGCCATCGATGCCGGCCTTGTGGACGTGCTCCATCTTCATGGCTTCCAGCGTCAGCACCGGCTGACCGGCGGTGACGCGGTCGCCCGGCTTGACCAGGACGGCAACGACGCGGCCGTTCATGGCGGCACGGACCTTGCCGTCGCCGTTGCTCGCGGCCGCCTTTGGCGCGGCGAGCGTGAGATCGGCGGCAGCGACCGGGATCCCGCGGCGCTGGACGTACAGCCGGTCGCCGTCGCGCAGGAATTTCGCGCTGTCCGTCACGCCGTCATGGCGGAAGCGGATCACGTCGAAATCGAGCTGGTCGATCTCGAACTTGTCCTGCCGGCCGTCGCTGCCAACAATGTAGCTGCCATCGCGTTCGCGCCAGAGTTCGAGCTCATACCCATGGCCTGCGATCTCGATCTTCGCCGGTAGCGGGAACGTTGCCGCGAGGCTCCGTCCGCGGCGCCACGCCGGTGCCTGCGGGTTCGTGACGTAGAGCAGCAGGCCGGCCAAAGCGATATCGAATACGGCGTCCGCGCGCGGCGCCAGCAACTCGTCGCGGTGCGCGCCAATGAACGCCGTGGTCGCCTCGCCTTTGGCGAAGCCGGAATGACGCAGGCATGCCATCAGGAAGGCCTGATTGGTGGTGACGCCGAAAGCGGTGAGCTGCTCCAGGCCGACGATCAGGCGCGCCCTCGCCTCCTCGCGTGTCGCGCCATGGCCGATGACCTTGGCGATCATGGAATCGTAGAACGGCGGAATCTCGGAGCCCGATTGCAGCGCGTGCTCGACGCGAATGCCGTCAGGCACCTGCCAGCGCGCCATGCGCCCGGACTGCGGCATGAAATCATGCGCGGCATCCTCGGAGCACAGCCGCACCTCGATGGCGTGGCCTGTGAAGTGAATGTCTTGCTGCTTGACCGACAACGGCTCGCCGCGCGCGACCCGCAGCTGCAGCTCGACGAGGTCGAGCCCGGTGATGGCCTCGGTCACGGGATGCTCGACCTGGAGGCGCGTATTCATTTCCATGAAATAGAATTCGCCGCTCGCGTCGAGCAGAAACTCCAGCGTGCCGGCGCCCTCGTAGCGCAGCGCCTTCACCGCGGCGACCGCGACCTCGCCCATCTTTCCGCGCAGTTCCGGCGTCACTGCGGGCGATGGCGCCTCCTCGATCAACTTCTGGTGCCGCCGCTGCACCGAGCAGTCGCGCTCGCCAAGATGGATGGCATTGCCATGGCTGTCGCCGAACACCTGAATTTCGATGTGACGGGGATTCTGGATGGCGCGTTCGAGGATCACCGTCGGATCGCCAAACGCCGCCTTCGCCTCGGACCGCGCGCTCCGCAGTGCGTCGGGGAACGAATTGGCATCCGCCACGAGCCGCATCCCGCGCCCGCCGCCGCCGGCGACCGCCTTGATCATCACGGGGAAGCCGATCTTCTTGGCCTCCACGAGCATCACCTCGTCGCCCTGGTCTGCGCCCTGATAGCCGGGCACGACGGGGACGCCGGCCTTTTTCATGATCTCCTTGGCACCGGCCTTGTTACCCATCGCCTCGATCGCCTGCGGCGAGGGGCCGATGAAGACGAGCCCGGCATCCTTGCAGGCCTGCGCAAACTCCTCGTTCTCGGCGAGGAAGCCATAGCCGGGATGAACGGCATCCGCGCCGCTGGCCTTTGCGGCCGCAACGATCGCGGGAATGTTGAGATAGGACTGCGCCGGCAGCGGCTCGCCAATGCGTACGGCCTGATCGGCCTGTTGCACATGAAGCGCATTGCTATCCGCATCCGAATAGGCCGCGACGACGCCGAGGCCGAGCCGCCGCGCGCTGCGCATCACCCGCAGCGCGATCTCGCCGCGATTGGCGATCAGGACCTTGAAGAACGGCCGGTGCTGCGTTGAACCGTTCCTCATGGGCGAGCCACCGAAAACTGCATGCGTTGGGGTGTGCGCGCGTCGCCCTCGCGGCAGATGGCGAGCACTTCCGACAGCACCGCGCGGGTGTCGCGCGGATCGATCACGCCGTCGTCGAGCACGCGCGCGCTGGTCGAGAACACGTCCATCTGGCCGTCGAACACGCCGATGATCTGCGCCTTCATCGCATCGAGCTTTTCTTTTTCGACCGGCTTGCCGCGGCGGGCTGCGGCGGCTTCGGTGACGATCGCCATGGTCTCGGCGGCCTGCTCACCGCCCATCACGGCGGTCTTGGCGTTGGGCCAGGAGAAGCAGAAGCGCGGATGGAAGCCGCGCCCGCACATGCCGTAATTGCCGGCGCCGAACGAAGCCCCGCAATAGATGGTGATCTGCGGCACCGTCGCCGACGTCACCGCCTGGATCATCTTGGAGCCGTGCTTGATCATGCCGGCTTCTTCGTAGGATTTGCCGACCATGTAGCCGGTGGTGTTGTTCAGATAGAGGAGTGGCGTGCGGGTCTGGCAGCAGGCCTGGATGAAATGCGTCGCCTTGTTGGCACCCGCCGGATCGAGCGGGCCGTTGTTGGTGACGATGCCGATCGCCTGGCCCTCGATGCGGGCATGGCCGCAGACGGTGGCCGGGCCGTAGTTCGGCGCCATCTCGGTAAAGTCGGAATCATCCACGATGCGCGCGATGACCTGCTTCATGTCCACGGAGCGCTTGTGGTCCATCGGCATGATGCCGAGCAGCTCGTCCGGGTCGTAGCGCGGCGGCTTGTATTGCGCGGCTCCCTTGTCCGGCCGCTCCCATTCCAGCGCCGCCATGATCTCGCGCGCGATGCGCAGGGCGTCGCGGTCGTCCTCGGCAAGATAATCGCCGAGACCGGAAACCTGCGTGTGCATCTCGGCGCCGCCAAGCTCCTCCTCGGTCGCAATCTCGCCGGTGGCGGCCTTTAGCAGCGGCGGCCCGGCGAGGAAGGCGCGGGTGCGGCCACGGACCATGACGATGTAATCCGACAGGCCGGTCTGATAGGCGCCGCCGGCGGTCGAAGAGCCATGCGTCACGGTGACGACGGGCAGCCCGGCCGCCGAAAGCCGCGCGAGGTTGCGAAAGATGTTGCCGCCACGGACAAAGTCTTCGACGCGGTAGCGCAGGAGATTGGCGCCTGCGCTCTCAACCAGCTGGACGTAGGGCAGCTTGTTCTCCAGCGCGAGCTCCTGCACCCGCAGCGTCTTGTCCAGGCCGTAAGGTTGAAGCGCGCCGGCATCGATGCCGGAATCGTTGGCGCTGACCATGCAGCGGATGCCCGAGACGAAGCCGATGCCGGCGATGACGCCGCCGCCGGGCACGCTTTTGTCCGGATCCGAGACGTCGAACATGTAGCCGGCGAGCGTGGACAGCTCGATGAAGGGCGCGCCGGGATCGAGCACCAGCGCGACGCGCTCGCGCGGCAACAGCTGGCCGCGCTTGTGGAAGCGATCTTTCGCCGCGGCCGACGCCGCACGCGTGCGCTCCTCCAGCGCGCGCATGCGGTCGATCAGGCCGAGCATGCCGTCGCGGTTGGCGCGATAGGCGGTGCTGCCGGGGGAAATGGTGTTTTCGAGAATGGACATAACTCAATCCTGCTCGTCATTGCGAGGAGCGAAGCGACGAAGCAATCCAGACTGCATCCACGGAGAGATTCTGGATTGCTTCGCTTCGCTCACAATGACGGTTGAGGCGATAATTTACCTATTCGTCCCAAAAATCTTCCGCGCTTCCGCCGGGCTCGCGATCTCGCGGCCCGCACGGCGGGCGCAGGCGGCGATGGCTTCGATCAGCTGGCCGTTCGACGTCACCTTCTTGCCGTCGGCGAGATAGAAGGCATCTTCGAGACCGGTGCGCAGATGACCGCCGAGTTCGGCGCAGCGCTGGTGCAGCGGCCAGATCTCTTCGCGGCCGATCGCGGTGACCTGAAAATGCCCTTCGGGACGCTTCAGCTTGATCAGGATCGGCAACAGATCGGGATCCGACGGCATGCCGGAGGCGACGCCCATCACGAAATTATATTCGAGCGGGCCCTTGTACATGCCGACCTGGCGGTACATGCCGACACAGCGGACGATACCGACGTCAAAACATTCGAATTCGGGGATGGTGCCGACCGCGTTCATGACGTCGAGGTAATCCTTCACCTTCTCGACCGCATTGTCGAACATCATCGGCGGCCAGGCCCAGCTATTGTCGGCCTTCACCTTCAGATAGTTCAGCGACCCGGCATTGCAGGCGGCGATCTCCGGCCTGGTCTCGCGGATGCAATCCAGGGCACCGCTGTAGTTCGGCCCGGAGACGCCCGAGGTGTGGTTGATGATCACGCCGGGGCAGGCTTCGCGGATCGCCTGCTGGATCTCCTTGCTGACGCTGACCTCCCAGGACGGCAGTTGCCCCTTGTCCGGTGCCTGCTGGCGCAGATGGATGTGCATGATGGACGCGCCGGCATCGAACGCAGCCTTGGCCTCGCGCGCCATCTGCTCGGGCGTGACAGGCACGTTGTGCTGCTTCGGGTCGGTGAGCACGCCGTTCAGCGCGCAGGTGATGACAGCCTTGTCGCTCATGCCTTGAATGTCTCGCACGTTGATAGTTCAACGTTTGCGATCATGTGATGGGCGGCATGCGGCTTCTTGCGCGGAGAAGCTGGAAAACGAGATGCCGTAGGGTGGGTTAGCCGAAGGCGTAACCCACCTCTTAAGCTTCCTCGGAGGCAGAATTGGTGGATTACGCCTTCGGCTAATCCACCATACGAAGCGATCAACTCGCCTCCGCCAGCCTCACCGTCTCGGTGCTGCGATAAATCGCAAGATCCCGCGAGCCGACGAAGATCGCGCGCGGCTTCAGGCCGTAGAAGCGGCGGATCGAGTGGCTGAAATGGGTGGAATCGGGATAGCCGATGTCCTGCGCGAGATGGGCGAGGTTGAGGTCCTGGTTGGCGAAGTGCAGCAGGTGACGCGCACGCTTCCAGGCGCGGAAGGAGCGGAACGAGATACCCGTCTCTTCCTTGAACAGATGCAGGAAACGCGAAGCGGAGAGTCCGGCGTCCGCCGCACAAGTGTCCGCCGTCAAGGGCTCACCCGTGAAGCGGCCGATCCGGGCGACCGCGCGCGTCACACGGGGATCGAGCACGCGGCGCGGCAGCGCTTCGCCAAAACACATCTCGTCGAATTCGGCGGTGGTGATGTCGCCGTAGCGACGCTGGCGCAGCAGCGCGTAGGCGGCGAGGATCTTGCGGGCAAAGACGGCCCTGTCGGGTCCGGTGAGCCGCTCGGCCAGGATCTCGATCACGCCATCGGGCATGCTCTCCGGCTCCAGCGTCACGCTGATCGCGGTGCGGTAGTCACTGGCAATGGAATGCCGCTGGTTCGGCAGGGTGACGAACAGCTCGCCGGTGGCGAGGGCATCGTCGATTGTCAGATGCAGACTGCCCTTCACCGCGACATAGACATGGCAGCAGCCGGGCGTTCGCTTGCGGGGGCGGCCGAGCAGGCCGGCATAGAACACCCGCTCCGGCGTGATCAGCATCAAATGGTCGGATTCGCGACCGGTATCTTCCATTGGGATCCTCCTCGCGCGGCTCTCTGGCCGCTGCGGACGGAGGTCACCTTAGCGGAAATCTGGGCGCTGTCACGGCGGGATAGCGCTATCATGAAGCGCAAAACAGCGGCAGTCCGGGAGCGTGGTGGACGACCCGGAACTCGTGCCAACATCGTCGTCCTGGACAAGCGCAGCGGAGCGGAGCGCCGATCCAGGACCCATTACCCCAGGGGAAAATTGCAGCGCGAGGGCGACAACCGCGAGTCGTCGCCAAACAAATCCTTGGGGTAATGGGTCCTGGCTTTCGCCAGGACGATAATTACGCCCTCACTCTTGCTGCCACGTTCTGCTCGACGCCGGCTTGTTGCTCCGCAGCAACCGCGCGCTTGAAGCCATCGCGTTGCTGCAAGCGCGCCCAATAGGCTGCGACATTTGGCCCAAAATCCTTGGCGAGCCCGATATTGTCCGCGAGGCGGAGCGCGTAGCCGATCACGATGTCGGCGGCAGTGAAGCGGCCCGCGCACAAGGCCTCGGTATTTGCGGTGGCTGCCTCGACCGCGCGCAGGCGGCCCAAGAACCACTTGGCATAGTCGCCGGCGACCTGCGGATTGCGGCGCTCTTCCGGCTCGAGCTGGGTGTATCGGAGCACCAGCGTCTGCGGGAAGGTTAACGTGGCGTCGCTGAAATACATCCAGTTCAGGAACGCGCCATAGGCGGGATCTTCGGGTCCGACCATCAGTGGCGTCGGTCCATGCCTGGTGCCGAGATAGTGGCAGATGCCGGAGGACTCGGTCATTTTCGTCTCGCCATCGACCATGAAGGGAATCGTGCCCAGCGGATTGAGCGCGAGGTATTCCTTAGCGAAGACCCGCGGCGGGAATGGCAGCATCTTCAATTCATAGGGCAGCCCCATCTCCTCCAGCATCCAGAGCGGACGGAACGAGCGCGCGGCGTCGCAATGATAGAGCGTGATCATCAGGAACTTCCTTTGCTGCCGGGCAGCGTGCCCATCATCTTGCACAGGACCATCAGCATGACCTCGTCGGCGCCACCGCCAATCGATGTCAGGCGACTATCGCGATAGGCGCGACTGACCGGCGTCTCGTTGGTAAAGCCCATTCCGCCCCAATATTGCAAGCAGGCGTCGGTGAGTTCGCGCCCGAGCCGGCCGGCCTTCAGCTTGGCCATGGTCGCCAGTTTCGTGACATCCTCGCCGGCGACCAGCTGCTCGGCGGCACGGTAAATCAGCGCGCGCAGCAGCTCGACCTCGGTCTGCATCTCCGCGAGCCTGAAGTGGACCACCTGGTTGTCGAGGATCGACTTCCCGAAGGCCTTGCGATTGCGGGTGTATTCGATGGTCTCGTTGATGATGTATTCGTGCGCCTTCAGGCAGGCCGCCGCACCCCAGAGCCGCTCCTCCTGGAATTGGATCATCTGGTAGGTAAAGCCCTTGCCCTCCTCGCCGATCCGGTTGCGCTTGGGCACGCGGACGTTGTCGAAGAAGATCTGCGCAGTGTCGGAGGAGCGCATGCCCAACTTGTCGAGCTTGCGCGCGACGGTGACGCCCTTGGTCTTCATGGGCACGCAGATCAGCGACTTGTTGCGGTGAACGGGTCCGTCGCCGGTATTGGCGAGCAGGCAGATCCAGTCGGCCTGGGTGCCGTTGGTAATCCACATCTTGCCGCCATCGATGACATAATCGTCGCCGTCCCCGCGCGCATTGGTCTTGATCGATGCGACATCGGAGCCTGCGCCGGGCTCGGAGACGCCGATACAGGCGACGTAATCGCCTGAGATCGAGGGGCTGAGAAACTCGCGCCGCACTTCATCGGAGCCGAACCGCGCCAGCGCCGGCGTCGCCATGTCGGTCTGCACTCCGATGGCCATCGGCACGCCGCCGCAATTGATGGCGCCGAGTTCTTCCGCCATCATCAGCGCATAGGAATAGTCGAGGCCGGAGCCGCCGAATTCGACCGGCTTGTTCAGCCCGAGAAAGCCGAGGCTGCCCATCTCCCTGAACAGCGCGTGCGCCGGGAAGATGTCGGCTTTTTCCCATTCATCGACATGAGGATTGATCTCGTTGGCGATGAATTTTTGCAAGGAACGGCGGATCTCGTCGTGGTCGGCGGTGAACAGCATTTCTTTCCCTTTGTCATTCCGGGACGCGCGAAGCGCGAACCCGGAATCCATTCTTCTGCGACATCTGCGGCTCGATGGATTCCGGGTTCGACGCTACGCGCCGCCCCGGAAAGACGGCGTCCTTCACAACCCCATCTGCCGCGACGCCAGATCCTTCATGATCTCTTCGGTGCCGCCGCCGATCGCGTTGACCTTGACCTCACGATAGATGCGCTCCGCCTTGATGCCGCGCATGAAGCCTGCGCCGCCAAAAATCTGCACGGCCTCCGAGGCGCAGAATGCCATGGTCTGGGTCGCCTGGTTCTTCATCATGCAGATTTCGGCGACCGGGCTGTCGCCCTGCTCCAGCCGCCAGGCCAGCATCTCAAGCATCGCTTGCGAAGCGGCGACCTTCTGCGCCATGTCGACGATCTTGTGGCGGATCACCTGGTGCTGCGCGAGCGGCTTGCCAAAGGTCTTGCGCTCCTTGGCGTAGGCGATCGCCTCGTCGAGGCAGACGCGCGCGAACGCGGTGCAGCCCGCCGCCATGCCCATGCGCTCGCTGTTGAAATTCCGCATGATGATCTTGAAGCCATGGCCTTCCTCGCCGATCAGGTTTTCCGCCGGTACGCGGCACTCGTCGAAATGCAGCGTCGCGGTGTCAGAGGCCCACCAACCCATCTTCTTCAGCTTTGTCCGCGACAGGCCGGGCGTATCCCCCTCGATCAGGAGCAGGCTGACGCCGCCGGCGCCCTCGCCGCCGGTGCGCACCGCAACGGTCAGATAGTCGGCACGCATACCCGAGGTGATGAAGGTTTTCTCGCCGCTCACGACGTAGTGATCGCCGTCGCGCCGCGCCTTGGTCCGGAGGCCCGCAACATCAGAGCCGCCGCCCGGCTCGGTGATCGCGAGGGCAGAGATTTTCTCCCCCGCGAGCACCTGAGGCAGCACGCGCGCCTTGACCTCGGGGCGCGCGGCCCGCGCGATCGGCGGCGAACCGATGGTATGGCTCATCAAGCTGGCGCTGATGCCGCCGGCGCCAGCCCGCGCCAGCTCCTGGCTGGCGAGGATCTTCATGAACTGGTCGGCGGCGATCCCACCATATTCCTCGGGGAAACCGAGTCCCAAGAGCCCGATCTCGGCCGCCTTGCGATAGAGCGCGCGCGGGAATTCGCCGGCCTCGTCCCACTCGTGGGCGAAGGGCGCAATCTCCTTGTCGACAAAGCGACGCATCACCTCGCGAAAGGCGTCATGCTCGACGGTATAGAACGGGCTCATCATCGCACTCTCGCCTCGCTGGCGGATTCGTCTCGTCCACCATGGCCGGAACCTTGGCGGCTCACTTGCGCGGAGTGGCTGGCCGGCGGCCGCTTCCGAGCAGCGCCCGCTCTAGCAACTCAACGCAAGACGATTTTCACCGCTCGCGCGCCAACTCCGGATCAAAAAAAGGCGTGGTGCACAAACTCCGGCTGGCCCCAGGGCCATGCCGGGCATGGTGCATGGCAATAGGGACGCGGGCGGCACCAAACCGCCGAGGGAGGAATTCTTGGCCGTTCGTTACTATGACTGGATCGCCCATTATGGCCGCCGCACGCCGAACAAGATCGCGGTGATCGACCTCGCGAGCGGGCGCCGCTTCAGCTATGCGCAGCTCGATGCGCGTATCTCTCGTCTCGCTTCATTTCTGCGCCATACGCTGAATGTCTCGCGCGGCGAGCGGGTCGCCGTGCTGGCGCTGAACGCGACCGATACGCTGGAGGTGCAATTCGCCTGCGGCCGGCTGGGCGCGATCTTCGTGCCGCTGAACACCCGGCTCACCGTTCCCGAACTCCAGTTCATCACCGCAGATTGCGCCCCGAAGGTGATGATCCACGACACCGATCTCGCCGAAACGGCGCTTGCCGTGGCAAGGCTCTGCGGCATTGAGACGAGCCTGCTGCTTGGCCCCGGCGGGACTTACGAGGCCGGCATCGCCGCCGCAAAGCCACTCGAGAAAATCGAGGAGGTGACCCTCGATGACGTCTCGACCATCATGTACACCTCCGGCACGACGGGTCATCCCAAGGGCGCCACCATCACCCATGGCATGACCTTCTGGAATTGCGTCAATCTCGGCGGCCCCGCCTGCATCGGGCCGTCCTCGGTGCTGCTCACCGTGCTGCCGCTGTTCCACACCGGCGGACTGAACTGCTACACCAACCCGGTGCTGCATGCCGGTGGCACCGTGATGATCATGCGCGCCTTCGATCCCGGCGCGGCGCTCGGTCTGATCAACGATCCCGCGCAGGGCATCAACGTGTTCTTCGGCGTGCCCGCGATCTACCAGTTTATGGCCCAGCATCCGGCCTTCGCGACCACCGACCTCGGCAGGCTCATCGTCGGCGGTGTCGGCGGTGCACCAATGCCGGTGCCGCTGCTCAAGGTGTGGGAGGCGCGCGGCGTCGCGCTCCAGCAGGGCTACGGCATGACCGAGACCTCGCCGGCGGTGCTGGTGCTCGACCGCGAGGATGCGGCGCGCAAGGCCGGGTCGGCCGGCAAGCCGGTGCTGCACACCGAAGTGCGGATCGTGCGGCCCGATGGCAGCGACGCCGATGTCGGCGAACACGGCGAACTCTGGGTCAAGGGACCGAACATCACGCCCGGCTACTGGAACAGGCCGGAGGCGAACAAAACGTCGTTCACCGACGGTTGGCTGCACACGGGAGACGCGACACGCGTCGACGAGGAAGGCTTTTACTACATCGTCGACCGCTGGAAGGACATGTACATCTCCGGGGGCGAGAACGTCTATCCGGCCGAAGTGGAGAACGTCCTGCACCAACTCAACGCCATCGCGGAAGCCGCCGTGATCGGCATTCCCGATGTGCAATGGGGCGAGGTCGGCCTCGCCATCGTCGCGGCCAAGCCCGGCCAGCGGTTGACCGAGGCCGATGTCTTCGCACACTGCGCGGCGAATCTCGCGCGGTTCAAATGTCCACGCCAGGTCCGCTTCGTCGACGCGTTACCTCGCAACGCCACCGGCAAGATCCACAAGCCGACCTTGCGCAAGGAATTCTCGGTCACTTCCGAAGTCGACAAGAAAGCCGCCAACGCCTGATGAAAGCGCTCCTCTCGCGGGCGCTTTTCTTTTGTGACATGCCTGCTCCACCCCAGAAGAAACCCCAGGGAATTTTAACGAATTTTCATGAAGGGCCGCTATTCTCTTCGGTGAGCGCGGGGGGTCCCGCGCTTTCGACCTCGATCATGTCGTGGCCGACCTCGATGCCCGCGACGGCCAGACCGAGACGACGAGAATCGCCGACGCCCCTGAACACAGGGCATGCCCAGGCCAGGGTGGCGATGCCTGACGGCGGCAGATCGAGTCTCAGCGTGTAGCCGTCATAACCGGTCGCGACCGCCTCGGGGGCGACGGGCGTGCCGTCGATATAGAATCGCGTGTCGATCGTATCCAGCGGCGCGCGAAGCGCGGGGCTTCGAACGCGAAGGATGGTGCGGCCAGGCATCCCCTTGATGCGCACGGCAGCCTCCGGTTCGCTCCAGCGGAAAGTGTAACCGGCGGAGAACTCCTCGGCATGGAATCCGATCTGCGCGATAACGTGGCCACCAAGAAAGCCGTCGACAGACCGCGCATCTCGCCCGAGACGATGAATGCAATCGAGTCTCTGATGCCGGATCAGCGCAGCGATGTATCGCCGCATCCATCGCGCGATCGCCTCGCTCGATCCGGCGGCCGTCAGAACGACCAGCACGGCCCGCGCGTGCCATGCCCCCAGCCGCGTGAAAGCGCGCGCGCCGAGATCGCCGAGCAGCGCCGGCACGGCCCAACGCCATAACGCCAGCAATTTCTCGCCAGACCGTCCTCGGCCGCCGCCAGCGAGGCTGTAGCGCAGGAGCGCGTTCAGTGCATTGCGGGCGAGCGACGTGCCGGCCTCACTCCGCGAGCTCCACTCGATCGGAACGTCGAGCAGCTCGCTGCCGGGATCGTTGCGGGCCTCGCTCAGATAGCGAATCTCGCCTTGCACGAAGTCGAGCGTGAATTGCTTCAGCTCGTCGATCTCGCCGACATAGTAGTGATGGAAGCGCGCCTCCTCGAGATAGCCTATGGAATGGCCTCTCGCGTGATAGGCGGCGGCAAGCACCCATTCGGCGAAATGACCGAGCTCTTCGCGCAGGCCGCCGCATTCCCAGTAGACGTCTCGCCGCGTCACGAAACACTGATCCAGCACCTTGCGCCAGGGATGCTGCTTCATACCGAACTCGATGTCGGCCTTGTACATGGCGGCCTCTGCCACGGATAACCGGTTATGGCAGATCGGGATCGAACGGCAGGAAAAGCCGGCCCAGTCGGGATGAGCATCGATCGCGCGAATGCAGAGTTCGATCACGTCGGGTTCGGGCCGGCAGTGCGATTCCGTGAAGAACAGATAGCTGCCGCGCGCCTTCGTCGCGCCAAATGCGCAGAGCCCGATGTCGTGTTCGGAATCGGTGAATTCGAGTCGAGCCCTGTTGCCGGCCAGCGTCTTCAACTGCTCGCGTGCCGTGAAATCCGGTGGCACGACCAAAATGATCTCGTAGAGCGATTTGTCGGCAGTCTGCGACGTCCAGCCGAGCCAGGACATCTCCCACTGCCCTCGGTGAGATTCGAGCGGGATAATGATTGAGAACAGCGGAGATTCGCCGTCATCGAGTGCGGGCGCGTCCTGCATGTCCCCTTATAGACGCATGCCGCGTCATTCCGGATAATTTCCTGCGGACTATACCGACAGAAACAGCGCGAACGATTCTTCCACCGTTCGGCGCAGGTGCTTTTGGTACAGTTCATGGTTGGCATCGCCGGGCGCGACCCGACCCAGCGAGGGCTTCGCGAAGTTTCGAAGCGGCACATAGGCGATCGGCGCTGCGATCGGCGTCAGCTGCGAGCCGGGGCCGGCGCGGAGCGTCGAGATGATCCCGTACATTTCGCCGGCGACCGTCGGCCGCGACACGGTGATTACGCGATGCTGGCCATGCTTGATGATGACGAGATAGATGAAGCCGGACTGATGCGGCACGGCGACCTCGCCGGTGTGTTCATAGGCGGCATCGGTCCGCTCCCCCTCGCGGAACACCAATGAGGAGACCTTCGGCTCCCAGACGATCTCGGTGCGGTAGGCGAAGATCGCGTCCTTGTCGCCGAACGACGGTCGCAACGTGATGTAGACGTCCTCGAGCCAGGTCACCGCGCGATGCGCATAGGAGCCGAGGCTGTCGGGCGCGACATCGTTTGCGGCCGGAGGCGTCACCACGGCGGCGCTTCTGCGCAGGGAGACGCCCAGCGCCTGCTCCAGCCGCACTGTGGTCGCCAGTGTGAACGGCCGTCGGCCACCGAGCACCTTCTCCAGCGTCGACAGGCTGAGCTTGGCCTGCTCGGCCAGCGCCTGCCGGGAGATCCGGCGCCTGGCGAGCTCCTCACGGATGGTCTCCGCAATCTCGCGGCTCTGCTCGTCCGAAAGCTGCTTGTCGGTGAATTTGTCCTGCGTCTGCATCGTGGCTCTGCTCCAGGACAGCATCCTAGCAGGGCGGACAAACCAGCACAAAACCGCACTTGGCCATCTCGGAGGCGGCCGGCCGGGCCGGCCGTGGCGGAACATTGCCGATCATTCTGCTCGCGAAACCGCGCCGTCCTGGCCGATGCTCAGAGCCAGCAAACATCCTCGGGAGCAGGCCAAATGGATACCTACGACACGACGGACAGCAACGAACACCCTTGGCTGGGCAGACTCATCGTGGTCGGACTGTTCCTTCTGGCGCAGGGCATCGCGGTGATGCTGGTCGCCTTCGTGGCGCTGCTGGTGAGCTTGGAGCCGGGCTGGTCGGCGACGACGGAGCAGGCCAGCCTGCTTCAGCCCGGCGACGCCAAGTCCGGCACCCTGCTTCTGAAGGAGGATGGCGCCTACACGGAAGCGATCCGCCTCGGCATCGACGTCGACATCACGGTGTCGGGCCCGACATTGCGCGCCCGCGTCACCCAGATCTTCCGCAATCCGACCAAGGACTGGGCCGAGGCGACCTATGTCTATCCGCTCCCCGCCGGCGGTGCCGTCGATTCGCTGAAGATGGTGGTCGGCAATCGCGTCATCGTCGGCGACATCAAGGAGCGGCAGCAGGCGCGCGTGATCTACGAAGAGGCGCGCCGGGCCGGCCAGAAGGCCGCGCTCACCGAACAGGAGCGGCCGAATATCTTCACCAACTCGGTCGCCAATATCGGTCCCGGAGAAACCGTGCTGGTGCAGATCGAGTATCAGGAACCGGTGCATCAATCCGGCAACGAATATTCGCTGCGCCTGCCGCTGGTGGTCGGACCGCGCTACAATCCGGCGCCGATCGTCCAGAGCGTCGATTTCCGCAACGATGGCTCCGGCTGGGGCGCGACGAATTCGGACCCGGTGCCGGACCGCGACCGCATCTCGCCGCCCGTGCTGGATCCCGCCAGGAATGCACCGGTCAACCCGACCAGCATCACGATACGCCTGAACGCCGGCTTTGCGCTCGGCGAGGTCAAGAGCCCCCACCACAACGTCAAGGTCGAGAGCCCGGACAATACGACGCGAATCGTCACGCTTGCCGACGGTGCCGTGCCTGCCGACCGCGATTTCGAACTGACCTGGAAGCCGGCCGCCGCGAAGGCGCCGTCGGTTGGTTTATTCCGCGAGCGCGTCGGCGACACCGATTATCTGCTCGCCTTCGTCACCCCGCCCGCCGCCGAGCAGGCGACGCAGAAGCCACGGCCGCGCGAGGTGATATTCGTGATCGACAATTCCGGCTCGATGGGCGGCACGTCGATCGTTCAGGCCAAGGCGAGCCTCACCTACGCGCTCTCCCGTCTCCAGCCGACCGACCGTTTCAATGTCATCCGTTTCGACGACACCATGGACGTGCTGTTTCCGGCCTCCGTGGCGGCGGATGCCGAGCGTGTCGGTGAAGCCACCTCGTTCGTCAGCGCGCTGCAGGCGCGTGGCGGCACCGAGATGGTGCCGGCGATGCGGGCCGCGCTGACCGACAAGCTCGGCGACGCCGGCATGGTTCGCCAGGTCGTATTCCTGACAGATGGTGCGATCGGCAACGAGCAGCAATTGTTCGAAACGATCACGGCGATGCGCGGCCGCTCGCGCGTGTTCATGGTCGGTATCGGGTCGGCGCCCAACACCTATCTGATGACGCGCGCCGCCGAGCTCGGCCGCGGTGCCTTCACCCATATCGGCTCGGTCGAGCAGATCGAGGAGCGCATGCGCGGCCTGTTTGCCAAGCTCGAGAACCCGGCCGTGACCGGCCTGAGCGCAAAGTTCTCCGAAGCCAAGGCCGACGTCACACCGACGATCATTCCCGACGTCTATCGCGACGAGCCGCTGGTGCTGGCCGCAAAGCTCGACACGCTCGCGGGCTCGGTCGAGATCAAGGGCCGCGTCGGCGACCGCCCATGGTCGGTGACGCTGCCGCTGCAAAATGCGGCCGAAGGCAAAGGCTTGTCGAAGCTTTGGGCCAAGCGCAAGATCGACGATGCCGAAGTGGCGCGCACCGTGCGCGAGATGACGCCCGAAGATTCCGACAAGGCGATCCTGGCACTGGCGCTCGACCATCAGATCGTCACCCGACTCACCAGCCTCGTCGCGGTCGACAAGACGCCGAGCCGTCCCGAGGGTGAGCCGCTCAAGCTCAGCGAATTGCCGATCAACCTGCCGGCCGGCTGGGATTTCGCGAAGGTCTTTGGCGAACGCCAGCAGGTCCCGGCGCAACTCCGCGAGCGTCACGCCGATGCGCGCAGCCAGTCGGCCACGAGGCGGCCGACGCCGGCGGCAACCGATACGATCCGCCTGCCCAAGACCGCGACCTCGGCCGAGTTGAAGATGACCGCAGGCGTGATCCTGATCCTGCTCGCCATGATCCTGTTCGTGTTCAACCGGCGTCAGTCCTTGCTCACTGACGCCGCTTGAGAGAGGAGCTCCCCGAACTCCTCTGTTAGCGCGCGCGGCTGCCCGTCCCACACCAACGGCCGCGCGCGCCTTTTTGTTGTCATTGCGAGCGCAGCGAAGCAATCCAGGCTGCCTCCGCGAAAAGATTCTGGATTGCTTCGCTTCGCTCGCAATGACGAGTGTGGAAACAATGCCCCGCTTCATCTCTCCCCTGGCTCTCGCCCTGATCGGCATCATCCTGTTCGGCGACGGCGCCTACATCCATGCGAAGGCGTGGCTCGCGCAGGTGCTGCTGGAGCGCGCGTTCGACAAGAGCGTTGCGACCGGCGAAGTGGTCAGGCCATGGTCATGGGCCGACACATGGCCGGTCGCGCGGATCGAGGTGAGGCGGATCGGCGCCAGCGCGATCGTGCTGGAAGGCGCGAGCGGCCAGGCGCTCGCTTTCGGTCCCGGCCATATCCGCCAAACGGCTGACGCGGGCGAGCGGGGTGTTGCCGTATATGCAGCGCACCGCGACACTCATTTCCGCTTCCTGCGGAATGTCGCCATTGGTGACTTGATCGATGTCACACGCAGTGATGGCAAGCACTTTCGTTTTCGCGCGGATTCCTCCGCTGTGGTTCGCTTCGATGCCTCGGGCATCGATCCTGCGGCACGGGCAGCCGAACTCGTGCTCGCGACCTGCTGGCCGTTCGACGCCGTCGTGTCCGGCCCCGAGCGCTACATCCTGCATGCCACCCTGATCGGAACCGATGAATAGCGGTTCGCAATCGATCCGCACCCCCCTCTTGAATCCGCCCGGCCTGTAGGGACAATCCCGCATGATGGAACCCGTGAACCGGCGCCGTCGACGGGAGACCTATCAGAATGGCCCATTGAGCATTTTCGCTGCAATTTGCGAGAAGAACGGGGATGGATGAGGAGTTCAGGCAGCGTCTCGAACAGCTCGAAAACCGCGTCGCGCTCCTGGAGAGGAACCAGGATCTTATCGCCGCCGGGCAAAGACGCTCCTCGCTTCGGAGCCTCTGGCGCCGCCCGCCGATGTGGACCTTCGAGCAATATCCGCCGCGTCTGCTCAACCTGACGGCTTTCCCGCCAGCACCTGCGATCCATCCGGGCGCGCCCCGAATCGCGATGGTCACGCCGAGCTACAACCATGCGCCATATCTCGACGCCACGATCGACAGCATCGTCAGCCAGAACTATCCGGACCTGTATTATCACGTGCAGGACGGCGCCTCGATCGACGGCACGCTCGATCTCCTGAAGGGGCGCGGCGATAGCCTGCGCTGGAGGAGCGAGCCGGACAAGGGCAATCCAGCGCCATCAATCTCGGCTTCGCCGGCATCGAGAGCGAGATCATGGCCTATCTCAACAGCGACGACATGCTGCTGCCCGGGACGCTTGCCTATGTCGCAAATTACTTCATCGCACATCCGCATGTCGACGTCGTCTACGGCCATCGCGTCTTCATCGATCGCGAGGGACTCGAGGTCGGCCGCGCCGTGCTGCCGCCCCACGACGGCAAGGCGTTGCGATATGCCGACTACATTCCGCAAGAGACGATGTTCTGGCGCAAGCGCGTGTGGGACAGGATCGGGCCGATCGACGAGAGTTTACACTACGCGATGGACTGGGACTTCATCCTTCGAGCGCAAGCCGCAGGATTCAAATTCGCACGCTTGCCGCGATTTCTCGCCTGCTTCCGAATCCATGACGCACAAAAGACGGCATCCACCTATGCGGTCGGCGTCAGGGAGATGGGCGTCCTGCGGCGACGCGTTCTCGGCTTCGAACCGACACAGATGCAGATCCGGCGCGCCATCGCTCCTTATCTGGCGAAGCAGTTGGCCTATCACTACGCCTACAAACTCGGCATGCTGAGATACTGAACCACGGCGCGAGCAGAGATCCGAAGATGTCGATCACCACCAGGGCTTGACGCGCGCTCATTCCACCGCACGGCATACCTGCCCACGTGGTTGCCAGTCCGAAGAACTCGCCATAGAACAGAGTGACGCACCACCAACAAGAACAACAGGTGAGGTCACACCATGGAAGCTCGCGTATCTGCCGCCTCAGCTTCGTCGCGCCCATGGTCTCCGGCGCCCGATGCCAGCGACATCGTCAAGGGCATCCACGCCATGCTGCATCCGCGCAACATCGTGCTGGTGGGCGCGACCGACAAGCCCGGCAACTACGCCGAGCGCATCTGGAACAATTTGGTCAAATACAGCTACGAGGGCGGGCTCTATCCGGTCAATGCCAAACGCGACGCCATCTGGGGTGTCCCCTGCTACAAGGACTTTGCAAGCCTCCCGGAAAAACCCGACCACGTGCTGGTGCTGGTGCCGGCGCGCTTTGCCGTGCAAGTGATCCGCGACGCCGCCGCGGCCGGCGCGCGCTCGGCCACCATCGTCACTTCGGGCTTCAGCGAGTTGCAGGATGAGGAAAGCCAGAAGCTCGCCGCCGAACTGCAAGCGGCCGTGCGCGAGACGGGATTGGCGGTCACCGGCCCGAACTGCCTCGGCAATTTGAGCGCGGGCGAAAAGCTCTTCACCAATATCGACGACCGTATCGTCACCATGGAACAGGGCGCGGTGGCGATTGCCGGGCAATCCGGCGCCATCGTCATGGCGATCCGCCAAGCTTTGGAAGATCGCGGTGTCGGGGTCGGCTACATGGTGACGACCGGCAACGAGGCCGGGCTCGAGACGCCGGACCTGATGCGCTATTTCGCCGAGGATCCGAGCATCAAGGTGATCGTGGTCTACCTCGAAGGCGTACGCAACACCAAGGCATTCCGGGACGCCTGCAAGGCGGCGCGCGCCGCGAGCAAACCGGTGATCGCGCTCAAGCTCGGGGCCTCCGAGGGTGGCCGCGCGGCGGCGATGGCACACACCGGCGCGCTCGCGGGCTCGATCGAGACATTCGACGCCATTGCAACGCGCGAAGGGGTCATCAGGGTCGGCGGGCTCGACGAGTTGATCGAGACCACCGAATGCTTCGTCCATGCCGCTGTGCCCAGGGGGGACCGGCTCGCCGCAGTGACGCTATCCGGCGGCAAGCGCGGCATGCTGATCGACGCCTTCGATGCAGAAGGCCTGAATTTTGCACCACTCAGCTCGCATGTCCGCTCGGAGCTGGCAAAGATGCTCGGGCCGGGCTCGATCGTCGGCAACCCGCTCGACGCTGGCTTCGCCGCGGTGGTCGATCCCTCCGTCTACCTGAAATCGATCGGGCTGATGATCGACGACCCCGAAATCGACATCGTCATCATCGATGCCGAGCTGCCGAAAGCGCCGCACGAGCTGCGCGAGCGCAATCTGCGCATCGTCGACGAGATGGCGAGCCGGGCCGGCAAGCCGGTGATCTATATCAGCGCGATGTCGATCGGCTTCACCGAGTTCACCAAGACCTTGCGCAAGTCGCTGCCGCATCTTGCGGTGATGCAGGGCATGGACCGCGCGGTGACTGCGATCAAGTCGCTGCTCGACTACGCCAAGCTGCGCAAGGAAGTGCCCGATATCGTCTCGAGCTCGAAGCCGGCCGCGCGTGCCGTGCTTGAGAAGGCGCTGAAATCGGCAACGGGCGCCGCGCTCGACGAGGTCGCCTCCAAGAAGCTGCTGAAGGCCTATGGCATCCCGATCTCGAAGGAGGCAATCGCGCAGACGGCAGCCGAGGCCGTGAAGATCGCCAAGCAGATCGGTTTCCCGGTCGTGGCAAAAGTCGTCAGCGCCGAGATCCTGCACAAATCAGATATCGGCGGCGTGGTGCTGAATCTTACCAACCCGGCCGAAGTGAAGAAGGCGTTCGCCGACATCACCGCGCGGGTGAGCAGGCTGAAGGGCAAGCCGAAGCTCGCCGGCATCCTGATCGCGCAACAGGTCAAGGCCGATCTGGAACTCGTGGTCGGCGCCTCCCTCGATGCCGAGATGGGTCCGGTCGTGCTGTTCGGCACCGGCGGCATCGACATCGAGCTGATGAAGGACGTCGCGCTCGCCGGTGCGCCGCTGGACGAGGCTGAGGCCCGGCTCCTGATTGGACGCACCAAGGCCGGAATCAAGATGCGCGGCTATCGGGGCAAGCCGGCCTTGCACGAGGCCTCCGCGGTGAAGGCGCTGGTCGGCCTCTCCAACCTGATCGCGGATGCCGGCGACCGGATCGCCTCGATCGACGTCAATCCGTTCCTGATCAATGCCGGGACCGGCGTCGCCGTCGATGCCCTCATCGTGCTGAACGATGCTGCGGCAAAACGCGCCGCCGGGCATTGATGTCGCGTAGGGCGGATTGGCGCAGCGTAATCCGCCAAATCGGTCCATGGCCGCACGAGGCGTTGGCGGGTTACGCTTCGCTAACCCGCCCTACGTACCATTGCAGCTCCTTCCAACTTCCCTCGTTTGGCCGTAAAATCACCCCGCATGGCACGCGCGAGCAATCTGGTGATTGGAACGGCGACGCTGGCGGTGATCGCCGTGGCGTTCGGCGGCGTGCTCGGCGTGCAGAAATGGCGCACCCTCCAGAGCCGCAGCCCGTTGCGCGTCGTGTTCGAGGGCGGCTCGGCGAGCGGATTGCGCCGCGGCGGGCCGGTCAATTTCGACGGCGTCCCCGCAGGCCAGATCCTGTCGATCAAGCTGGACAATCCGCGCAAGGTCGTGGCCCTGGTGATGCTCGACAACTCCGCGCCGATCCGCAAGGACACCGTCGCGGGCATCGAGTTCCTCGGTCTTACCGGCGTCGCCGCGGTCTCGCTGATCGGCGGCGCGCCCTCCGCACCGCCAGTGCCGCTGGATTCGGACGGCGTCCCCGTGCTGACCGCCGATCTCAGCGACGCCGAATCAATCGTCGACACCCTGCACAGTGTCGACCGCACGATCGTCAGCAACGCCCCGGCGATCAAGGAGGGCCTGCGCACGTTCGAGAACTACACCGCCGATCTCAGGAGCAAGGGCGGCGAAATCGATTCCGTCATGGCCAAGGTCGACAGCGCCTTCGCGGGCTTCGACAAGGCGGTCACAAAGATCGAAGGCGTAGTGCCCGGCTTTGCCGACGGCAAGGCCGACGAGCTGTTCGAAAAGATCCAGGGATTGCACGAGCTCGCCGACACCATGAGAAAGAAATCGGCGAACTTCCTCGAAGACATCCGCCGATCGCTGCTCGACGTCAGCGAGGCCACCAACAAGATGAGCGGGACACCCACGCCGGCCGCCGCTCCGCGACCGCCACGCAAGCCGGCGCAGCAGAAACGGTAGACCCTCATCACGCGGAGTGCATGACGCCGCCCTTGTCGGCGTAGGACCGTGTAGTTGATGCAGCCATGGCTCAGTAGTTGCTCGGTCCCGCTTCATTCGGGATGCCGTCGATCGGGCATTCGGCGGTCCCGGGCGTCGCGCGCGTCATCGCTTCGACGATGTCCCTTGTGCCTTCGGGATCCGCGATCCAGTTCTTGTAGAAATCATAGGGACAGGCCGCTACGCCGCGCGGGCTTTCGCCGGAATTGATCATGCCGGTGTAGCCGCGATGGACGAGCTTGTAGAGATGGTTCTGCGATTGGCCGTTGCGGCGCGCATCGCGGATCAGATGCTTCGACAACTGGGCATATTGAATGCCGTAGTCTTCCTCGCCGCACTCGCCGAGGGTGCGGCCGTCGAAGCCGATGATCGCGGAGTGACCGAAGTAGGAATAGACCCCGTCGAAGCCGGCGGCGTTGGCGACCGCGACATAGACGTTGTTGGCCCACGCCATGGCCTTCGAAATCAGGATCTGCTGCTCCTTGGCCGGATACATGTAGCCCTGGCAGCGTACAATCAATTCGGCCCCCTTCATGGCGCAGTCTCGCCAGATCTCCGGGAAGTTGCCGTCGTCGCAGATGATCAGGCTGACCTTCATCCCCTTCGGGCCGTCGGAGACATAGGTGCAGTTGCCGGGATACCAGCCCTCGATTGGCACCCACGGCATGATCTTGCGGTACTTCTGCACGATCTCGCCCTTGTCGTTCATCAGGATCAGGGTGTTGTAGGGCGCCTTGTTCGGATGCTCCTCGTGGCGTTCGCCCGTGAGCGAGAACACGCCCCAGACCTTGGCCTTGCGGCAAGCCTCCGCAAAAATCGCGGTCTCTTCACCGGGGACCGCGCAAGCGGTCTCATACATCTCCTTGGAGTCGTACATGATGCCCTGGGTGGAGTATTCCGGGAAAATCACCAGGTCCATGCCGGGAAGGCCGGTCTTCATGCCCACCACCATGTCGGCGATCTTGCGGGCGTTGTCGAGCACCTCGGCCTTGGTGTGCAGGCGGGGCATCTTGTAGTTGACCACCGCGACGCCGACGGTGTCGTTGCTGCTGGAGATGTCACCGTGAAGCATTTGAATTGCTCCTCTACTCTGTTTGAGATTGCCGCGCGAATCAGTGGCTGATCATCCAGGGCCGCGCGGTAGGGAAGCCCTTGGCGCCGCTCCTGGTCTTGGTCACCAGGCGCGCCGGCTTTTTCTTGTCCGACAAGTTTTTTCCCGTCGAGCGGCAGCCGCAGCCGGGGCCATGCGAGGCCTTGTATTGCGCCAGCGTCTGCGGCGCGTGCGTGCTGCGCTCATTGACGGCGTGAGCCTTGCGCGTCTCCGACGGCATGCAGAAGAAGTTCGGGGCGGTCAGAATGACGCGCGGCGCTATGATTTCACATTGCGGACAGACCTGCGGATCGTCGCATTCAGACATCGGGCGCAGATCCTTGAACGGACCGCAATCGTCACAGAGATATTCATAGACCGGCATCTTGTGTCCCTTTGCGTTTAGTGACGACGGAGCGTCAGCTTCACCTCGCCCCGCTTGCGGGGAGAGGTCGGAACGCATCGCAAGATGCGTTCCGGGTGAGGGGGAGTCTCCGCGCGCTCACTGCTGCTGTTCGCGCGGAGGCAGCCCCTCACCCCAACCCTCTCCCCGTAAGAACGGGGGAGAGGGAGCGCGGCGTCATTTGTCGGGTGAGATCGGCATCTGGATATCACCCTTGATGTGCTTGATAGGTCCGGCCGAGGACGGCATCACGTCGAAGTCGAAAATTTCCGTCGGCAGCCATAATGTGGCGCAGGCGTTGGGCACGTCGACCACGCCGGAGATGTGGCCCTGAACCGGTGCGGTGCCAAGGATCGAATAGGCCTGGGCGCCGGAGTAGCCGAACTTCTTCAGGTACTCGATCGCATTCAGGCAGGCCTGGCGATAGGCGATGGTGACGTCGAGATAGTGCTGCTTGCCGGCTTCGTCGACCGAGATGCCTTCGAAGATCAGATAGTCCTTGTAGTTCGGCGTGATCGGCGACGGCTTGAAGATCGGATTCTTGACACCGTACTTCGCCATGCCGTCCTTGATCACCTCGACCTTCAGATGCAGCCAGCCGGCCATCTCGATCGCACCGCAGAAGGTGATCTCGCCGTCGCCCTGGCTGAAGTGCAGATCGCCCATCGAGAGACCGGCGCCGGGCACATAGACCGGGAAGTAGATCTTCGAGCCGCGCGAGAGATCCTTGATGTCGCAATTGCCGCCATGCTCGCGCGGCGGCACGGTGCGCGCGCCTTCCGCGCCGATCTTGTCCTTGACCTCGCCCTTGGCGCGGCCGCCATGAGCGGTCGGCGCGAACGGTGGATTGGCAAGGCCGGGCACACGAGTCGGATTGGTCGCTATCAGCTCGGCCTCGCGCTTGTTCCAGGTGTCCAGCATCTTCGGATCGGGCAGACAGCCGATCAGGCCGGGATGGATCAGGCCGGCGAAGTTGACGCCCGGAATATGCCGCGACGAGGTGTAGAGGCCCTTGATGTCCCAGATCGACTTCTGCGCCAGCGGGAAATGATCGGTGAGGAAGCCGCCGCCGTTCTGCTTGGAGAAGAAGCCGTTGAAGCCCCACATGCTCTCCTTCATCGGACCGACGTCGAGCAGGTCCACGACGAGGAGGTCGCCGGGCTCGGCGCCCTTGACGCCGATCGGGCCGGAGAGGAAGTGCACGATCGACAGATCGATGTCGCGGACGTCGTCCGCGGAATCGTTGTTCTTGATGAAACCGCCGGTCCAGTCATAAGTCTCGATGATGAAGTCGTCGCCGGGATTGACCCAGGCTACGATCGGAATGTCGGGGTGCCAGCGGTTATGCACCATGTCATTTTCATAGGCCGACTTGGTGAGATCGACCTTGATCAGTGTCTCTGGCATCGAGAGGCTCCCCTTTTACACGGTTGGTTAGACGGACAGATATTTCGAGACCTGCGCGGCATCGACGGCGTCGCGCGGATCGTCGCGGACGATTTCGCCGTTCTCGATCACCAGCACACGGTCGGCGATATCGAGCGCGAAGCTCAGGACCTGCTCGGACACGACGATCGAAAGCCCCTTCTCGTCGCGGATGCGCTTGAGCGTGCGCGCCATCTCCTTGATGATCGACGGTTGGATGCCTTCGGTCGGCTCGTCCAGCAGCAGAACTTTTGGCTTGGTCGCCAGCGCGCGTGCGATCGCGAGTTGTTGCTGCTGGCCACCGGAGAGATTGCCGCCACGGCGGTCCTTCATCTCCAGCAGCACCGGAAACAGTTCGTAGATGTCGCCGGGCACCTCGGTTCCGCCGGAGACCACGAGACCGGTCTCGATGTTCTCCTTCACCGTCATGGTTGAGAAGATCATGCGGCCCTGCGGCACATAGGCGAGGCCCTTGGCGACGCGCGCGTAGCTCGGCAAGGCACCGAGCTCGGCGCCGTTCATGGTCACCGAGCCGCTCTTCGCCGGCAGGATGCCCATCAGCGATTTCATGAGCGTGGTCTTGCCCATGCCGTTGCGGCCCATGATCGCCACGATCTCGTTGGGCGCGACCTTGACGTTGAGCCCGTGCAGCACCTCGCTCTGGCCATAGGCGACGTGAAGATCGGAAATTGCCAGCATGATCGCTCCCTAAATCAGCATGAATTCTGGTGAGGCCGCTCTGCCGTGAACTTTCTCCCTTCTCCCTTGTGGGAGAAGGTGGCGCGGGCGAAGTCCGCGATGGATGAGGGGTCTGCGTCCGCGAAGGCGAGAGGCAGTTTGAGCTGCGGAGAGATACCCCTCACCCGGATCGCTTGGGCGATCCGACCTCTCCCACAGGGGGAGAGGTGCACTGTCATTGCCGCAACAGACTGGCCCGAATTCGTCATATCTCAGTGCCCCAGATAGACTTCAATGACCTTGGGGTCGTTCTTCACCTTATCCATGGTCCCTTCCGAGAGGATCTGGCCCTGGTGAAGCACGGTGACCTTGTGCGCGATGTCCTCGACGAACTTCATGTCGTGCTCGATCACCAGCACCGAGCGGTTCTTGATGATGCGGTTGAGCAGCTCGGCGGTCTTGGCGCGCTCGGACACGCTCATGCCGGCGACGGGTTCGTCCAGCATCAGCAGGTCCGGGTCCTGGATCAGCAGCATGCCGATCTCGAGCCATTGCTTCTGGCCATGGCTGAGCTCAGAGGCATAGGTGTTGAGCTTGTCCTTGAGGAAGATCATCTCGGCGACCTCCGCGACGCGTGACTTCACCGGCTGGTCGCGCTGGAAGGTGAGCGAGCCGAACACGGTGCGGCCGCGCGGAAACGAAATCTCGAGATTCTCGAACACGGTGAGGTCTTCGAACACCGACGGCGTCTGGAACTTGCGGCCGACGCCGGCCTTGACGATCTCGTTCTCCTTGAGCTTGGTCAGCTCGGTGCCGCGAAACTGGATCGAGCCTTCGGTCGCTTTGGTCTTGCCGCAGATCAGGTCGAGCACCGTCGTTTTGCCGGCCCCGTTGGGGCCGATGATGACGCGGATCTCGTTCTCCTCGACGTAAAACGAGAGATCGTTGACGGCCTTGAAGCCGTCGAAGGAAACGGTCAGTCCGGAGACCGCGAGCAGGAATTCCTTCGGCTGATGTCCAACAAGCATGATGGTCTCCTCACTCTGCCGGTGCGCCATCGGCAACCGAATTGTCGCTCCAGCCCGGCTTCTTGCGCGAAGTGAACAGGCGGTCGATGCGCGGCTGCACATAGTCGGCCCAGAGCCCCGACAGGCCGTTCGGGAAAGCGAGCACGACGGCGATGAACAGCGCGCCGAGACCGAACAGCCAGAGTTGCGGGAAGGACTCCGACAGGCTGGTCTTGGCGAAATTCACCAGAATGGCTCCCCATATCGCGCCGAAGATCGACATCCGTCCGCCGACCGCGGTGTAGATCACCATCTCGATCGACGGCACGATGCCGACAAAGGACGGCGACATGAAACCGACATTGAGTGCGAACATGGCCCCGCCGATCGCGGCGAAGACCGCGGCCATGCAGAACGCAAAGATCTTGAAGTTGGCGACGCTGTAGCCGGAGAAGCGGACGCGGTCCTCCTGTTCGCGCATCGCCACCAGGATGCGGCCGAGCTTGGTCAGGCGTATGAACTGCGCGATGCCGATGCAGGCGAACAGCAGCACCACTTCGACGAAGTACAGGATGACCTTGGCGTGGTCGGGCCTTATGTCCCAACCCTTGAGGGTGCGCAGGTCGGTCATGCCGTTGATGCCGCCGGTGTAACCCTGCTGGCCCACAATCAGGATGGTGAGGATGGCCGCCACCGCCTGGGTGATGATGGCAAAGTAGGTGCCGCCGACGCGGCGCTTGAACATCGCAGTGCCGATGATCAGCGCGAAGATGCCGGGGACCAGGATGATGGCGAGGATGGTGAAGGTGAGACTGTGAAACGGCTGCCAGAACAGTGGCAGTGACGTGATCTGATTCCAGTCCATGAAGTCCGGGATGCCTGGCGTCGACTGGATCTTGGTATTCTCGACGCTGGAGGCCTCCAGCTTGAGGAACATCGCCATGCAATAGCCGCCGAGGCCGAAGAACACGCCTTGCCCCAGACTGAGAATGCCGCCGTAGCCCCAGCAAAGCACCAGACCGAGCGCGACGAAGGCGTAGGTCAGATATTTCGCGACAAGGTTGAGACGGAACACATCCAGCGAGAGCGGCAGGATCACGAACAGCACAGCGGCCAGCACGAGGAAGCCCATGAGCTCGGATCGATTGAAGAAGCGTGAGTTGATGACCATGACTTGCCTGCTTCTTGTTATTTGCGGACCTTGAGGGCGAAGAGACCCTGCGGCCGCAGCATCAGGATTCCGACAACGGCAAGCAGCGTCAGCACCTTGGCCATCGAGCCCGACAGGAAGAACTCGAGGGTGGATTGGGTCTGCGAGATCGAGAAGGCCGATGCGATGGTGCCGAGCAGGCTTGCCGCGCCGCCGAACACGACCACCAGGAACGTATCGACGATGTAAAGCTGTCCGGAGGTCGGCCCGGTCGAGCCGATCATGGTGAAGGCGCTCCCGGCGACACCGGCAATGCCGCAACCGAGGCCGAAAGTGTAGCGATCCACCTTTTCGGTGTTGATGCCGACGGCACCGGCCATGATGCGGTTCTGCACGACGGCGCGCACCTGCCGACCCCAGCGCGATTTATACATCACGTAGGCGACGCCCACGGTGATCAGGACAGTGAGGCACATCACGAAGACGCCGTTGATCGGCACTTCGATGCTGTCGGTTACGTGCAGCGAGCCAAGCATCCATTGCGGCAGCTCGACGCCGACCTCGCGCGCGCCGAACACGGAGCGATAGGCCTGTTGCAGGATCAGGCTGAGGCCCCAGGTCGCAAGCAGCGTGTCGAGCGGGCGCTTGTAGAGATGCCGTATCAGCACCCATTCCACCAGCATCCCCAACGCACCGGATGCGATAAAGGCCAGGATCATCGCGAGGAAGAAGTAGCCGCTGAACAGGCTCGGCAAATAGGATTGGAAGAAACTCGAGGTCATCCAGGTGACGTAGGCCCCAAGGATCATGAACTCGCCATGGGCCATGTTGATGACGCCCATCTGGCCGAAGATGATCGCAAGACCGAGCGCCATCAGGACGTAGACGGAGAACAGGATCAGTCCTGCAAAGCCCTGCATGACGAAGATGGAGCCAAGGTCACCAAGCGAGTAGTCGCCGAACATCGATGTCCTCCGTCGGGAAAGGGTCCCGCGTCGCGAGCAGGTTCGCGACGCGGGGGTCTTGGGCGTGGATTTGCGGTCCACGCCAGGGAGAGGGTTTGCCTGAGAGGGAAACGGCGGCGAACGCCGTGACTGACTGGTAGCTCTGGTCTTACTGGTAACCCTTGGGGAACGGATCCGGCTCGACCAGATCGGCGGTCTCGTAGATCAGCTCGAACTGGCCATCGAGCTTGGCGCGCCCCACCCGGGTCTTCGACCAGAGGTGATGATTTTCGTGGATGCGCACATAGCCTTCCGGAGCGCCCTTGAACTCGATGCCTGGCGACGCCGCCGCGATCTTGTCGATGTCGAAGGAGCCCGCCTTCTCCACTGTCAACTTCCACAGCCACGGGCCGAGATAGGCAGCCTGGGTGACGTCTCCGATCACGGTCTTCTCGCCCCACATCTTCTTGAACGCGGGCACGAAGGTCTTGTTGTTGGGATTGTCGAGCGACTGGAAGTACTTCATGCAGGCATAGGCGCCCGCAATGTTCTCGCCGCCGATGCCGTCGATCTCGTCTTCAGTCACCGAGATCGTCAGCAGCGCCTGCTTGGAGAGATCGATGCCTGCGGCCTTGAGCTGCTTGTAGAACGCAACGTTCGAACCGCCGACGACGTCGGTGAAGATCACGTCGGGCTTGGTCAGCTTGATCTTGTTGATGACCGAATTGAACTGCGTATTACCGAGCGGATAATACTCTTCGCCGACGACCTTGCCCTTCAGCACGTTCTCGACATGCTTGCGCGCGATCTTGTTCGAGGTGCGCGGCCAGATGTAGTCGGAGCCGATGAAGAAGAACGACTTCGCACCCTTCTCCTTGGCGATCCAATTCAGGCCGGCGAGGATCTGCTGAGTGGCTTCCTGGCCGGTGTAGATCACGTTCTTGGACTGCTCGAGACCTTCATAGAAGGTCGGGTAATAGAGCATGCCGTTGTACTGCTCCATGACCGGCAGCACGGCCTTGCGGGACGCCGAGGTCCAGCAGCCCATGATCGCCGCGACCTTGTCGTTGACCAGCAATTTCTTGGCCTTTTCGGCAAAGGTCGGCCAATCGCTGGCGCCGTCTTCCTGGATGAACTTGATCTTGCGCCCGAGCACGCCGCCCATGGCGTTGATCTGCTCGATGGCGAGCTTTTCGGCTTCGATCGAGCCGGTCTCGGAGATCGCCATGGTGCCGGTCGCCGAATGCAGGATGCCGACCGTCACCTCGGTGTCGGTGACCGCGAGACCCGTGGTATTGACCGCCGAGGTCGCCGGGGCCTGCGCAAAAGATGCTCGCGGTAGCATGGTGATGGCCGGCACGGCCGCCATTCCCATCAATAATTTGCGCCGGAGCGGCGATAACAGGCCCTTGTTCGCTTCGTCTGACATGAGCACCCCACTGTTGTTCGAGGACACGCGATTGGTGCCGTGAGGATGGCTCGAATTTGTGCACTGCAAGCATACGCAAGATCGCGTATACTGCACCGCAAAATGACGACGTAGGCTTTTGGTACAGGTTTTGCGAGGGATGCGGGAGTTCGGGAGTGGGGGTTAAGTGGCAGGGCGGCAGCGGATAGATCGCGTCAGGCGCCAGTACAACCAATGGGTCGCCAACCAGACGCTGGAAGACTACGCGCTGCGCTTCACCGCCAAGAGCGCGCGCCGGTGGTCCGCCGCCCGCGTCGCCAACACCGCACTGGGCGCCATCTCCTTTCTCGCTCTGGAGGCGATCGGCGGCACCATCACCCTGAACTACGGCGTGACCAACGCCACCGCCGCGATCCTCGTCGTCTCCGCCATCATCTTCTGCTGCGGCGTTCCGATTGCCTATTATGCCGCCAAATGCGGCATCGACATTGACCTGCTCACCCGCGGCGCCGGCTTTGGTTATATCGGCTCGACCGTCACCTCGCTCATCTACGCCTCCTTCACCTTCATCTTCTTCGCGATCGAAGCGGTGATCCTGGCCACGGCGCTCGAGATGTGCTTCGGCATTCCGCGCCCGATCGGCTATCTCATCAGCGCCGTCGCGATCATCCCGCTTGTCACCTACGGCATCACGCTGATCAGCCGCTTCCAGCTCTGGACGCAACCGATCTGGATCATCCTGCACATCCTGCCCTTCGCGGCGATCGCCTGGGCCAATCCTTACTCGTTCACGGAGTGGCGCAAATTCGCCGGCGAGCACGGCGACCCCAGCGGACATTTCGATCTGCTGCTGTTCGGTGTCGCATCTTCCGTGGTGTTTTCGCTGGTGGCCCAGATCGGCGAGCAGGTCGACTTCCTCAGGTTCCTGCCGCGCGACCGCCGCACCTCGCGAACGTCGTGGTGGGCCGCCCTGCTGATCGCGGGCCCCGGCTGGATCATCTTCGGCGCGCTGAAACTGCTGCTGGGCTCGTTTCTCGCCTTCTTCGCGCTGAGCCACGGTCTCTCCAGCGAGCTGGCGGCCGAGCCGGCGCACATGTATCTCGAAGCGTTTCGCTACGTGCTGTCGCAGCCGGACATGGCCCTGGCACTCACCGGCGCGTTCGTGATCCTGTCGCAGCTCAAGATCAACGTCACCAACGCCTATGCAGGCTCGATCGCCTGGTCGAACTTCTTCTCGCGTCTGACACATAGCCATCCCGGCCGGGTCGTCTGGCTGGTGTTCAACGTGATGGTGGCGCTGCTGCTGATGGAGATCGGCGTCTACAAGGCCTTGGAGCAGACGCTCGCGCTCTATTCCAATGTCGCGATCGCCTGGGTCGGCGCGCTGGTGTCCGATCTCGTGGTCAACAAGCCGCTCGGCCTGCGCCCACCGCAGATGGAGTTCAAGCGCGCCCATCTCTACGACATCAACCCGGTCGGCGTCGGCGCGATGACGATCGCGACCATCGTCTCGATCGCGGCATTCTACGGCCTGTTCGGCTCGACCATGAAAGCGCTCGCGGCCTTCGTCGCGCTGACGGTCGCCTTCGTCACTGCGCCCGTCATCGCCTGGCTCACCGACGGTAAATACTACATCGCGCGCAAGCCGAAGCGGAGCTGGGCCAATATCGAATCGATCCAGTGCTGCATCTGCGAGCACCATTTCGAGCCGGAGGACATGACCTCCTGTCCTGCCTATGCCGGCCCGATCTGCTCGCTATGCTGCTCGCTCGACGCGCGCTGCCATGATTTGTGCAAACCGCATGCGCGGGCGCAGGTGCAGTTCGCCGACGCGCTCGCCAGGATCCTGCCGCAGTCGATCTATCAGCGGATCAATTCGCAGTTCGGCCACTACATCGGTGTGTTCGTGGTCTCCGCGGGCCTCGTCGCGCTGGTGCTGGGGCTGATCTACCTCCAGACCTCGGTCAGCGTGCCAGGCGAGAACATGCTCGTCTCCCACGTGCTCTGGAAGGTGTTCTTCTCGCTCAGCATCATCATCGGGGTCGTGGCTTGGCTGTTCGTGCTGGCGCAGCAGAGCCGACGGGCCGCCGAGGCCGAGACCCGGCGCCAGACCACGCTGCTGATCCAGGAGATCGATGCCCACAAGCGCACCGACGCAGAGCTCCAGCGCGCCAAGGAAATCGCCGAATCCGCCAACCTCGCCAAGAGCCGCTACGTGGTCGGCCTGAGCCACGAGCTGCGCTCGCCGCTCAACGCGATCAGCGGCTATGCCCAACTCCTGGAGCAGGACACCACGCTCAACACCAAGCCGCGCGACCAGGTCCGCGTCGTCCGCCGCAGCGCCGATCACCTCTCCGGCCTGATCGACGGCATTCTGGACATCTCCAAGATCGAGGCGGGGCGGCTGTACCTGTCGCGCGACGAGGTGCGCTTGACCGAATTCCTCGACCAGCTCGTCGGCATGTTCCGCCTTCAGGCCGCCGCCAAGAGCATCGACTTCGTGTTCAGGCGTCCGGCGCATTTACCGATCGTGGTCTATGCCGACGAAAAGCGGCTGCGCCAAGTGCTGATCAATCTGCTGTCCAACGCGATCAAATTCACCCAGACCGGCAGTGTGCAGTTCGTGGTGCACTATCGCAGCCCGGTCGCGGAGTTCGAGGTGATCGACACCGGCCCCGGCATCCAGGGCGACGATCTCGAACGCATTTTCGCACCGTTCGAGCGCGGCGCGCTCGGTGTCTCGCAGCCACAGACCGGCACCGGACTGGGCTTGACCATCAGCCGGCTGCTCGCCGGCGTCATGGGCGGCGACATCAAGGTCTTGAGCACGGTCGGCAGCGGCAGCACGTTCAAGGTCAAGATGCTGCTCTCGGAAGTCACCAATCCGCAGCGCATTGCGCCGGTGGAGGCCCCGATCTCCGGCTATCACGGCACGCGCAAGACCATCCTCATTACCGACGACGATCCCGTGCATCGCGACCTCCTGCGTGAGGTATTGACACCACTCGGCTTCATCCTGCTCAGCGCGCCCGACGGACCTGGTTGCCTGGCACTGGCCCAGCACTGCCGGCCCGATCTGTTCCTGCTCGACATCTCCATGCCTGGCATGGATGGCTGGACGGTCGCGGAGACGCTACGCGCCAGCGGCCACCATCAGGCGCGGATCCTGATGGTGTCTGCCAGCGCGCTCGAGGCCCACGGCACACCGCTGGCACAGCCTTTCCACGATGGTTATCTGATGAAGCCGATCGACATTCCCAGGCTTTTGGAAAGCATCCGCCAGCTTCTGAAGATCGAATGGCAATACGGCTCGGAGGAGATCGCCGTGCCGCTGTGGCGGCCCGAAAGCGGCTCGCGGCCGCCTGTCCAACACATCGAGGCGCTGATCGGGCTTGGTCAGATCGGCTACGTCAAGGCTATCCAGTTGAAGCTGGACGAGATCGGCAGCGAGCACCCTGAACATGCCGACTTCGTCGCGGAAATGCGGTCGCTGATCGACCGCTTCGATCTCGACCAGTACATGGCCACATTGAAGACGTTGCATGCGTATGAGCACTGAGTCGAAAAAGCGCGACGTCGCGCTCGTTGTCGACGACTCCCCGGAGACGCTGCGGCTGCTCACCGACGCGCTCGACAGCGCCGGGATGACGGTAATGGTGGCGCTCGACGGCGCGGCCGCGATGCGCATCGTCGACCAGATCACGCCTGACATCGTGCTGCTCGACGCGGTGATGCCGGGCATGGACGGGTTCGAGACCTGCCGCCGCCTCAAGCGTGATGCGGGTCTTGCCAATGTGCCGGTGATCTTCATGACGGGGCTCGCCGAGACCGAGCACATCGTGCGCGGACTGGAGGCCGGCGGCGTCGACTACGTGACGAAGCCGATCGTGATCGAGGAGATGCTGGCGCGCATCCGTGTTCATCTCGGCAATGCGCGGCTGACGCAAAGTGCACGCGCCGCGCTCGACGTCTCCGGCCGATTCCTGTTCGCGGTCAACCGCCAGGGCAAATTGTTGTGGGCGACCCCGCAGGCGCAGAAGCTGCTGGCGGACCACCACGGGGCGCAGACCGACGACGACTTCGTCCTGCCAGTATCATTGCTGCAATGGCTGGAGCAGACCAAGGGCAAGGGCAGCTCGAAATCTCAGGCGGCTTCCCTGCCCGACAATCCTCAGCTCCGGCTGTACTACATGGGCGAGACCGCGCCGAACGAGTTCCTGTTGCGGCTCTCCAGGGAGTCCGGCACCGCGCCGCCACCCGAATTCACCAGCGAGCTTGGCCTCACCACCCGCGAAGGCGAGGTGCTGGCCTGGCTCAGCAAGGGCAAGACCAACCGCGACATCGCGCAGATCTTGGGCTTGAGCCCGCGCACGGTCGACAAGCATCTCGAGCAGATCTACTCCAAGCTTGGGGTCGAGAACCGGACTGCGGCTGCGGCGATTGCAACGAATGCAACAAGAAGGAATTCCTGACCCCCCAACGCCGTCGTCCTGGACAAGCGCAGCGAAGCGGAGCGCCGATCCAGGACCCATTACCACGGTACGTCGTATGGCGAAGACTCTTGATGACAAGCTCGCGCCGCAACTTCTCCCTGGGGTAATGGGTCCTGGCTTTCGCCAGGACGACGGAGAGGTTTGTAGCGCCGCCTGCCGCGCTCACCGATACACGAACTCCCCGCCATCCAGATCCGTCTTCGGGATCTCGTCCTTTTCGGTCCAGTAATCCTGGCTGTGCTGCCATTCCGGTTTGTCGCCGCGCTTGGGCAGCAGGTCCATGTTGCGCATCATGTAGCCGGGGTTGAAGTTTTCCGGATCGATCCAGGGCAGGATCGGCATGTTGTGGTCTTCGGCGCGCAACTTGACCTCGACCTTCTTCTTGCCTTTGGCCTTCATGTGACCGAGCAGGCGGCAGACGAAGTCGGCGACGAGGTCGACGCGCAGCGTCCAGCTGGCGCGGAAATAGCCGAACACCCAGACCATGTTCGGCACGCCCGTGAACATCATGCCGCGATAGGTGACGGTGTCGCCGAAGGCGAGCGGCTTGCCGTCGACCTCGAAGGCGATGTCGCCGAGCGCCGCGAGATTGAAGCCGGTTGCAGTGACGATGATGTCAGCTTCCAGCAGCTTGCCGGATTTGAGCTGGATGCCGTTCTCGACGAAACATTCGATCTCGTCGGTGACGACGGACGCCTTGCCACTGGCGATGCCCTTGAACAGATCGGCATCGGGCACGAAGGCGATGCGCTGCCGCCAGGGCCGGTAGCTCGGCGTGAAATGTGTGTCGACATCGTACTCCGGACCGAGCACCGCGCTGATCTGGCCGATCAGCTCTTGCTTCACCTGCTCGGGCTTTGACAAGCAAAGCTTGGTGAACGCGTCCTGCTCGAACAGGATCTTGCGGCGGACGATCTCGTGGATCCAGGCCTCGTCGACCTGAAGCCTGCGCAGCTCCTCTGCGATCTCGATGGCGTTGCGCCCCAAACGGAAATAGGTCGGCGACCGCTGCAGCATCGTGACATGCGCGCATTTGTCGGCAATGTTCGGCACCAGCGTCGCCGCCGTCGCGCCGGAGCCGATCACGACGACCTTCTTGTTCGCGAGGTCGATATCATCGGGCCAGGTCTGCGGATGAACGATGCGGCCCTTGAAGCGATCCGTGCCCTTCCATTCCGGCGTATAGCCTTCCGAATGGCGGTAATAGCCTTGGCACATCCAGAGGAAGTTTGCCGTGAAAGTTTTTGGCTCGCCGGTGTCGGTCGTCACCGCCTCGATGGTCCAGAGGTTCTGTTCGCTCGACCAGCTCGCCGAATTGATCTTGTGCTTGTAGCGGATATGCCGCGCGATATCGTTTTCGTCGATCACCTCGTTCATGTAGGCGAGGATTTCGTCGGCGGTCGCGATCGGCGGCCCGACCCAGGGCTTGAAGCTATAACCGAAGGTGTGGAGGTCGCTGTCCGAACGAATTCCGGGATAGCGGTGCGTGGTCCATGTGCCGCCGAACGTCGCCTGCGTTTCCAGGATGACGAAGCTCGCACCCGGAAGCTGCTTGGTCATGTGATAGGCGCTACCGATACCCGAGATACCGGCACCGACGATCAGCACGTCGAAATGTTCAGAAGCTTGTTTGGCCGTGGCGTGACTGCGAACAGCGACATTCATTGTTGCTTCTATGCCTTGCTTGTTTTTGTGCCCGCCCTTGATTGGGCGGCGCGTTTCCTCCGCGACGGACGTGGTTGCCCATCGCGCTTCCGCTTCAAGATGACATAGATCAGGGCGCGGTCAAATCACAGCGCCGCACCCCAGATCCGCGCGGTCTGCAAGATCCAGTCGCGATAGAGCGTGAGCGGCGTGACGCCGGTCAGCCCGCCGCAGCCGGCGGCTCCGTTCGGCCCCGTGGACCAACTGATGACGCCGACGAGCACGGCTCCGGTCGGCCTGTCCTCGAACACGGGACCGCCGGAATCACCGGTGCAAGCGCCAATTCCGTCGCGAACACCGTTGGTTACGGGGTCGACCAGCCTGATCTGGAGCGTGCCGGGCTGCCCCGTCGCGACGAGGCCGGCAACACGCGTCGCGCCGCCACTCTTGCCGTCGCCACGCACGGTGACGCCAATACCGGCGATGACGAAGCGGCTGCCGACCTGGATCGGAATATTCGGCGCACCGACCGGCACCGTCGATTTTCCCTTGAGTGGAATTTCCAATTGCAGAAGCGCCAGGTCGGCGGTAGCGCGATGCGCTTGCATCGCCTGCATGTTGAAATTCGGATGGATCGCGACGGTGCGGACATTCAGCAGCTGCGGCTGCCCGTCGGTGCCGCGATCGACGATCTTGTAGTCCGCGCCGGGCTGCACGCAGTGGGCAACGGTGAGCACCAGCTTTGGCGCAACCAGGGTGCCGGTACAGAAATTACCGCGCGAGCCGACGATCGTGACGACGGCGCGCGCGACGCCATCGGCCTGCGGCGTGCCGCCGCCAACGATGGCATAAGCGGGCGTGGCGAGCAGCAGCGCGGTTGCGATGATGGTTACAAGCTTTTTCATGGGAACACGCTTTGGTATCGGCATCGCTGACGGCGGTGGGATGGCTTCGGACTGGCCCTTGCCGATAGCGCATGCTAGCGCTCTTGGAAAGGAATTGACGAGGGCGGGATCTTGACGATCGAGGCTGTGATCTTTGATTTTGGCGGCGTGCTGACGAGTTCGCCGTTTGAGGCGTTCACGCGGTTCGAGACAGAGCGTGGCCTGCCCATCGACATCATCCGGCGCACCAACGCCGCCAATCATCTGGAAAACGCATGGGCCAAGTTCGAGCGCGCCGAGGTCGACATCGACACGTTCGATCATTTGTTCGCGACGGAATCACTGGCGCTCGGCGCAGAGGTGCGCGGCCGCGATGTGCTCCCGCTGCTTCAGGGGGATCTGCGCCCCGAGATGGTCGAAGCGCTGAAGCGCATCAAGGCGCAATTCAAGACCGGCTGCATTACCAACAATCTGCCGGCCAATGCGATCGGCAGCATGACCGGGCGCTCACTCTATGTCGCCGAGGTGATGGTGCTGTTTGATCATGTGATCGAGTCCGCCAAGATCGGCCTGCGCAAGCCTGACCCGCGCATCTATCAGCTGATGGTCGAAATGCTGAAGGTCGATCCGAAGAATTGCGTCTATCTCGACGATCTCGGCGTCAATCTGAAGCCGGCACGCGAGATGGGCATGACGACGATCAAGGTGACCAGCGGCGCCCAGGCGATCGCCGAGCTCGAGGCCGCGACGGGATTGAAGCTGAGCTAGGCGGTGAACCGTAGGGTGGGCAAAGCGAAGCGTGCCCACCAAAGCTCGCGTGGCCCGGAATGAATATGGTGGGCACGGCGCGATGCGCCTTTGCCCACCCTACGAAAGCTACTCCGCCGTGGCTGCGATCCGCTCCGGAAACGCCGCGGCAAGTGACGCACGATCGGCTTTCAACACGCCTCGCTCGGTGATGAGGCCGGTGACGAGCCTCGCCGGGGTGACGTCGAAGGCATAATTCGCGACCGGCGAGCCCTCCGGCACGATGCGCACCGTCTCAAGTCTTCCGTCTGCAGTGCGGCCGGTCATGTCGGTGACTTCCGTGCCGCTGCGCTGCTCGATCGGGATGTCGCGGATGCCGTCATCGACGGCGAAGTCGATCGTCGGCGACGGCAGCGCGACATAGAACGGCACGTTATTGTCGTGCGCGGCGAGCGCCTTCAAATATGTGCCGATCTTGTTGCAGACGTCGCCATTGGCAGCAACGCGATCGGTGCCGACGATGGCGAGATCGACCATGCCGTGCTGCATCAGATGCCCGCCGGTGTTGTCCGGAATCACCGTATGCGCCACGCCGTGATGGCCGAGCTCCCAGGCCGTGAGCGAGGCGCCCTGGTTGCGCGGACGCGTCTCGTCGACCCAGACATGGACCTTGATGCCGCGCTCATGCGCCAGATAGATCGGCGCTGTCGCCGTGCCCCAGTCGACGGTCGCAAGCCAGCCGGCGTTGCAATGGGTCAGCACATTGACGGTCTCGCCCGACTTCTTTTTTGCGACGATCGCCTCGATGAGTTTCAGGCCATTGCCGGCGATGCCGCGGTTGATCTCGACGTCCTGCTCGGCGATCTCGTCGGCGCGCGCATAGGCAGCTTCGGCGCGCTCCAGCGGATCGATCGGCGCGAGGCTCGCGCGCATCTCGTCCAGGGCCCATTTAAGATTGATCGCCGTCGGCCGCGCCACCACGAGCGTGTCGTAGGCGCGCTTCAGCCCGGCGTCGGAAGCATCCTCGCGCATCGCCAGCGCCATGCCGTAAGCTGCGGTCGCGCCGATCAGTGGCGCACCGCGCACCAGCATGTCGCGGATGGCGACGGCCGCGTCCTCGCATGAGGTCAGCTTCGCAACGATGAACTCATGCGGCAGCCGGCGCTGGTCGATCGCGCCGACCGACCAGCCGTCGCGCTCACGCCAGATGCTGCGGAAATGCTTGCCGTCGACCTTCATGGCATTCTGCCTTTCGTATCACGTTCGCAGGATGCGCCCGGCCACCGCATCGAGCTTCTTCAGGAGCTCGGGATCGCGCGCCTCGGGCGCGGTGATCAGCGCGGTATCGAGCGCGCGGTCCGAGCCGATCGGGCACGGCTCATGCTCGCGCGGGAAGTCTTTCGCCAGCCGCGCCACCAGCGCTTTTGCCTTGTCGGCGTTCGAGCTCAGAACGCGGATGATGTCCTGCACGGTGACGGCGTCGTGATCGGGATGCCAGCAATCGAAATCCGTCACCATCGCAACGGTGGCGTAGCAAAGCTCGGCCTCACGCGCGAGTTTCGCCTCGGGCATGTTGGTCATGCCGATCACGGAATAGCCCAGCGTCTTGTAGGTCATGCTTTCCGCATAGGTCGAGAATTGCGGCCCCTCCATGCAGACATAGGTGCCGCCTCGCGCAAACGCGATGCCCTCGGCTTCGGCCGCCGTGGCAAGATGGATGCGCAGCCGCGGCGAGACCGGGTGCGCCATCGACACATGCGCGACGCATCCCCTCCCGAAGAACGAGCTCTCGCGCTTGTGGGTACGATCGACGAACTGGTCGACGAGAACGAAGGTTCCCGGCGGCAGCTCCTCCCTGAACGAGCCGCAGGCCGACAGCGAGATCAGGTCGGTGACGCCGGCGCGCTTGAGGATGTCGATATTGGCGCGATAATTGATATCGGAGGGCGACAGCCGGTGGCCCTTGTCGTGGCGCGGCAGGAACACGATCGGCAGGCCGGCAATGGAGCCGCGCCGCAGGGGCGCCGACGGCTCGCCCCAGGGGCTCCTGATCACCTCTTCGCGAGCGTCCTCCAGTCCCGGCAGATCGTAGATGCCGGAGCCGCCGATGATGCCCAATACCGCCTGCGCCATGCCTGCTCCACCCCGTTTGCGCCATCGCAATCCCGAGAGGAAGCTATGCCAGTTTTACATCGGTTTTGGAACGGGGGATGGGATCAGGAAGTGCCGTCAGGAGGATGCGCGCCAGCACTCCTGATTATGCCGCGGCCGCCGACTGCAGCTGGGTCGCGACCATGCGCTCCAGCGTCTCGACGGACTGGAAGTTCTCCGGTGTGATCTCGGACTGCGGAATCGTGAAGTCGAACTCGGCTTCGACGCCGAGCATCAGATTGACCATGTCCATCGAGGTCAGGCCGACGTCGACGAGCTTGGCCTGCGGCGCGACCTCAGCGGAGAGCGAGTTCTGGGCGAGGATGCCCTTCACCAGCTTGATGATGCGATTGCGCAACTCGGTATCGAAAGCCTGCATCGGTAAATTCCCATCTGTCGACAAAGGTCGGACCGGTTGCCGGCTACGATGGGCACGGCGGGCCGATCCCGCAATGGACGCCACCATTACTTCGCGTTTCTTAGTAAACGATGACTCAGATTGTCTGGAATTCCGGCTTCTTACAGATCCCTAACGCGACCGCGGAAATCCGGGCGATGCAAACAACCCGAACTTAACTGTTCGTTCGGAATTGGCCTTTGTTTACCCTCTATTTCATCGACGAATTTGAATTAAATCCGTAGCCTCATCTCATAAGCAAAGATGGTCGGAGGATCGCTTGCGGCATCGCGAATGATGCCGGCGATCCTGAACGGCAAACCGGAGGCGGACGAGTATGAACGTGCGTGAAGCAGTCCTCACTGTCGACGAGACGCAGACGAGCTTTCTCGAGCAGGGTCCCTCCCTCATTGAGCGCGCCGCCCGGACCGCCACCGTGGCGGCTGCCGACGCAGACGGGGTCGATCGCGATGCCCGCTTCCCCCACAAGGCTTTCGAGGTTGCGCGTGAGCAGAAGCTGCTCGGCGTCATGATCCCGGTCGAGTTCGGCGGCTTCGGTGCCTCGATCCACGACCTCACCGACGTCTGCTACACGCTCGGACGCGCCTGCGCCTCCACGGCGATGATCTACGCGATGCACACGACAAAGGTCGCCTGCGTCGTCAGGCACGGTCACGGCATTCCCTGGATGGAAACCATGATGCGCCGGGTCGCGCGCGACCAGTGGCTGCTCGCCTCCTCCACCACCGAAGGCCAGAACGGCGGCAACATCCGCGCTAGCGCCGCCGCCGTCGACGTCGCCGGCGACACTGTCTCGCTGCTGCGCGACGCCACCGTGATCTCCTACGGCGCCGAGGCCGACGGCCTCGTGACCATCGCCCGCCGCGCCACAGACGCTTCTGCGTCTGACCAGGTACTGCTGGCGCTCGCCAGGGACGATTATTCGCTGAAGCGGACGCTGGGCTGGGAAACGCTCGGCATGCGCGGCACCTGCTCGACCGGCTTCGAGCTGAAGGTCGACTGCCCGACCGACCGCGTCTTCCCGGAATCCTACGACAAGATCCACGCCCAGACCATGACGCCGTTCGCACATCTGTGCTGGTCCTCGGCCTGGGCTGGTATCGGTGCAGCCGCCGTCACCCGTGCGCAGACCTTCGTTCGCAAGGCCGCCCGCAGCTCAGGCGGACAGATGCCTCCGGCAGCCGCGCATTTCACCGCCGCCAAGATGTCGCTGGCCAAGCTGCGGGCGCTGATATCAGCCAATATCGACGCCTTTGCTCGCGCCGAGCACGACGAACGCGCGCTCGGCTCGCTCGACTTCCAGTCTTCGATTACGCTTCTGAAGGTGCAGGCCTCGGAGCTCGCGGTCGAGACCGTGATGCATGCGATGCGCACCGCAGGCCTTTCCGGCTACCGCAACGACGGTGAGTTCACCATGGGCCGCCACCTGCGCGACGTGCTGTCGTCGCCGATCATGATCAACAACGACCGCATTCTGGCCAATGCCGCGACGTCGACCCTGATGAGCGACGTGCCGACAAGCCTTCGGGACTGACGAGCTTTCGAGACCGACGTGCCTTCGTTCAATAAGAATAATTTCAGATAGCAGAAAGCCGAACATGAACATTGCTGTTCTCCCCAACTCGCCTGAGACCGCGCCGCAGATCGCGGATCCGCTGGACCATCTCGCCGAGAAGCTGTTCCACCCCATGGGCTCTGACGGCGTCTATGCCCGGACCGCGCTTTATGAAGGCATCGTCGAAAAGCTCGCCGCGCTGATCACGAGCCATCGCGAGGCCGGCACTGAGGTGATGCGCTTCCCGCCGGTGATGAGCCGGTCTCAGCTGGAAAGATCCGGCTACCTCAAGAGCTTTCCGAACCTGCTCGGTTGCGTCTGCGGCCTGCACGGCACCGAGCGCGAGATCAACGCCGCGGTCAGCCGCTTCGATGCCGGCGGCGACTGGACCAGCTCGCTCTCGCCGGCAGACCTCGTGCTGTCGCCGGCGGCCTGCTATCCCGTCTATCCGATCGCGGCGAGCCGCGGCCAGTTGCCGAAGGGTGGGCTGCGCTTCGACGTCGCCGCCGACTGCTTCCGCCGTGAACCGTCAAAACATCTCGACCGGCTGCAATCGTTCCGGATGCGGGAATATGTCTGCATCGGCAGCCCCGATGACGTCGCCGATTTCCGCGAGCGCTGGATGGTGCGGGCGCAGGCGATTGCGACCGATCTCGGTCTCACCTTCCGCGTCGATTATGCGAGCGATCCGTTCTTCGGCCGCGTCGGTCAGATGAAGGCGGTGAGCCAGAAGCAGCAGCAGCTCAAGTTCGAACTGCTGATCCCGCTGCGCTCGGAAGAGCAGCCGACCGCCTGCATGAGCTTCAATTATCACCGCGAGCATTTCGGCACGACCTGGGACATCAAGGACGCCCATGGCGAGCCGGCCCACACCGGCTGCGTCGCCTTCGGCATGGACCGTCTGGCCGTCGCCATGTTCCACACCCACGGCACCGACCCTTCCGCATGGCCCGCCAAGGTGCGGGAGATCATGGGCCTGCAGCCGCAGATCGCGGCCGATGCCCACGGCGAAGGCTGGCGCTAGCGGAACGAGGCCGGTCATTTCCACGGGAAAGACGAGCGTGATCCATACCAAGGTCCGATGCCGCGAGATCACCGAGGCCGACGTCGATGCGGTCGCGGACTTGCTGACGCGCGGCTTCGTCGGCCGCTCGCGCAGCTACTGGATCCAGGGCCTGCGCCGGCAAGCCTTCCGACCCGTACCGGACGGCTACCCGCGCTTCGGCTACATGCTCGACAATGATGGTACGCCGGTCGGCGTGCTGTTGCTGATCTATACGGCGCGAAGGGACGGCGACGAGACCGCCATCCAGTGCAATTTGTCGAGCTGGTACGTCGACCCGGCCTACCGCAATTACGCCCCGCTCCTGACCAAGATCGCGCAACGTCACAAGGACGTCACCTATCTCAACATCAGCCCGGCGCCCTGGACCTGGCCGATCATCGAGACGCAGGGCTTTCGCGCCTATTGCCGCGGCATATTCTTTTCCGTCCCTGCGCTGGCGCGCGTCCCACGCTGGAGCAAGATCGAGGTCATCTCGCAGCACGCCAAGACGATCGACGGGCTTTCCGATGCCGAGACCGATCTCTTGACGCGGCATGCGCGCTACAATTGCCTCAGCCTCGTCTGCCGCACGCCGAAAGGAGCGTTCCCCTTCATCCTGCAACCGGTGCGCATCCGCCGTGGCATCATTGCGCCACCCGCGATGAAGCTGATCTACTGCCGCAACGCGGCCGAATACACCGAATGCGCGGGCCGCATCGGCCGGCTGCTGCTGCGGCTCGGCAAGATCGCGGTCGCCGTCGATTCCAACGGCCCGGTTCCCGGCCTCGTCGGCATCTATACCGAGCGTCGCGGCCGCAAATATTTCAAAGGCCCACACCGGCCGCAGCTCGCCGACCTCACGGATACGGAACTCGTGCTGTACGGGCCGTAGGCGCCGTTTGGGCCAGACATTCGATGTCATTAGGGCCTAACGCGCAATTGCGCAGGTCGACCGGCGCGACGCGTGCCTGCACGCCCCTCCACATTCGCACGCATCACTGCGATGCTGGTCACCCTCCGTAAACTACGGCGCTTAAGGGAATTTTCCCGCCTCTTCGCTAGCCTCGGCGACCGAATTACCTTGCGTTAGGTCTATTGCCCGCCGAGACCCCGCCGCCCCATGACGTCGATGCGCGACAACGAGCTTGATGCACGCCGCGAGCAAGGCCCGAAGGCCCTGGTCGGGCTGAGCCAGCTTGCGCTCGACCACATGGAGCAAGGCGTCTGCGTCTACGATGCCGGCAACCGGATCGTGCTGGTCAATCAGCGCTACCTTGCGCTGTTCAACATGTCGGCCGACATCGTGCGGGTCGGCACGACCTACCGCGACGTGCTCGCCCACAGCGTGGCCCTTGGCAATATCCCCGCAGACGAAGTCGACACACTTTATGCCGCGCGCATGGCGCGGATCGCGACCGGCCAGCCGTTCCGGACTGAACAGACGCTTGCAAGCGGCCTCGTCATGGCGCTCGAGCTGAAGCCGTTTCCCGGCGGCGGCTGGATGACGATATGCGACGACGTCAGCCGCCTCGCCCGGGTCGAGGCGGAGCTGCGCGTGCAGACTGAGCGCAGCCAGCACGCGCTCGCCAACATGTCGCACGGGCTGATCATGTACGACGCCGACAGCCGTGTCGTCGTCCGCAACGATCGCTTCCTGAACCTCTACAATCTCGACCCGGACATCGTGAAGCCAGGCGTCTCGCATTGTACGGTCATCGAACATTGGATGTCGCGCGGCAACCTGCCGGGCATGCCGGGCGATGAATTCCAGGACAGCAGGCTGGAGGACGTGCGCACCAGGAAGACGAAAACCCTGCTGGTGATGCGCTATGACGGACGGATGGTGCAGGTGGTTTCCCGTTTTCTGCCCGACGGCGGCTGGGTGACGGTGCACGAAGACGTCACCGAGCGGCTGCAATACGAGGAGATGCTGAGGCAGCAGAATTTCATGCTCGATGCGGCGCTGGAGAACATGGCGCACGGGCTCGCCTTCTACGACAGCGACATGCGCCTGCGCATCTGCAACACCACCTACCGGAAGATCTATCGGCTGTCGCCGGAGGAAGCCAAGCCAGGCACGCATCTCGGCGAACTGATCGAACGCTCGATGGCAAACGGCGCGTTCTCGTCCGAGTATAGTCCGCAACAACTCCTGGAAGCCGCCAGCGCAAGGATCGCCGACCGCAACTCCTCGCCGATACGCCGGCGGATGTCGAACGACACCACGATCTCGGTGCGCTATTGCGCCCTGGCTGAGGGTGGTTTTGTGGCCACCTACGAGGACATCACCGAGCGCGAGCACGCAGTCGAGGAGTTGAGCGAACAGTATCGACGCTTCGACGCGGCCCTGAACAACATGAGCCAGGGCCTGTGCATGCTCGATTCGAGCTTGCGCGTCATCGTCTGCAACCGGCGCTACATCGAGATGTATGGACTGTCCCCCGAATTGGTGAAGCCGGGTGTGTCCATGCGCGAGATCATGGAGCACAGCTGCGAGCTCGGCATCCATCCAAAGACCACCGCCGCGCGGCTCTATGCCGACTATGTCGAGAGGCTGCGCGAGGGCGAGCACACGCTGCACCGCTATTTGGGCGACGGCCGCATCATCAAGCTCAATCACAAGCGAATGGAGCATGGCGGCTGGGTCGTCACCTATGAGGACGTCACCGAACGCCACAAGGCCCAGGCCCGCGTGGCGCACATGGCGCGGCACGATTCGCTCACCGACCTGCCCAATCGCACGCTGTTCCGCGAGAAGATGGGCGAGGGGCTGAACCAGGTCGCGATCGCCGGCGGCGCGATGGCCGTGCTGTGCTTCGACCTCGACAATTTCAAGACCGTCAACGACCGCCTCGGCCACGCGGCCGGCGACCGGCTGTTGCGGTGGGTCGCGGCGCAGCTGCAGGAGAATGTCGGCGAGCACGACACCGTCGCGCGGCTCGGTGGCGACGAGTTCGCGGTTCTCCAGCGCGGACCGCAGCCGCAATCAGCGGAAAGGCTCGCACGCCGCCTGGTGGAGATCATCGGTCACCCGCCGCCGCTGGAGCACCAGTCGATGCATGTCGGCGTCTCGGTCGGCATCGCAATCGCGCCCGATCATGGGCTCGACGCCGACGAGCTGATGAAATGCGCCGACCTCGCGCTGTACCAGGCCAAGGCCAAGGGGCGCGGCGCCTATCAGCTGTTCGAGCCCGAAATGGAGAAAGAGGCTCGCAGCCGGCACGCGCTCGAGCACGATCTGCGCGGCGCGCTGGAGGCCCGTGAATTCCACCTCGCATTCCAGCCGCAGGTGCGGCTCGAGACCACCGAACTTACCGGCTTCGAGGCGCTGCTGCGCTGGAAACATCCCTCGCGCGGCCTCGTCTCGCCGGCCGAATTCATTCCGATCGCGGAAGAGAACGGGCTGATCGTTCCGATCGGCGAATGGGTGCTGCGCACGGCCTGCGCGACCGCAGCGACCTGGCCCGATCTCACCGTCGCGGTGAATTTGTCGCCGGTTCAGTTCCGCTCGCGCGGGCTGGTGGCAATGGTCACGAGCGCGCTTGCGGAGGCCGGCCTGCCGCCGCATCGGCTCGAGCTCGAGGTCACCGAGACGGCGCTGCTCGACGACAGCGAGGCGACGATCGAGATCCTGCACCAGCTGCGCGCGTTGGGCGTGCGCGTCAGCCTGGACGATTTCGGCATCGGCTATTCTTCGCTGAGCTATTTGCGCAAGTTTCCGTTCGATCGCATCAAGATCGACCGCTCCTTCGTCGGCACGCTCAGTGAAAGCCCTGAGAGTATGGCGATCGTCCGCACCATCGCCAGCCTCGGCTCGGTGCTCGGCGTCGAGACCACGGCGGAGGGTGTCGAGACGATTGAGCAACTCGACTTCGTCCGCGAATGCGGCTGCACCGCCGTTCAGGGATATTATTTCGGCAAGCCCTCACCGGCCGCGGAGGTCGTGCGAGTCATCGAGCGCCTGAACACCGTTCGGCGCGTGGCGTAGGGATCCGGCTCAGACTCCTATCCTGCCGCGGGCAGCACGCTGTCCGGCGGCGCGCCCCAGGGGCGGTCGGCTGAGGCGAGCCCGATCAGGCGGCCCTGGATGTAGTCGCAGCCCCAGTCGCGCAGCATGTTCGCAGCTTCTTCGTCCTGCACCCATTCGGCCACCGTCTTGATGTCGAGGCGGCGGGCGAGGTCGATCAGGGTCTGCACGAAGGCGCGGTCGTCGGCCGAACGAGTGATGTTCTGCACGAACGCGCCGTCGATCTTCACGATGTCGACGCCGAGCTTGCGCAGATTGCGGAACGAGGTGTAGCCGGCGCCGAAATCATCGATGGCGATGCGACTGCCGAAATTCTTCAGCCGGGTGACGAAGCCGCGCACGTCGTCGATGTCCTGGATCGCGACGGTTTCGGTGATCTCGACGATCAGCCGCTCGGCGACGCCGGGATGGGCACGCATGAGCGATTCGATTCCGGCCCACCAATCCGGGTCCATGGTGGTGTCCGGGGAGATGTTGAGGCTGAGGCAGATGTCGGGCGCGGCGGCGAGCTCGGCGACCACCAGCTCGAGCACGCGGTGATCGACCAAGCGGATCAGGCCGAGCCGTTCCGCGACCGGCACGATGTCGGGCGCAAGCAGCACCTGGCCGTCGCCCTGGTCCATTCGCACCAGGCATTCGTGAAAGGCGCACTCGCGCGAGAGGGCAGCGACCACCGGCTCATAAGCGAGCTTGATGCGGCGCTCATTCAGTGCGGTGACAATCTCGTCGGTGACGCGGATGTTGACGCGGCGCTGGGCGTCGCGCGCGGCATCGGGGCGCCAGACGGCGAACGAGCCAACGCGGCGTTGTTTCGCCGTGTCCAGGGTCTCGTGGGCGCGATTGACGGCTTCATCGGTGTTGCGGGCATAGCGCGGCACGCTGACCGCACCGATCGAGGCGGTGACCGACACCGGCCCCGATTTGGTCGGCACCACCTCGTCGCGGATGCCGGCGAGGAAGCGCTCGGCGGCGATGTTCATGTCGTCGACGGTGCAATTCTTCAGGATCAGGCCGAACTTGTTGCCGGAGAAGCGGCCGAGCACGTCGCCGCCGCGCAAGCGCGTGCGAATGCGCGTGGCGACGTCGAGAATCACGGCGTCGGCAACGTCGAAGCCGAAGGCCTCGTTGACACGCGCGAGATGATCGATGCCGACCAGCATGAAGGCCGCGGTCGAGCGGAAACGGGTCGTCTCCTCGATGGCCTCGGCCAGCGCGGCGATCAGATGCGAGCGATTGAGCTCGCCGGTCAGCGGATCGAGCCGGGCCAGCTTCGTCAGTTCCTCGTCGCGGGCGTGGCGTTCATTGTTGATGCGGACGGAGCCGATCGCACGCACCGGGCGGCCGTCGGGGCCGGCGAACCAGCGGCCGGTCTCCTCGATCCAGACCACGGGATCGGCGGCGCTCATGCGCACGCCGTACTCGATCCGGTAGGGGGTGCCGTCGGCGCCGTGCACGGCCGAGGTCTGCGCCAGCGCGGCGGTCCGCAGCGATTGCGCGGGCTCGATCAGCTTGGCGAATTCGGCGCCGGTGGCCAGCCGTTCAGGGGGAATGCCAGGAAAGATGGCGCCGACCTGCTCACCCCAAACGATGGCATCGCTAGCGATGTCCCAGGCGAACACGGCCTGGCCGAGGGCGGCCAGGATGTCGGAGGCTTGCGGCAATGCGGGGGTCAAAATCGCCTCGTTTCGGGACAGCGGGGAGTCCTGAGGTCGGCACAGGATAAAGCCAGATTCGCCATTGACCCTAGGCAAAGTTGATAAACAATTTGGAAACCACGTTTCCTCACGCGCAGGAACCAAACCGGCCCGCCCGGCATAGGCCTTGCGAGTACATGACACGCACCGGCGCCAGCGTCTCGAAACGAGACGATCTTCGCCGGGTCAACGGTGATTGCGATGTTGAGTACCGATCGATCGAACGCCTCGGACAACAGCACGGGCTCGGCTCTGGTGCCGCTGATGCCGATTCTGCAGTGGGTCCACAAGGCACCGCTGCCGCGCCCCGATCCCAGCTTCGTCACCCAGCTCATCGCCAATGCCGAGCACCTACCCCAGGCGACCCGGCTCCGCCGCGCGTCTTCCGGGGATGCGCAGGTCGCCTATGGCAGCAAGCGCCCGCTTCCGAGCGTCACCGCGCGCACGCGGCAGGTGGCTTGAATCAGCGCGGCGCGTCGGGAGACGGCTGGGTGCCGTTGCCCGGCTGCAAATGCGGCGAGGGAATTTCCGGCGAAGGCGTACTCACAGGCTTCGGCGCCGGGTGATCCATCAGCACGGATTCGGCGACCGATTGTGCCGTAGGCGCGGGCGGCTCCGCCGGAGCTGGTTGCGGAGCGGGCACTGGCTCGAACTTGGGCTCGAACGTCCCTTCATCTGCCGGCGTCTCGGCCTGGCGCCTGGCCTTGCGCGGCGCTGGTGCGGTCTCGGCGACATAAGCCACGCGGCGGCGGGTACGCTGGGCGATGCCGCCGAGGAAATCGGCCATCGCGAGCAGCACCAGAAGGAAATAGGTGGAGTTGCCGAATTTCGGCCACATCACGAATTCGGCCGCAGCCGCGCCGAACACGATCAGTGACAGCAAATGATCCATCAGGAATTTCGAACCGGGCCGCGCGCCCTTGACCACTTCGAGCAGCAGCAGCACGACACCTAGCGCGAGCATCACGTCGGCGAGCGTGACCGGCCAGGCCTCGCCCGTGATCATCGGCACCTTGAACAGCACGTCCGTAAAGGACACGCTCGGCATCAGGAAAGCGATGATGTTGTAGACCGCGAGCGGGATCAGGAGCAGCGGGAAACCGACCATCGGCGAAATGCCTTCTCGATCAAGATATCCAGACAGGACAATGCGGCGGCGAAGCATTAGCTCCGCCGCCGTCACTGTCATATCTCATGGGTTGGCCGAAATCAGGCAGGCCCGATCGTCCTGCCCAAAGAAAGGTCCCGAACTCAGGACTCTTTCTTCTTCAGGACCTGACGGCCCTTGTACATGCCGGTCTTGAGGTCGAGATGGTGCGGACGACGGAGCTCGCCGGAATCCTTGTCTTCCACATAGGTCGGCTTCTTGATGGCGTCAGCCGAGCGGCGCATGCCACGGCGCGACGGCGAGGTTTTTCTTCTCGGAACGGCCATTTCAGTATCCTCTAGGGATTGGTGTCATCAGGGCATCGTCCGCGGAGGGACGGCTCAGCACCCGCAAACCGAGGCGAGCTGAATGCCGGTCAAGGCCGGGCTTATAGAGGAAGGCCTGCCTTAAATCTAGGGCTCTGGGGCCGGAAAATGCGCCCGAAAAGGACCCGAAATCAGCGATTCTCCCGCCAGCAGGTCGAAAGCGAGCTGGCCTGCGCCCTCGCCACATAGGTCCCGGCCAGCCGCCGGACACCCGGTCCCGGCGTCCTGGCGCTGCGTTTGACCGGATTCGGCAGGATCGAGGCCAGAAGCGCCGCATCCCGGGGGGAGAGGTTCGCCGCCGACTTGCCGAAAGCATAGGCGCTGGCCGCCTCGGCCCCAAACTGGCCCTGTGGTCCCAGTTCGGCGATGTTGAGGTAAATCTCCAGGATACGTGCCTTCGGCAGGACGAGATCGATCCACAGCGCCAACGGGAATTCCAGCGCCTTGCGGACGAAGTCCCGCCCCTGCCAGAGGAACAAGTTTTTCGCCACCTGCTGGGTGATGGTGGAAGCGCCCCGGAACGGGGTGCCGTCCTCCTTCGCATCGTCGATCGCCTCACGCAGCGCACCCCAGTCGATGCCGTGATGCTTGCAGAAATGGGCGTCTTCGGCTGCCACCACCGAGCGTGGCAGCGAGGGCGACATCGCCGCCAGATCGATCCATTCCCGCTGCATCGGCGCACCCCGAAGCGAGCGCCAGACCATCAGCGCCGAAACGGGATGGCCGGCACGGTAGAACGGCGCGATGACATAGGGCGCGAGAGCCGCGACCGCGAGCACCAGGAGAAGGGTTTTGACGACGCGCAAATCAACCTTTCCGGCGCAGAACGAAACGCGGCCACGGGCCCGGCATTAAGTCTGTGATAATTCGGGCCTTTTCCAGCACTTTTTAGGCCTTCCAAACGATTGACTGAGGCGGGCGCATAAAGGATTGTCCCGCCGAATTTTAGTTCTGGAGCCCTTCTTGATGACCGGCACGTCCCCGTCCGATTTCGCCAAACGTCTGGACAAGACCGCTGATGACACCGAGGCCCTGCTCGGGCGCCTGCTGTCGGACGACATCCTGCACGATGAGATCGCCCGTCCCAAGCGACTGATGGACGCAATGCGCTATTCGAGCCTCAATGGCGGCAAGCGCTTGCGGCCGTTCCTGGTGGTCGAAAGCGCGGCCGTGTTCGGCGTGTCGCGCGAAGCCGCACTGCTCGCCGGTGCGGCGCTCGAATGCATCCACTGCTATTCGCTGATCCACGACGATCTGCCGGCGATGGACAATTCGGACCTGCGCCGCGGCCGCCCGACCCTGCACAAGAAGACCGACGACGCGACCGCGATCCTCGCGGGCGACGGCCTGTTGACGCTCGCCTTCGACATCATCACCCGCGACGAGATCCATCGCGACGCCAATGTGCGGCTCCTGCTGACGCGCGCACTGGCGCGCTGCGCCGGCATCGGCGGCATGGTCGGCGGCCAGATTCTCGACCTCGCCGGCGAAGGCCGCTTTGGCGGCAACGAGCCGATCGACGTCGCCCGCATTCAGCAGATGAAGACCGGCGCGCTGCTGCGCTACGGCTGCATCGCCGGCGCGATCCTCGGCCAGGCCTCACAAAAGGAATATCAGGCGCTCGACGATTACGGCCGCGCGCTCGGCGAAGCCTTCCAGATCGCCGACGACCTGCTCGACGTCGAAGGCGATGCCGCCGCGCTCGGCAAGCCTGCCGGCGCCGATGCAGCGCTCGGCAAGACCACCTTCGTCACCCAGCTCGGCATCGAAGGCGCCAAGCAGCGCGTGCGCGACCTGCTCGCGCGCGCCGACAGCGCCGTGTCGATCTTCGGCGAACGGGCCGCCGTGCTGCAAGCGGCTGCGCGGTTCGTGGCCGAACGGAAGAGCTGATAGCGCGATGGCGGGCGGCAGCAAGGAAGACCCCGCCCTCGCCCGCTTTCGCAAGATGTCGCGGCCGATGCGGCTGATTTATGCGCGTCCGCGGACGTTCATGTCGCTTGCCGTTGGTATTCTCGTCTGCCTGCTCATCCCGGGTTCGCACCGGCTGGTCACGCGGCTTCTGTTCGGCTGGGATGCGTTGATCGCCGTTTATCTGGTGCTGGTCTACGCGATGATGCTATGCAACGACCACCAGCACATCCGCCGCGCCGCAGCGATGCAGGACGATGGCCGCTTCGTGATCCTGCTGGTGACGGCGATCGGCGCCTTCGCCAGCATCGCCGCGATCGTCTCCGAGCTTGGAACGCCGCATCGCGGCGTCCTGGAGCTGAGCATCGCAATCACCACCATCGTGTTGTCGTGGGCCGCCGTGCACACGATCTTCGCCCTGCATTACGCGCATGATTATTACCGGCACGCCACGCCGGGCGGCCTTCAGTTTCCCAGCGGCGACAAGGAAGACCACGCGGATTATTGGGACTTCGTCTATTTCTCGTTCGTGATCGGCATGACCGCGCAGGTCTCCGACGTCGGCATCTCCGACAAGACCATCCGCCGCACCGCGACCGCGCACGGCATCGTCTCATTCATCTACAATACGGCCTTGCTGGCGCTGACGGTCAACATCGCGGCGAGCGCGATCTCGACGTAGTCGTCGTCCTGGCGAAAGCCAGGACCCATTGCCACCGGCCGTGGTTTTGCGAAGACTGGTGGTTGGCTCCTCGGCGCCGCAACTTCTCCCTGGGGTAATGGGTCCTGGCTTTCGCCAGGACGACATTGGGAGTTAATTACACACCTCGGCATTGGCATCGTTGCCGGGGCCGCCGCCGCCGCGATATTCGAGATGGCAGCCGCGGTTGACCGGACGGCAGCCGGCGCTATTGCAGAATAGCTGTCCGCCGCTCGAGCGGCGGCTGGCGCCAGCGGCAGCAGCGATGCCCGCAGCGCCACCAAAGCCGCCGGCCGCTCCGGCAGCCTCACCGCCGGCTTGACGACGCTGCCGCGCGGGACGCTCGTCGCCATCGTCACGCTTTGCGGTCGCAGGCTTGGCGGTCGCAGGCTTGGCGGCACGCTGCTTCTCGCACTCGTTGTCGTCGTTGAGCGCATAGCCATCACGGCAGACGATCTTGGTGCACTTGTCGCCGTCGGCCTTGAAGCCGTGCTCGCAAACCAGCGGACAGACGCGCGACTGTTTCGACTTGAGCGTGTCGAGCGCGTCGGTGCTCGCCACCTTCACGTCGAGCTTGGTGCCGGCATAACGGTTGAACTGCGACAACGAGCGCTGCGCGGACGTCGTCCAGTTGCCGTCGGCGGCGCCGGAGAAGCAACCGACCCGGCCGAGCTCGGTCTGCACCGAGCGGCTGAGATCGGCCGGCGCGGAGGGCGGCGTCAGCGACGCGACGTTTGTGCCGGTGGGGCTCGCCGTGGTGGCTGGCGCCGCACTCGGCGCCGCGGCGGCGAGATTGACGCGCTGCTGCTCGGCGGCGGCCGCCTGCTGCTGCGCCTGCTCCTTGGCCTTTTGCGCCGCAAGCTGTACCTGCTCGGCGGCCTTCGCATCGGCGACTGCCTTGGCCTGCGTATCCTTCTGCGCGCCAAGTGCGGCAAGACGATCGCGCTCGGCCTCGGCCTGCTTCGCCTTCTCGGTGGCCGCCGCATGAGCCTGCTCGGCGCCGATTTTTTCGAGCTGAAGCTTGGCAAGGCTCGCATAGAAGCCGTCGGAATGCTGGGCGAGGAACGCCTCCCATGCCGGCCTGTTGCCGACCTGGAGCGCGAGTTCGTAATCGCGGCGGATGTCGGCTTGCGGGTTCGGCGCGGGCGCGGCGGGAGCCGCAGCCGTCACCTTGACCGGCACCAGCGGCACGTCCTCGCCGCCGAGCGAGCCATAGACGAACGGCTCCTGCTTGTTACCTGTCGACTTGAGCACGTCGTCGCGCACGAAGCCGAAGGCGCGGCGGACGTCGAGGCCCGGCGTCGTCAGATGCTTGGACAGCGCCACGGTGAAGGGGCTGTTCGCACCGTCGCCATCCTGCGCCGTGAAGCCGGCCTTGGCCGAATAGGCGATCAGCGTGTTGGGGCTGGTCGGCTCGACCTGGGCGAGGCCGCGGCCGATGCCGCGCGACGCGACCGTGCGCTTCATGGTCTTGCCGAACGGATTGTCACGGCAGGCATCCAGGATCACCAGGCGAAGCTGCTTGGCCGGTTCGACCGCAACCAGGACGCGGTCGAGGGAGAGCGCCTCGTCAAAGACGTCGGTGTCACGCTCCAGCTTGGCGTCGACAGGGATCAGATAGTTCGAGCCTTCAACCTCGATGCCGTGGCCGGCATAATAGACCACGGCGATATCGGCATCGCGGGTCCCGTCGGCAAATTCGCGCAGCACGCGTCGGGTTTCCTGCGCCGTCAGGTCGTGCCGGGAATCGACGATGTCGAACCCGGCCTCCTTCAGCGTCCGGGCCATCACCGAACCGTCATTGACGGGGTTCGTCAGCGACGGCGCATGCTGGTAGGCGGAGTTGGCGATCACCAGCGCGACGCGCTTTCCGGCGAAAGCGGGCCCGGTGCCGAATAGCAGCGCGACGGCGAGGAGAAGGGGGCAAAGTCTGAGCAATTTGCGCATGACACGACTTCCGAGTTCAGGGCCGTTCGAGCCCCTTTGGGACGGCTTTAGCAGGGTCCGTCGCGGACGCTTGTGACGGAGGTCACGAAGGTGATGCCAGCGGCAGGCCGAAAGGCCGCTTTTGTTTGTCGCGCCAGTCCGGCCGCGGTTCGCCGAGACACGAGTGCACAGCAGGTTCCCTCAGGCATCTCCCACGTGGCCCCGATATTGCGGCAGATTATCCGTAATCTCGTGCCAAGGCGCCTTCGAGCCCACGAAAATGTGGGCGCTCGGTCGGATCGAGGGGGCATCGACCAGGGTTCCCATGGCGACATGGACCCATTTTCCCTCGCGCACCCGGGAATAAAGCAGCGAGCCGCAGCGGGCGCAGTGGGCGTCATGGGTGGTGTCGTCGCCGTAGATGGTGCGCTGGTTCTCGCCGCTGACGATGCGGAGCTTGCCCTGCTCGATACCGGCGAACGGCTTGAAGGCGGCGCCGGTGGTGCGGCGGCAATCCGAGCAGTGGCAGTTCATCGCATAAGAGAACGCGTCCGCCACCTCGTAGCGCACGGCGCGGCAATAGCATTCACCGACCAGGATACGAGCGTTCGAATTCTCTGATCCGGTCATCACAGTGTCCTCGCGCAAATGGTACGCACTCCCATAGCGCATTTTGACGTGTACGACTAAGTTCGCCCCGAGCCATCATTCAAAGGGATGACCCATGAGCCAGAACCGTTCGAGTGTCGAAGCCGTCGTGCAATCCTATTTCGACGGACTTTACGAGGGCGATGCCGAAAAGCTCGGCGCCATCTTCCATCCCTCCGCCGATTTGCGCTGGGTCGAGAAGGGTGAGCTGCAGGTGCTGACCGTGCCGGACTGGCTCGACCGCGTGCGCAAGCGTCCCTCCGGCAAGGCCGAAGGCAAGCCGCGCGAGGATTTCATCGTCACGATCGACCGTTCCGACGACAAGACCGCCTTCATCAAGGTCCGATGCCAACTGCCGCCGCGTTTTTTCACGGACTATCTGGTGGCGATGAAGCTCGCCGACGGCTGGCAGATCGTATCGAAGTCTTATCGGTATGATCTGCGGGAGTGAGGGGGGCCTAATCTTCCGCTGCCCGAAATCGGGCGCACTCGTCCCACATCCTCCGTCGTTGCGAGCGCAGCGAAGCAATCCAGAGTCTTTCCGCGGAGGCAGACTGGATTGCTTCGCTGCGCTCGCAATGATGATGCGGATGGAGTGCATGCCGCATCTCCACCCCGCCCGCCTCGCTCAAAAGGTTCCCCATGCTTCTCGACCGCCGTTCGCTGCTTGCCTCGCTGTGCTGGATTGCCGCCTCTCCCGCGCTCGCCGCGGACGCGCTACCTGAACTCGAAGCCTATGAGCGCGAGAGCGGCGGCCGGATCGGGGTCTATGCCGAGAACCTCGCGACCGGCGCGAAGCTCGCATGGCGCGCCGACGAACGGTTCGTCATGTGCTCGACATTCAAGGCTTCGCTCGCGGCCTGCGTACTGGCGCGGGTCGATCGTGGCGAGGATCAGCTTGCGGCCATGATCCCGTACGGCAAGGCCGACCTGCTGGAGTACGCACCGGTCGCCAAGCAAAACATTGCCGCCGGCGCAATGTCGGTCACCGAGATGTGCAAGGCGATCGTCGAGCTCAGCGACAACACCTGCGCCAATTTGCTGCTGGCGCGGATCGGCGGTCCCGCCGCACTCACCGCGTTCTGGCGGTCGCTCGGCGACACCACCTCACGGCTCGACCACAACGAGCCCGAGCTCAACCGCTCACCGCCCGGCGATCCCCGCGACACCACGACGCCGGCGGCGATGGCAGGCAATCTGCGCCGGCTTGTGACGGGCGAGGCGCTGTCGGCGACCTCGCGTGCGCAGCTCACGGACTGGCTGGTGGGTTGCAAGACCGGCGCGAACCGGCTGCGTGGCGGGCTCCCCGCAAGCTGGAAGATCGGCGACAAGACAGGCAACAACGGCAAGGACGCCTCCGGCGATATCGCGGTGGCCTGGCCCAAGCCCGATACGAAACCCGATGCCCCGATCCTGATCGCGGCCTACACCCAGGGCGGTATGCCGAGTGCGGCGCAGATCGAAACCGTGTTCGCACGCATCGGCCGCATGGTGGCCGAGCGGCTGGCGTAAGCCGCACGCATTGACGTTGCGACCGCTTCCGGGTGAAGACAGATCATCATGGAAGCGAAATTTCAGACCTTTCTCATCCTGCTCGCCGTGCTGGCGGGCACCGCGCTTGTCGCCCGCCGCTTCAACATCGCGCCTGCCATTCTGCTGATGCTCTCCGGCGTCGGCCTCGCCTTCGTGCCGGGCATGCCACCGGTCGAACTGCCGCCGGAACTGGTGCTGCTGATGGTGCTGCCGCCGCTGATCTACTCGGCGAGCGTCGCGATGAGCTGGCGCGAGTTCAAAAAGAATCTTCGCCCCATTGTGATGCTCGCGGTCGGCGCGGTGATCTTCACCACAGCACTGGTCGCAACCGCCACCCACTATTTGATCGGCCTGCCCTGGACGATCGGCTTCCTGCTCGGCGCCATCGTCGCGCCGCCCGACGTGGTGGCGCCGCTCGCGATCGCGCGCCGGTTGCATTTGCCGCGCAGGCTCACGGTCATCCTCGAAGGCGAAGGGCTCGCGAATGACGCCACCGCGCTGATCCTCTATCGGTTCGCGCTCGCCGCAATCATGGTCGGGCATTTCTCGCTGCCTCTGGCAGGCGGCGAGTTCCTGCTCATCGTCGCCGGGGAGATCGCCTTCGGCATCGGTGTCGGCTGGCTCTCCCTGCGTTTCCGCAAATGGTCGGGGGATCCGCAGGTCGAGCTGACGCTGTCGCTGATCACGCCCTACGTGTCCTATTGGCTGCCCGAACATCTCGGAGGCTCCGGCGTGATCGCCACCGTTGCCTGTGGCCTCTATGTGAGCTGGAACGGCCCGCTGCTGATCTCGGCATCGACGCGCCTGCAAGGAATCTTCTTCTGGGACCTCGTGATCTATCTGATTGAGGGCTTGCTGTTCCTGCTCACCGGATTCCAGATGCGCGCGCTCTACGAGAAGTCGAAAGCGTTCCCGCTCGACGACATCATGATTGCGACCGCCGTGGTGCTGGCGGTCGTCGTGATCGCACGCTTCGCCTGGCTCTATCCCGCGACCTATCTGCCACGAATGCTCAGCAAGTCGCTGCGTGCGCGCGATCCGTCACCGCCATGGCAATGGCCGTTCGTGCTTGCGTTCACCGGCGTGCGCGGCGCGGTGTCGCTGGCGGCGGCACTGGCGCTGCCGTTCACGCTGCCGGGCGGCGAGGCCTTTCCGTTTCGCGACCTGATCCTGTTCGTTGCCTTCGGTGTCATCTTCATCACGCTGATCGGCGTCGGCCTCACACTGCCCCCGGTGGTGCGTTGGCTCGGTGTCGCGGACGCCGGCCGCAGCGAGCATGCCGCCGAGCACGAGTCCGAGATCGCGGCACGGCGCCAGGCCCTCGATGCCGCCCTGACGTCGCTCGATGCGCTAACCGAGGAGAAGGACGTCTCGGACGAGGTGATGCGGCTCCTGCGCGCCCGCCACGAGATCCGGGTCAACCAGCTTCCCGATTCGCTCGATCCCACCCGCCACGACGTCTCCGCCGCCGGCACCGCCTTGACTCGCGATCTGATCGCCGCCGAGCGCAAATTCATCCACAACCTGCTGCGCGACGGCCAGATCACCGACGAGACGCGCCGGCGGATCGAGCGCGATCTGGATCTGGAGGAGGCGAGTTTGGCGAACCGGGAATACCGGGGAGGGCCGCTATAGATTCCCGTCATTGCTGGCGGCGCAAACTACCGCCTCTCGCAAAATTCCCTCATCGCCACCGCCACGGCGCCCGCAATGATCTCCTGACGCTCCGGCGAGTTCATCGCCATTTCCTCGTCGCGGTTGATGATGGAGCCCGCTTCGAGCAGCACTGCGGCGCTACGGGTTTGCGAGAGCACGACGAGCCCGTCATAGCGGTAGACGCCGACATCCTTGTCGAGCAATTGGCGCCGGTAGCGGCCCATCACCGGCAGGCTGTATTGGCTGGCATAATGCAGGTCCTGCTCTTTCAACTGCCTGCCGATCATCCGGGCCAGCATCAAGCTTGCGGCGAAGTGCGGATTCCGCTCCGACACAAACAGAGAGTGGCCCGAAAAGCGGTCACTGAAATAGCTGTTCGCGCCGTCGAACTCCCAGGTCTCGATCAGCTTGTCCGGCACCGAATCGTGATGGATCGACAGGAAGAGATCGGCCCGGGCACCATTCGCGGTGCTGACGCGTTTGAGCAGGCTCGGCCGGGCCTTGCCGTCCGTGACGAGCAGCCGGGTCGCGGCAAAGCCTTCGGCCTTGAGCTTCGCCGTGATCAGACTTGCAAGCCGGAAGTTGAAGCCGAACTCGGTGTCGTTGCGTGCGCTCAACGCGCCGTAGGAGTCCGGGGTGTGCCCGACATCCACGACGATCCGGAATTTCGACATCTCACACTTGACCGGCGCGTGCGGCGGCTTGGGTTTCGCGATTGTCCGCGCGATAGCAGCATGACCGGTGTCTGCAGGCGCCAGCGACCATAGCAAGATCGACGCGACGAGCGTCGAGACGAGACTTGCAAGGATGCGCGGCTGCCCCAAGCGCTACTCCGCTGCTGCTGTTCGCGGCCGGCCGACAAAGCCTGTGACGTCGCCGAAACGCTCCAGCATCACCGCGGAAAGGTCCTTGGTCTTGCTGGTGACGCAGGCGCCCGAGCGCACAGCGTAACGATCCTGATGCGCGGCCTGCGGCGGCGGCTCGCCCTGCTGAAGCGCCCGCGCCAGCTCCATCACGACTTTCCGGAAATGCATGATACCGAGATCGGTCGGACCGAGATGCTCGCGGGTGCGGTCGGCGATCGGGCGCTGGCTGTCCTGCACGGCCGCATCCTGTTCGGAGACGCCCTTGATGCCGGTGTAGCTCCTGGTCTTCTGGAGCTTGCGATCGATCAGATAGTCGTTGCCCTTGTGGCGCAGCGGCACGTAGTTGTCGCCAACCTCCGCGATCACGCCGTTGCCGCGGTCGAAGGCGTCGCGCTCGGCTTGCGTCAGCGGCCGCTCCGGATTCCAGGCATAGGTGTAGATCCAGCAATTGGTGTCGGTAACGGGCACGAAGGTCTGGCCAAAGATGTTCTCGCCGGGCATCGCGCTCGGGGCATAGGCGTGGAACGGCATCAGGAACTGCGCGATGCGCCAGTAGATGTCATCGCGGCCCGTGAGCCGCCCGCCGGCGATGGTGAGGCCCGCCGCGTGCGGAGCGATCTTGATCACAGGGCGCGGATCCTCCGCGATCCAGCGCATGTGATCGCTCGACATCCGCGCGATCGGATTCACGAAATGCTTCTTGATATCCAGAATCTCGTTCTCCTCCTTGTCGAAGGAGAGATGGGCGAAGGTGAAATGTGCGGTGTCGATCGAGCCTTCCAGCGCCTGCACCCAGTTGCAGTCCTGCCATTTCTTGCTGACGTAGCGGTGCGAGGCCGGCAGCAGCGCCATTTCGAGATCGGGCAGCTCGGGCATCGCATCCGCGGGACCCATATAGGCCCAGATCATCTCGCCCCATTCGCGCGCCGGATAGGATTTGATGCGGATGAGATCCTTGGCGTTGAGATCGGGATAGGAGGTCGGCATGTCGACGCACCTCCCGTCGGTGTCGAACTTCCAGCCGTGATAGACGCAGCGGATGCCGCATTCCTCGTTGCGCCCGAGCCAGAGATTGGCGCCGCGATGCGGGCAGTACTGATCGATTAATCCGACGACGCCGCGCGAGTCGCGGAAGGCGAGCAGCTCCTCGCCGAGAACGATGATCTTCTTCGGCTCGCCGTCGGGTTCGGGGAGTTCTTCGGACAGCAGGACAGGAATCCAGAACCGGCGCAACAATTCGCCCATGCCGGTTCCGGGGCCCGACTCGGTCAGGAATTTGTTGTCCTCGGCGCGGAGCATGGAAAATCCTCCCGACGGTCTTTGTTTTCGGCAAGATTGGCGCGGACGCGGGAAGACGTCAACGCGGAACGCGATGCGCAGGCGGGTTAAACCGGCCGCTCCCCCTTCACCGTCACGCGCGTGCCGGAGCGCGTATGCGGCCAGTAATCCCACATCGCGCGGTGCTGGGTGCAGCGGTTGTCCCAGAACGCGATCGCGTTCTCGGTCCAGCGGAAACGGCACTGAAACAGCGGGTTCTCGGCGTGTTGATAGAGATAGGCCAGCATCGCGTCGCTCTCGTCGCGCGGGATGCCGTTGATGTGCCGGGTGAAGCCGCGGTTGACGTAGAGCGCCTTCTTGCCCGTGACCGGATGCGTGCGCACCACGGGATGCTCGGCACTCGGATAGGACGGTCGGTCGGCGACGCCGTAATTGGCGTAGAGCCCGCGATAGATCGGCTCGCCGTCGTGCAGCGCGGTCAGCCCGTCGAGATAGGCCTTCATGCGATCCGACAGCGCCTCGTAGGCGGCGTACATGTTGGCGAACAGCGTGTCGCCGCCGCGCGGCGGGCACTGCTTGATGTAGAGGATCGAGCCCATCGGCGGCTCGAGATCGCAGGACACGTCGGAATGCCAGCCCTCGCCGTTGGCACGCGGCGAGTTCGCATCCGCATAGATCTTCATCAGCGCGGGGTCTTCATCTTCGTGCGGCGCGGCGGGATGGAAATGCAGCTCGCCGAACTTGCGGCCGAAGGCGAGATGCTGTTGCGGCGTGATGTGCTGGTCGCGGAAGAAGATCACGAGGTTTTTCAGCGAGCGCGCGATGGACCTCGTCGATCTGCCGGTTGGAGCGCGCATCGTCGGAAACGAGCTTGCCGATGTCGACGCCGGAGATTTCCGCGCCGATGATGGGCGTGAGCTTTTCGACCCGAAGCGTCTCGTAAGGCGCGCCGTCGTCCGTAGCGTGGCGATAGCGCGGGCCCTGCTTGCCGGCGAGTGAGCTCATGGCGTGTCTCCCGATGCATTCTTGCTTGGGAGCATCGTAGCAATGTAGGGCGGGTTAGCGAAGCGTAACCCGCCACTTCGCGCCCGCAAAAATAAGGCGGGTTACGCTTTCGCTAACCCGCCCTACGATTCCTGATCTGGAGCAATACTACTCCGCCGCGGTCACCGGCACCTTGGCGCCCTGGCCGTAGCGCTGCTCGATATAGTCGATCACGAGCGCCTTGAAGTCGGCGGAGATGGTCGGGCCGCGCAGGGTGCGGAATTTCTTGCCGTCGACGAACACCGGGGCAGCCGGCGCCTCGCCCGTGCCCGGCAGCGAGATGCCGATATTGGCGTGCTTGGATTCGCCAGGGCCGTTGACGATGCAGCCCATCACCGCGACGTTGAGCTCTTCCACGCCGGGATATTTCGTCTTCCAGGTCGGCATCTCGTCGCGGATGAAACCCTGGATCGAGCTGGCCAGTTCCTGGAACGTAGTTGAAGTGGTGCGGCCGCAGCCGGGGCATGCCGCAACCAGCGGCACGAAGGTGCGGAAGCCCATGGTCTGCAAGAGCTCCTGACCGACCTGCACCTCACGGGTGCGGTCGCCGCCGGGCTCCGGCGTCAGCGAGATACGGATGGTGTCGCCGATGCCCTGCTGCAACAGGATGCCGAGCGCGGCCGAGGACGCCACGATGCCCTTGGTGCCCATGCCGGCCTCGGTCAGGCCGAGGTGGATCGCGTAGTCGGAACGGCTGGCGAGATCCTGGTAGACCGCGATCAGATCCTGCACGGCCGAGACTTTGGCCGAGAGGATGATGCGATTCTTCGGCATGCCGAGCTCTTCGGCGCGCGCGGCCGAGAGCAGCGCGGACTGCACCATGGCTTCGCGCGTCACCGCGCGCACATCGCGCGGATCGGCGGACGCGGCGTTCTCGTCCATCAGCTTGGTCAGCAGCTCCTGGTCGAGCGAGCCCCAATTGGCGCCGATGCGTACCGGCTTGTTGTTCTTGTTGGCGATCTCGATGATGTCGGCGAACTGGGTGTCGCGCTTGTCCTTGAAGCCGACATTGCCGGGATTGATGCGATATTTGGCGAGCGCCTCGGCGCAGGCCGGATAGGCCGCGAGCAGCTTGTGGCCGATATAGTGGAAGTCGCCGATCAGCGGCGTGGTGATGCCGCGCTTGAGCAGGCCGTCGCGGATGTGCGGGACGGCGGCGGCGGCCTCCTCGCGGTCCACGGTGATGCGGACCATTTCGGAACCGGCGCGGGCGAGCGCTGCCACCTGGGCAATGGTGCCGTCGATATCGGCGGTGTCGGTGTTGGTCATCGACTGCACGACGATCGGCGCACCGCCGCCGACGGCGACGTCGCCGACCTTGACCTGGGTGGTCTTATGCCGGGGCGCAGGGCCCGCAACGTCGGAATCGATGGTGTTTTCGAGCTTGTTCATGGCGTCCAAATATCAGGTTTTGGTGACGTTCAGCAATGCATCGCGCGGCGCCGCAGCGGATTGACTGGGACGGTTAACCAGAAAAAGCCCAGCAATGACAAGGACGGCGGCAGCCCCGAATGTCAGGTTCAGCGTGTCGTGCATGATGAAATAACTACCCACCACGCCAAACAAAGGGGTGATGAAGGTAAAAGCCGACAATTTGCTGGCCGAATAGGTCTTCACCAGCGCGAACCAAAGCGTGAACGTGGTTCCCACGACCCAGATCGCCTGGAAGGCCATCAGGCCCAGCGACAGCGGCGACGGGGTGTGCGGGATGGTCTCCCCGAACAGCCAGGCGGCCAGCCCCAGGATCGGGATCGACGTCGCGACCTGGTAGCCCAGCGCCTTCTCGGGCGCCGCGAAGCGCAGCCGGGTGCCCTTGGCAACCAGCGTCGTCGCCGCCCACAGCGCGGCGCCGCCGACGATCATGAGGTCGCCGAGCAGGACATGCGAATCGACGTTGGGCTGCGGCACGCCGATCGCGAGTGCGACACCGGCAAAGCTGATGGCGAGCCCCAGCCATTGCGTCCCCCCAAGCCGCTCGCCGAGCACCTGGTAGGAGCCGAGCGCGACGAAGAACGGCGCGGTGTAGAGGAACACGACTGCCCGCGATGCCGGTGTGAAGCGCAGGCCCTGGAAGATCAGCACGAACTCGATGCCGAACATCAGTCCCGCGATCACGCCGGGCTTCCAGGTGCCGTCGCGTTCGAAGAATTTAACGCCGCGCAAGCTGCCGATGATGAACAGCACCGGCAGCGCGCCCATCGAACGGAACGTGGCCTGAAGCATCGGCGGGATGTCCGGCAGCACCAGTTTCACCGCGATCTGGTTGAATCCCCAGGTCAGGCACAGCATGAGCATCAGGGCGATGGCGCCGGCACTGAGGGGACGACCGGCGGACGGTATGGCTTGAGGTGAGGACATTTCTTCCTGAAAAACCGGCTTTGCGCCGTTGTTGCTCTAAGCAGCTTTCTGACAATGCGCGCAGACACCCGTGATTTCCACCACGGACAATTTGGGAGCGAAGCCTGAGCTGCGCGCGGCGGCGTTGAGATCCTTGGCGAAGGAAGCCGACGGAATCTCACCGACCAGGCCACAGCGCTCGCAGATCAGGAACGTCACCGCCGAGGTCGCGTCGTGGTCGTGAGCGGCGCAGGCGAGATAGGCGTTGCGACTTTCGATGCGGTGCACGAGCCCGTTGGCCATCAGGAAATCGAGAGCACGATACACCGTGATCGGCGCCGGCCGCGGCATCGACTTCGCCAGCTCGTCGATCACCTCATAGGCGCCGAGTGGCCGGTGGCTCGAGAGCAGCGCTCCCAACACATGGCGGCGTATCGGCGTGAATTTCTGCGCGCGCTCCCCGCAGACGGCCTCGGCATGCGCCAGCGCATCCGCGGTGCAGCGGCCGTGATCGTGGTCGGGCGCGGGAAATGCCGGTTTTGCGAGGGTCATGCGACCGGCGTTCTAGCATTTCGAAAGGGGAACCCAAAGCAGGACCGGCGATGCGGCCATCAGCCATGCTCGCCCTGCGGGACAGTGTCCCGCAAACCCGCCATGAAATAATCATAAGCTTGCTTATTATATTCCAAGCTTATTGGAGACCAAGCTCATGAGCCCAGGGCCCGTGGACCAGAACTTCCTGTTTACGCTCGCCGAGCTCTATCGCCTGCTCCGGGTCTATGCCGACAAGGAAGCTTCGCGCTTCGGCATCACCCGCGCGCAATGGGCGGTGCTGGCCAAGGTCGAGCGTAGCGAAGGCATGAAGCAGTCGGAACTCGCCGAGCTTCTCGAGGTGCAGCCGATCACGCTGACACGCCTGATCGACAAGCTCTGTGACAGCGACTGGATCGAGCGACGCAACGATCCTTCGGACCGCCGCGTCAAGCGGCTGTACCTGAAGAAGGCCGGGCGGCAATTGCTCGGGCGGATGAGCGGGCTGAAATCCGAGCTCACGGCCAGCGCGCTCGACGGCATCACTCCGGCGGACGCCCACCGCCTCCTCACCCAACTCGAAACAATCAAGGAAAACGTGCGGTCCGCGATCCAGACCAGCGGAGCGGAACAAGCGCGTAAGGAGCAGCGCTATGGCTGATCAGGTTCTCAAATTCCAGCCCGAGCAGAAAATCGACGGCGGCAAGCCCACCAAGAAAGCCGGCACCAATCCGCGCCGCCGCCTGGTGGCGGGCCTGCGCCGCTATCGCCGCGTGCTGCTTCTGGTCGTGCTGCCAGTCGTCGTCGCAGTTGCCGGCTTCACTTTCTATCTCAATGGCGGCCGCTATGTCGGCACCGACGATGCCTATGTCGGCGCGCAGAAGGTGCTGGTAACGCCCGACATCTCCGGCAAAATCCAGAAGATCGTCGTCAAGGAGGGCCAGATCGTCAAGCACGGCGACGAGCTGTTCGAGATCGACCCCGCCCCGTTCCGTCACGCGTTGGAAGAAGCCAAGGCGCAACTCGCCCAGGCCCGCATCACCTATGACAATCTCGTTGCCAACATCAAGATCTACGGCGACATGCTCAATCTCGCCCAGCAGGGCGTCGACCTGAAGCAGCGCGACGTCGAGCGCAAGCAGGCGCTGGTGAAGAACAATTACGGCTCGCAGCTCGATCTCGACAACGCGTCGAACGCACTGGTGACCGCCGGCGCGCAGGCGCAATACATCAAGCAGCAACTCTCCAACGCCAGGACCCAATTGCTCGGCAATCCCGAGTTGCCGCTGGAGCAATTCCCGGCCTACGCGCAAGCCAAAGCCAAGCTGGACGATGCCCAACGCAACCTCGACCACACCGTGCTGCGCGCGCCGATGGATGGCGTGGCAACCCAGGTCGAACAGATCCAGCTCGGCCGCTACGTCGCCGCCGGCACGCCGGTGTTCTCCATCATCGACGTCGCCCATCCCTGGGTCGACGCCAATCCGAAGGAGAGCGACCTCACCTACGTCACGGAAGGACAGCCGGTCACGCTCGAGGTCGACGCGTTCCCGAACCATCTCTTCAAGGGCAAGATCGGCTCGCTCTCGCCCGGCACCGGCGCGCAATTCGCGATCCTGCCGCCGCAGAACGCCAGCGGCAATTTCGTCAAGGTGGTGCAGCGCGTGCCGATCCGCATCTATTTCGATGAGAGCGACAAATACGTGCGCAAGCTGAAGGCCGGCATGAGCGTCTACGCCACCATCGACACCGGCCACCGGCGCTCGCTCGCCGGCCTGCTCGGCCTGTCGGCGACCGCGAGCCAAGACAAAGATTCGGACAAAGACTGAGACAAGGACTGATCCGATGTCCGGCCCCAATGCCCATTTGATGGTTCCCGGCCTGCGCCGGAACATGGTGACGATCTGCGCCATGACGGCAACCATCATGCAGGCGCTGGACACCACCATCGCCAACGTCGCCCTGCCCTATATGCAGGGTACGCTGTCGGCTTCGCAGGACCAGATCAACTGGGTGCTGACCTCCTACATCGTCGCCGCCGCGATCATGACGGCACCGGTGGGCTGGATCGCCAACCGCTTCGGCCGCAAGCGCATCTTCATCATCTGCTCGGCCGGCTTCACCATGGCATCGGTACTGTGCGGGCTTGCGCAGGACATCAACCAGATGGTGCTGTTCCGCCTGCTGCAGGGCGTGTTCGGCGCGGCCCTGGTGCCGTTGTCACAATCGGTGATGCTCGACTATTACACGCTGCAAGAACGCGCCAAGGCGATGTCGATCTGGGGCATGGGCGTGATGATGGGGCCGATCATGGGTCCCTCGCTCGGCGCCTGGCTGACCGAGACTTATTCGTGGCACTGGGTGTTCTTCGTCAATTTGCCGTTCGGCGCCATCACCGTGATCGGGCTCATCATCTTCATGGACGAGACCCGGAAGGATCTCAGTCTCAAGTTCGACTGGTTCGGCTTCGCGGCGCTGGCGGTCGCGATCGGCTCGCTTCAGCTCGCGCTCGACCGCGGCGAGCAATTGGGCTGGCTCGAATCGGGTGAGATCCTTGCGGAGTTCATCGTCTCGGCCGTCGCCTTCTACTTCTTCATCGCGCACTCCTTCACGACCTCGACGCCGTTCATCCGCTTCGCGCTGTTCAAGGATCGCAACTTCGTCACCGGCTGCATGTTCATGGTCGTGATGGGCCTCGTGCTGTTCTCGACCATGGCGCTGGCCTCGCCCTACATGCAGAACGTGATCGGCTATCCCATCATCACCGCGGGCCTGCTGCTGGCGAGCCGCGGTTTCGGCACCTTCTTCGCCATGATGCTGGTCGGCCGCATGATGCGTTATGTCGAGGCCCGTACGCTGATCATCACGGGCCTGACGCTGACCGCCGGCTCGCTGTTCCAGATGACCGGCTGGACCGATTTGACCCAGGTGCCGGAGATCGTGACCGTCAGCGTCATCCAGGGCTTCGGCTTCGGCCTTGTCTTCGTGCCGTTATCGACGGTGGCGTTCCTGACCTTGTCGAATGAGCTACGCACCGACGGCACCGCGATGCTGACCCTGATGCGCAACGTCGCGAGCTCGGTGGGCATTTCCGTCGTCATCGCCCAGCTGACGCAGGGCACGCGGCGGACCTACGCGATCCTGTCCGAGCATATCAATCCATTCAACCACGCGCTCCAGATGCCCAGCGTCAGCGGCATGATCAATCTCTCCACCGACGCCGGCCGCGCCATGGCCGATCGCATGGTCAGCGTGCAGGCGCAGATCATCGCCTTTGCGCACGACTACCAGCTGGTGATGTTCTTCATCCTCTGCACCATTCCGCTCGCCCTGCTGATCGGCTCGACCAAGGCTACCCTGCGCAAGCAGGCGGCCGGGCCGGAACACGCGGTGATGGAGTAACGTGGGTCACAACTTCCGCCGTCGTCCTGGACAAGCGCAGCGCAGATCCAGGACCCATTACCCCAGGGAGGAGTTTGGTGGTAACTCGTGGTTACCAGCCTCGCGCCACAACCTTTCCCTGGGGTAATGGGTCCTGGCTTTCGCCAGGACGACACCGGTTTATCGCGTGAGCAGTTACAACAATTCCTCGCAACCCAAATCCTCGACCGCCATCATCACGCGCTCCAGATTATTCCACCAGACGACCTCTGGGGTGTTGACGCTCCATTGCCAAACCGGCTTCGTGATGTGCCAGATCACCGACCAGCGATAGTCTTGGTCCAGCGCGCCGCGTGTGTAGCCGGCGACACCGTACGCGATCAGCGTCTCATAGTAGCGGTTGAGCAGCGCCCGTTCGAGTGCCTGCCGGCGTTCCGGATACCATTGGGTCGCCATCATGTAGGCGAGATCGCTCGTAGGCACGCCGATGCGCCACCGGTCGAAATCAAAAATGCGTACGCTATCGGCGACGCCGGCGCGCGGCACCAGGAAATTCCAGCAATGCGCGTCACCGTGGACGACGGTCACGTTGCGGTGTGAATGGTAGCGGTGGAGCAGGTGGCCCGACTGGTCGATGAAGCGCCGATAGAGGATTCGGCGCTCTTCGCTGAGGCGGTCGCCGAGCAGATCGGCAAAGCGGTCGTAATGGCCGGCGAAGGTCTCCATCTGCCTCACGCTTTCGTCGACGCTTGACCAGGAGCCGACAGCCTCACCAAGGCTGGCATGATCCCACCACGCAGCGTGCCAGCGCGCGAGTGCGGTGACGATCGCCGTTGCCCGATCGCGCGAAGGCGGCAGCGGCCAAGCCGCCGCGATCTCATGGCTGCCGGTGAGATCTTCGAGCAGCAGATGCCAGTCCTGGCTCTCCTCGTCGAAATGGCCATCGTAGCAGCGCGGTACGATCTGCGACGGCATATTCGGCGCAAGATGAGTGTAGAAGGCCACTTCCTGCCGACCGGAATTGGCCAACGTCTTGGCGTAGGTCGGATGCGGCATCTTGAGGATCACGGAGGGCGGTGCCCCGGCGGATTCCCCGACATAACGCAGCCCAAGGCGGATGACCTGTGACACCATGGCCGGGTGCTGATGCAGCACCTTCACTTCGCGCACTGCGCCGGCGTCCAGTACGCCACTCCTACGCAGCGCAGCTGTCAGTTGGGCGGGCTCAACGACCGCCGGCAATTGTGGAGGTGTCATGAACCACGATGCCCCTGTCCCGCGTCATACTGCACGATCACGACCGCAGGCGCCAGCGAACGACGTCGCGCGCCCGGCTCAGGCCGCCGCTGTCGAGTCGCGCACGGTCCTGACGACAACCGAACGGAGCTGTTCGAGATTGGCCGCCATGCCGGCGATCGCCTGCCTGACCTCCGCGGCGCGCTCGTTCACGGAGGCGGCGTCGCGGCTGACATCACCGATCTTGGCCGAGACCTCCTTGGCCGCGGACGCCGATTCGGAGATCGACCGCGTGATCTCTCGCGTCGCCGCGTCCTGCTCTTCCATCGCGGCGGCAACCGAGGTGGCGACGCCGTCGATCTCGACGATGTGGCCTCCCATGGTTTCGACGGCGTCGACCGCAGCCTGCGTCGAGGCCTGGATCTCGGCAATCAGCCGCGCGATCTCCTCGGTGGATTTGGCGGTCTGGTCGGAGAGGGATTTCACTTCGGCGGCGACCACCGCGAAGCCACGGCCGGCCTCGCCGGCGCGCGCCGCCTCGATCGTGGCGTTGAGTGCCAGCAGATTGGTCTGGCCGGCGATGCCGCCGATGAGGTCGGAGACCTCGGCGATCTTCTTCACCGATCCGGCCAGCGTCTGGATGGTCGAGCGCGCCTGTTCCCGACCGGCGACCGCCGATTTTGTAACCGTGCTGGTCCGCGCGACCTGGGTTGCGATCTCGCGGATCGAAGCACTGAGTTCTTCCGCTGCGGCCGAGACGGTCTGCGAGCTGCCGAGGGCCTGGGTGGAGGCGGCTGCGACCGCCTGCGACCGTGTCGAGAGCGACCTTGCGATCTCGGATAGACTGGAGGCGGCACGCTCCACGCCTTGCGTCGCCGCGCTCGCGGTGTCGACCGAGCGGCCGGTCTCGCGCTCGACGGTTTCGGCCATCTGGTGCAGGGCCCCGCGCTTGGCGAGCGCCGCCTCATGCTCCTTCTGCAACTGCTCCTCGCGCAGGCGGGAATTCTCGACCGCGGACTGCTTGAACACCAGGAGCGCGCCCGCCATCGAGCCGACCTCGTCCTGCCGGTGCGCGAAAGGAATGTCAGCGGCGAGATCGCCGGTCGCGAGCTTTTGCATCGCGCTGGTCATGCGCACGATCGGGCGCACCACGCCGAGGGCGACGCCGAGCAGGCCCACCGCAATGAAGGCGAGGACGGCGGCGGAGACGCCGAGGAGGATATAAAGCATGGAGCTGTCGCGGTCCGCGGCCAGCTTCTCCATGTCGGCATTCTGCTTGTTGGCGCTCTCGACGATGCTGTCGATGACGGCGCGGTGCGCGGTGTAGGCATCCTTGAGCTGCGCGTAGGCGCGCTCGGAGCCGGCCGTGTCCCTGGACTTGAGGGCGGGGAGGAGCTGGTCGGACAACAGCTTCCAGAACTTCTGCACCTCGGCGTCGGATTTCGACACCAGGGCCGTCTTCAGGTCGGCCGAGAGGCTGGAGGTGACCCAGAATGCCTTGCGCTCGTCGTAGTCCTTGCGGAGCTGGACCAGGCGTTCGCCATGGGCCGCGAGCTGGTCGGGCTCGCGCATGGCGAGCGTGGCCTCGAGATAGGCCTCGATCACATATTCCGGCGGCGGCAGAATGTCGGCGATGAGGTCATTGCCCAGCTTGATGTCGGAATAGAGCGGACCGCCGACCTTTAGCTCTTTCAAGGCGTAAAGGCTGGTGGAGACCACGGCGGTGAAACCGATCGCCAGAACGACGCCGAAAGCAATGATTGCGGAAGAAAGCGAAAGGCGAATTTTCATGGAATAATCCAATGGGGCCGCGCCGAATCCCACGGACCCTAGAGGATTACGGTAAACACGGGATTGCTTCGCGCAGAAATTGCATCGCGCGAGCTCCGAAAAAATACGGGAAACGGCGTCAGGTGAACGGTTTCGGGCAGCGAAATCAGGCCCGTCCTCCGCTGTCGTCCCGGATCGGCGCTCCGCCTGACCGGGACGACGCTGGGGTCACACGTCGAAAAACACCGTTTCGTTGTCGCCCTGAAGCCGCAGGTCGAGCCGGTACACCGGCTTGCCGGCCTCGCGTACGGCCGTCAGCGTAGCGCGGCGGTCGGCCGGCACCACCGCCAGCACGGGATCGGCGGCATTGCCGGCCTCGTCGCTGAAATAGATGCGGGTATAGAGATGCCGCAGCATGCCGCGGCCGAACACTGCAAGCAGGATATGCGGTGCCTGCGGCTTGCCGTCGGGATCGGGCACCGCGCCCGGCTTGATAGTTTCAAAGGAATAATTGCCGTCCTTGTCGGTGCCGCAGCGGGCAAAGCCACGGAAGCTCGCATTCGGCAGGGCGCGTTTGTCCTGCGGATCGGCGAAGCGCCCCTGCGCATCGGCCTGCCAGATCTCCAGCATGGCATCGGGCACGGCGACCCCATCGCCGTCGAACACGCGGCCCTCGATCCGGACACGCTCGCCGGTGACGTCGGGCGTTAGCGTCGAGTTGGTAAACGCGTCGTTCCAGGCGTACTCGCCGGTCGGCGTCAGGCCGTATTTGAAGAACGGGCCGACGGTCTGCGACGGCGTAATCCCATTGTCCTGCACTTAATGGTTCTCCATAGGGGTGGCGTTCTTGCCGCGCAGCACGACGTCAAAGCGGTAGCACAGCGCCCATTCGGGCTGGGTGTTCTCGAGATCGAACGACGACACCATCCGCGCCCGCGCCTTCTCGTCCGGCACCGAATTGAAGATCGGATCGAACGGGAATAGCGGATCGGCCGGGAAGTACATCTGCGTCACGAGGCGCGTGACAAAGGAATGGCCGAACACCGAGAGATGGATGTGTGCGGGACGCCAGGCGTTATGATGGTTGCCCCACGGATAGGCGCCGGGCTTGATGGTGACGAAGCGGTAATAGCCCGCAGCATCGCTGACAGTGCGGCCCGCGCCCGTAAAGTTCGGATCGAGCGGCGCCGGATGCTGGTCGCGGACGTGAACGTAACGGCCGCAGGAATTGGCCTGCCAGATCTCGACCAGCGAGTTCGGCACGCCGCGGCCGTCCTCGTCGCGCACATGGCCGTGCACGATGATGCGTTCGCCGAGCGGCTCGCCGGTGTGTTGGGTGGTGAGGTCGCTGTCGCCCTCGCGCACGGTCTCATGGCCGTAGACCGGGCCGGTCAGCTCCGACAGCGTATGGCGCATCGGGATCAAGGGCTTGTTCGGCGCGCGCTTGATCGAGCTCTTGTACTCGGGCGACAGCGGCAGCGGATGCGCCGTGTTGCTGTCGACGGGATAGATCAATGTCATTGGCGAACTCCTCCCCGGCCTTTTTCCGACCGGTCAACGCTTCCGCCAATCATTATAGGATATAACTAATTGGGGGAAGCGGCTTTGAGCCCTATTTGATCGGCGGACGCGGCAGGACGGCCTCGCCGGCTTCGAGCCGGTAGACATGGTCGAGCGAATACCATGGCGTCGCGACGTCGCGCTCGCTCGGATGTGGCGTGTCATGGCGCAGGAACTTGCCGATCAGCGCCTTGGTCACGCCGAACTGCACGTCGCTGTCGATATGCGGATCGGCGGGGTCGTAGACCTGCGAGATCAGCACCTTGAATCCGGGCTTGAAGATCAACGCATGCAGGTGCGCGGGACGATAGGGATGCCGGCCTTGCGCCTCCAGAAGGCGGCCGACCACGCCGTCGGTCGGAATGGGATAGCCGACCATCATCACGGAGCGGAAAGAGAAGGCTCCGTCGTGGTCGGTCGTAAACTTGCCGCGCAGGTTCATGTCGGCCTGCTCGGGGTCCTGGTTTTCATAGAGACCCACGGGCGATGCGTGCCAGACATCGACCTCGGCGCCGGCGACGGGACGGCCGTCCTTGTCCACGACGCGGCCGTTGACGAACAGCGGCGCGCCCGGCGTCTCGGAGCGGACGATCGATCCCCCATTTTCCACCCGCGGCGAGTTCAATCGCCAGAACGGTCCGAGCAGCGACTGGTCGGTTTCCGTGTTGCCCTGGTCGCCGTTGTTCAGCAGGCACACCAGCGGCGAGACGCCGAGCGAGCCTGCCATCAGCACGACCTCGTTATGCGTGTCGGTCGAGAGCTTGCCGAGCTCGGCGATGACAGCCGTGGCGTCGCGAAACTCTTTCTCCGTCAGGCGAACGTCGCGGACGAAGGCATGCAGGTGCTTGACCAGAGAGACCATCATCTGGCGCAGCCGCGGATCTGACGTCCGCTCCATCACCGCCAATGCCGCGGCCGTGACGTCCTGCTCGCTCGCGATGATCATGGCACGGTTTTCTCCCTGTCGTTCCGGGGCAGCCCGAGGGCTGAACCCGGAATATCGAGATCCCGGGTTCGGTGCAAATGCCCCGCCCCGGGATGACGGCACGCTGCGCGTCTCGTCAATTCAGCTTCTCGATCGCGACAGCCACGCCCTGGCCGACGCCGACGCACATGGTGGCGAGCGCCAGCTTGCCGCCGCGCTTCTCCATGCCGTGCACGGCGGTGAGCGCGAGGCGCGCGCCGCTCATGCCGAGGGGATGACCGAGTGCGATCGCGCCGCCATGCGGATTGACGAAATCGGCATCGTCGGCAACGCCGAGCTGGCGCATGCAGGCGATGCCCTGCGAGGCGAACGCTTCGTTGAGCTCGATCAGGTCGAAATCGCTGATCTTCTTGCCGAGACGCTCCATCAGCTTGCGGGTGGCCGGCACCGGGCCGATGCCCATGATGCGCGGCGGCACGCCGGCCGAGGCGAGGCCGAGGATGCGCGCGCGGGGTGTCAGGCCGTGCTTCTTCACGGCAGCCTCGGACGCCAGGATCATCGCGGCGGCGCCGTCATTGACGCCGGAGGCGTTGCCGGCGGTCACCGTGCCGGGATTGCGCACGATCGGCCTGAGCTTGGTCAGGGCTTCCAGCGTGGTCTCGGGACGCGGATGCTCGTCCTTGTCGACTGTAACAGGGCCGGCCTTGCCGCCGGGAATGGTGATCGGGATGATCTCCTCGGCGAAATAGCCGGCCGCGATCGCGGCGCCCGCGCGCTGCTGCGAGCGGATCGCGAAGGCGTCCTGATCGGCGCGCGAGACCTGGAATTCCTCGGCGACGTTCTCGCCGGTCTCGGGCATCGCGTCGACGCCATACTGCGCCTTCAGCAGCGGATTGATGAAGCGCCAGCCGATCGTGGTGTCGAAGATCTCAGCCGAGCGCGAGAACGCTTCCTGCGCCTTGCCCATCACGAAGGGCGCGCGCGTCATGGATTCGACGCCGCCGGCAATCGCAAGCTCGATCTCGCCGGAGCGGATGGCGCGGCCGGCGGCACCGACCGCATCGAGACCGGAGGCACAGAGCCGGTTCAGGGTCTGGCCTGGAACCGAATCCGGCAGGCCCGCAAGCAGGAGCGCCATGCGTGCAACGTTGCGGTTGTCCTCGCCGGCCTGGTTGGCACAGCCGAAGAAGACCTCGTCAACCTGTGCCCAATCGAGATTGGGGTGCTTGGCCATCAGAGCCTTGATCGGGGCCGCCGCAAGGTCGTCGGCACGCACCTTGGCGAGCGAGCCGCCAAAACGGCCGATCGGGGTCCGCACGGCATCGCAGATAAAGACGTCACGCATCGTTGTTCTCCCTGAATGCCGCGATCCGGCCTAAATTCTTGAATGTCGGCGGAGTTTTAGGAGGGTGCCCGCGGGAGGTCAATTGACCGATACGCGCGTGTTCCTGGGGGTGCGCACGCGAGTTGCGCATGCCGCGGTGCGGACAACGTGGAAAACCTCCCCTTCCCGGCCAAAGCGATAGGAGCGCGGGGCGAAATTTTGTAGGTTGCGCCGCCCATGACAATGCAACAACCGATCCCTGTACCGCCCCCCGACGATACGCCCGCGCCGCAGGCGGAAGCTGCCGCGCGCGTGACGCCGATGATGGAACAGTACCTTGAAATCAAGGCCGCGCATCAGGGCCTCTTGCTGTTCTACCGGATGGGCGACTTTTACGAGCTGTTCTTCGAGGACGCAGAGATCGCCTCCAGGACACTCGGCATCGTCCTGACCAAGCGCGGCAAGCATCAAGGCGCCGATATCCCGATGTGCGGCGTGCCAGTCGAGCGCTCCGAGGATTATCTGCACCGGCTGATCGTCGCCGGGCACCGGGTCGCGGTGTGCGAGCAGACCGAGGATCCCGCCGCCGCCAAGGCGCGCGGCAACAAGAGCGTCGTGCGCCGCGGCGTGGTGCGCCTGGTCACGCCGGGCACGCTGACCGAGGACACGCTGCTCGACGCGCGCGCCAACAATTACCTGCTGGCGCTCGCGCGCGCGCGCTCGTCTGCGGGCGGTGACCGCTTTGGCCTCGCCTGGATCGACATCTCGACCGCCGAATTCACGGTGACGGAATGTTCGGGCGGCGAACTCGCCGCCACTCTGGCGCGCATCAATCCGAACGAGGTGATCGTCACCGACGCGCTCTATAACGACAGCGAGCTTGGACAGACTCTGCGCGAGCTGCCGGCGGTGACGCCGCTGACCCGCGACGTCTTCGACGGCGCCACCGCCGAGAAGCGGCTATGCGACTATTTTGCCGTCGCGACCATGGACGGACTGTCCCAGCTGACGCGGCTGGAAGCCACTGCCGCCGCCGCCGCCGTCACCTATGTCGACCGCACCCAGGTCGGCAAACATCCGCCGCTGTCACCGCCCGCGCGCGAAGCCTCGGGCGCGACCATGGCGATCGATCCCGCCACCCGTGCCAATCTCGAACTGACGCGGACCTTGGCCGGAGAACGCCGCGGCTCGCTGCTCGATGCGATCGACTGCACGGTGACCTCGGCCGGCTCGCGCCTGCTGGCGCAGCGGCTTGCCGCGCCGCTGACCGATGCGGCGGCGATTGCGCGGCGGCTCGATGCCGTCGGCAGCTTCGTTGCCGACTCGGCCGCGCGCGAGGACATTCGCAGCATCCTGCGCGGCGCCCCCGACATGTCGCGAGCGCTGGCCCGTATATCCGTCGGCCGCGGCGGGCCGCGCGACCTCGCCGGCCTGCGCGACGGCATCATCGCCGCCGACCAGGTGCTGACGCGGCTTGACGAACTCGACCAGCCGCCGCAGGAGATCGCCGTGGTGATGGCGGCGCTGCAAAGGCCATCGCGCGAGCTCGCGGCGGAATTCGCCAGGGCGCTCGACGATCAACTGCCGCTGATCAAGCGCGACGGCGGGTTCGTTCGCCAAGGCTATGAGCCTGCGCTGGACGAAACGCGAAACCTCCGCGACGCCTCACGCCTGGTGGTGGCCTCGATGCAGGCGCGCTACGCCGACAACACGGGTGTGAAGGGTCTCAAAATCCGGCACAACAACGTGCTCGGCTATTTCGTCGAGGTCACCGCGCAGCACGGCGACAAGCTGATGTCGGCGCCGCTGAACGCAACCTTCATCCACCGCCAGACGCTGGCCGGCCAGGTCCGCTTTACCACCTCGGAACTGGGAGAGATCGAAGCCAAGATCGCCAATGCCGGCGACCGCGCACTCGGACTCGAGCTCGAAATTTTCGAGCGGCTCTGCGCCAAGGCTCTGGCAATCAGCGAGGAGCTGCGCGCCGCCGCTCACGCCTTTGCGCTGCTCGACGTCGCGACGTCGCTGGCCAAGCTGGCGATCGACGAGAACTATGTGCGGCCCGAGGTGGACGCGTCTCTCGGCTTTGCCATCGAGGCGGGTCGCCATCCGGTGGTCGAGCAGGCCTTGAAGCGCAATGGCGAGCCGTTCATCGCCAATGCCTGCGATCTCTCGCCGGGCCCTGCGCAAAAGTCCGGCCAGCTCTGGTTGCTGACTGGTCCGAACATGGCCGGTAAATCGACCTTCCTGCGCCAGAACGCGCTGATTGCGTTGCTCGCCCAGATCGGCAGCTTCGTGCCGGCGACACGCGCGCGGATCGGCATCATCGACCGCCTGTTCTCACGTGTCGGCGCCGCCGACGATCTCGCCCGCGGCCGTTCCACCTTCATGGTCGAGATGGTCGAGACCGCCGCGATCCTGAACCAGGCCGGCGAGCGCGCGCTCGTGATCCTTGATGAAATCGGCCGCGGCACTGCGACCTTCGACGGCCTCTCGATCGCCTGGGCCGCGATCGAGCATCTGCACGAGAGTAACCGTTGCCGCACGCTGTTCGCGACGCATTATCACGAGCTGACGGCGCTCTCCGCAAGACTGCCGCGGATGTTCAACGCGACCGTGCGGGTGAAGGAATGGCAGGGCAACGTCGTGTTCCTGCACGAGGTGTTGCCGGGTTCGGCCGATCGCTCTTACGGCATTCAGGTCGCCAAGCTCGCCGGCCTGCCACCGGCCGTGATCACGCGCGCGAAATCGGTGCTGGCGAAGCTGGAAGCCCAGGACCGCGGTCAGACGGCGCGCGCGCTGGCCGACGATCTGCCGCTGTTCGCGGTGCCCTCGCGCGCCGCCGCAGAAGCCGCCCCGCCGAGCGAAGCCGAACTGCTGATGGACGCGGTGAAGGCGCTGCATCCGGACGAGATGTCGCCGCGCGAAGCACTGGACGCGCTGTATGCTTTGAAGGCCAAGCTGCCGAAGGCATGAGGTGCCGTGGGGTGGGTTAGCCGAAGGCGTAACCCACCACTTCCGTCACCGCAGAAACTAAACGCTCCGCTAACCCACCCCCGTTCTGAGCGCTGGCTATGCCCTCGCCGAAATCGCCGCTGCTTCCGCTGCGGCGCGCTGCATGCTGGTCGACATCTCGTTGGTCACGGTGCTCTGCTCTTCGATTGCCGCGGCCGTCGACGTCACATATTCGCTGACGTTGCTGATAGCCGTCTTGATCGAAGCCAGGGCGGTGACGACGTCTCCGGAGATACCGTTGAGGCTACCGATCTCAGCGCCGATCTTGTCAGTGGCCTGCTTGGCTTGGTTAGCGAGGCTCTTGACCTCCGAGGCCACCACTGCAAAGCCCCGACCGGCTTCGCCGGCGCGGGCGGATTCGATGGTGGCGTTAAGTGCCAGGAGATTGATCTGCCCGGTGATGTTGTTGATGAGCTCGACGATCCCGCTCATCGCCAGCGCCGCTTCAGTGAGGCGCTGGGCCTGGGCATCAGCGGACGCGACCTGCTCCACCGCGCTCATCGCCGTCTCGCGCGATTTGGTCATGGCCTCGGAGATCTCCCGCACCGAGGCGTTCAGCTCCTCCGATCCGGCGGCGACCGATTCCATCATGCTGCGGACGCGCTCGTTGCCCATGCGGACCAGCACCTGCTTCGTGACGTCGGTCGCATATTTCACGACCTTGAACGGCTTGCCGTTGAGATCCATGATCGGGTTGTAGGAGGCCTGGATATAGACCTCCTTGCCGCCCTTGCCGATGCGCTTGTATTCGGCCGCCTGGTACTGGCCGCGGTTGAGCGCGGCCCAGAACTCGCGATAGCCATTGCCATCGCGCTCCGAAGGCTCGACGAACATGCTGTGGTGCTTGCCTTTGATCTCCGCCAGCGAATAGCCGAGGGCACCGAGGAAATTGGCATTGGCGGTGATGATCGTGCCGTCCATGTTGAACTCGATCACCGCCTGCGCCTTCTCGATCGCCGCGATCTGGCCGGCGAGATCGGCGGTCTTCATCTTCTCGGCGGTGACGTCGGTGGCGAACTTGGCGACGCCGAAGGGCTTGCCGTTCTCATCGAGTAGCGGATTGTAGGAGGCTAGAATCCAAACCTCGCGGCCGCCCTTGCCGATGCGCTTGAACTCGCCAGCCTGGTATTCGCCGCGGTTTAGCTTGGCCCAGAACTCGCGATAGGCCGCGCCGTCGCGCTCGGCCTGGGGCACGAACAGGCTGTGATGCTTGCCCTGGATCTCGGCAAGCGAATAGCCGAGCGCCTTGCAGAAATTCTCGTTCGCGGTGACGATGGTGCCGTCGAGCTTGAACTCGATCACGGCCTGGGCGCGGCCCACAGCAGCGATCTTCGAAGCGTCCGTCATGCTCCGGATCTTCTTCTCGGTGATTTCGGTCGCAATCTTGGCGACCATCACCGTCTTGCCGTCGCCGTCGAGCACCGGATTGTAGGATGCTTCGATCCAGATCTCGCGGCCGCCCTTCGCGATCCGCTTGAACTCGCTTGCCTGATACTCGCCGCGGTTCAATGCGGCCCAGAACGCCTTGTACTCGGCGCTATCGCGCTGATCGGCCGGCATGAACATGGCGTGCTTCTTCCCCTTGATTTCGTCGAGGGAATAGCCGAGGGCATTCAAGAAATTTTCGTTGGCGTGAAGGATCGTGCCGTCCATGGCAAACTCGATCATGGCCTGCGAGCGCCCGATGGCTGCGAGCTGAGCGTCCGCGTCGTTGCGGGACTTGCGACCAAACATCAGTGAATCTCCAAAATCATGAAATTGCGTGACGGGATCAGGGGACGTGACGGCGCGGCACACGCACCGAATTCCAATCGAAAATTCCGCCGGTAAACTCGCGTTGCGAAGACCGAGGCGGGTACGCAAGATGATTCAATACCTATAAGACTCGAATAAAGTGCTAACGAATTCTGGGAAAGGCGATGGCCGACAAAGCAGCCTAAAGCTGTACGACGGCACGCCTTACACGCTGCTTGGTCCGCGCTGAATTGAAATGGCCTTGGTCCTTCAGGGGTTTGAAGGAAAGCGTCTCGTGATCGGTCATGGCGAGTTTGCTACGGAAGAATCCGGCGACGCCGTGCCGCATGTCCGTAGTGTCACGGTGCTTGCCGCGCCTTGTGCAACGTACTGCGCCCGATCCCCCATAGCGTAAGGTTCCAAACGATGCATGTGGCGAGTGCAAGCCCAAGACCGATGGCCGAACCGAACCATTCCACCGCCACGTGCATTGTGGCGATCGCCATGCCGAATCCGAGCAGGCCCCAGGCGGAGTTGGCGAGCACGGCAGCAGTCGGAGGGCCGCCGATGCGGGGATGCAGGATCACCATGATGCTGGAGAACACCACCGGGTACAGCGCGATGATGCCGCTGATCCGGGGACCGACCCAGCCCGAGGTCGAGACGACGATCGCGACCAGGGTCGCGACCAGCGCAGCCCGCATCGGCACGTCATACCAGCGCCGCGTCACCAGCGGCATCTTCGCGTGGCGATAGCCCGCGAGCAACGGAATGCAGATGCCGAACGCGATCAGATTGGCGGCGAGCCCGGCGGTGAGCGGCCAATCGAACTGCTTGATGATCGATGCGAACACGATCCAGACTGCGACCGCGCTTCCGCAACTCACCAGAAGGCTACGCCGCTGTGCCAGCACCACATAGGTAACGCACATGAAGATCGTCGCTGCATTGACCGGCAAGCTCGACAGTGCGCCCTGCGCGATGAAGGCGGCATCGTGGTCGAGCGCGAGGAAGACGTAGGATGGTCCGGCCGAGACCGGCAAGGTCGCGACCAGCGCGCCGATCACCGGCCCCGAGCGCTCGGTGATGATCGACGCCGTCACGACGAACGCCGCCGCGACCATCATGCGCAGAACGAGGATGAGGATGAAGTGGAGCTCGGGGGACATTTTTTTCTTTGTCGTCCCGGGCTTCGCCGAGACGACACTAATTGTGGGGCGAGCGGCCTTCGCTCGCTACATCCGCTGCATCGAGACCGAAACCTTCGGGCCGTTCTTGATGGTCTGGTAGACCACGCAATAGCGTTCGGTCAGCTTGAGCAGCAGGTCGAGCTTGTCTTGCGGCGCATCAGTGTCGACCTCGAAGCGCAGACGGATCTCGGCGAAGCCGACCGGGGTCTCCTTGTCGACGCCGAGCGTGCCGCGGAAATCGAGATCGCCCTCGGCGTAGACGTTGCCGGTCTTCAAGGGCACCTCGATCGCGGTCGCGACCGATTTCAGCGTGACGCCGGCGCAGGCGACCAGCGCCTCGAGCAGCATGTCGCCGGAGCAGAGCTCGAGGCCGGAGCCGCCGGTTGCGGGATGCAGGCCGGCCATTGCGATGGCGCGGCCGGTCTCGACCTTGCAGGCGATGCCTTCGCTGTCGGTCGAGCCCTTGGCCTTCAGCGTGATCATCGCGGTCTTGGGATCGGTCTTGTAGCGCTCCTTGATCGGGGCCTGCATCTGGCGCAGTTCTGCGGCGTCCATCTTGTTCTCTCCCGGAAAAATCGTCTCTACGAAGTACCGGCTTGCGATGTACCGGCTCAGAGAGAAATTGTCACCACCACATGGCCTGACCGGGACCCTGGGTTGCGTCACGGTCGGGCACGTTGCGGTCGAGCGAGCGGTCGAGTGACGTCAGCACACTTCGCTTGAAATTCTCGAACAGCGGCGCATTGCGGTCGCGTGGCCGGCCGAGATTGATCTCGATCTGATCAAACAGCCGGCCCGGCCGCGGTCGCATCACCAGCACGCGGTCGGCCAGCACCACGGCCTCGTCGACGTCATGCGTGACGAGGATGAGCGTCGGCCGCGTGTCGGCCCAGAGATCGAGCAGATGATCCTGGAGGTCCCTGCGGGTGAAGGCATCGAGCGCCGAGAACGGCTCGTCGAGCAAGAGCACCTCGGGCTGCGGCACCAGGGCGCGGGCGATCGCGACGCGCTGTGCCTGCCCGCCCGAGAGCTCGCGCGGCCAGGCCTGCGCCTTCTCGGCGAGCCCGACGCGATCGAGCGCACGCGCCACCTTCTCGCGCCGCTCGGTCGCGGGCCCATCGGCAAGACCAAAGCCGATATTGTCGGCGACGCTGAGCCAGGGCAGCAGCCGCGGCTCCTGGAAGATGATGCCGATCTTGGCATGCGGCGCGGCGATCGCCTCGCCGTCGAGCGTCACCGTGCCCGAGCTTGCGCGGTCGAGGCCCGCAATGGCGCGCAGCAGTGTGGACTTGCCACAGCCCGAGCCGCCGATGATGGCGACGATCTCGCCTTGCCTGATCTCGGCGGAGAAGCGCGCCAGCGCCTGCACGCTGTTGGGATAGGTCTTGCTGACCCGGTCGAGCGCCAGCATCGCATTATGCTCCCACCGTACGCCCGAAGGCGTCCTGCCAGCGCAGGAAGGGCGCAGCCGCGATCTCGATCAACCAATCCGTGAGCTTGCCGAGGATCGCGAAGATCACGATGGCGGCGAGGATCTGCGCGGGCTTGCCGAGCTGCTGGCCGTCGAGCAGGAGATAGCCGAGCCCTTCGGACGCGCCGATCAACTCGGCCGCCACCACGAACATCCAGCCCAGACCAAGACCGACGCGCAAGGACACGACATAGGCCGGCAGCACCGCAGGCAGCAGGATACGGCGGATCATGGCAGGTCCGGAGAGACGGAAGGTGCGACCGACCTCGACGATCTTGCGATCGACCATGAGGATCGCGCCCATCACGCCGAGATACACAGGGAAGAACACGCCGACCGCGATCAGCGCAATCTTGGAGGTCTCGAAGATGCCGAGCCAGAGGATGAACAGCGGCACCCAGGCCAGCGATGGAATTGCGCGCAGCGCCTGCACGGTCGGATCGAGCAGCCGCCGCGCCAGTGACCAATAGCCGGAGATGGCGCCGAGGAAGGTGCCCGCGACCACGCCGAACGCAAAGCCGAGACCGACGCGCCACAGTGTCGCGGCGATGTGACGGACCAACTCACCGGAGCGGGCAAGATCAGTGATGGTGGCGAACACGCGCGAGGGCGGCGGCACCAGCCGGCCGTTGGACCAGCCGCGCCAGACCAGGAACTCCCAACCGAGCGCGAGGGTGAGCGGCAACAACACACCCAGTATCGGCCGTGCATAGCGCGAGACCCGCGAAGGCGCGGCGGCGCCTTCAGCCGGTTCCGCGGTTTGTTGCAGCACTGGCGCGTCGGAGATCATGGCCGGTAGGAAGCGCGTCTTGTGCAAGATTGCAACACTACTCTTGCCACGCCCTCCGCTGCTTTTCCCTGCTCCCCTTGCGGGAGAAGGTGGCGCGAAGCGCCGGATGAGGGGTTCTCTCGGCTCGCAATACTGATCGTGAGGAAAGAACCCCTCACCCGCCTCGCTTCGCGAGGCACCCTCCCCCACAAGGGGGGAGGGAAAGAGCCCCCTCAATTCGTCGGCAGCGGGACCTGATCGTCGATCAACGCATCCAGCGTCGCCTTCACATCGACCTTGGCGTCGACGACGCCGGCCTGTTGCAGTGCGAGGCCCGCGGCGAGGATCGATTCACGCTGGGGCGCGCCGATGCGGCTGTGAGTGAGCTCGGTGCGCTCCTTGAGCTGCTTGTCGACGACAGGCTCCGGCAGCTTGGTCACGGCGATGAAGGTCTTCTTGAGCTCGTCGTAATTCGCCAGCGAATATTTGCGCGCCTCTTCGTAAACGGCGAGCACGCGGCGGGCGGCGTCCGGATAGTCCTTCAAAAACTGCTCGCGCACATTGAGGATGCCCCAAGTGTTGGCCTCGGCCTTGCGGTAGAACAGTTTCGCGCCATCCTCGACCTCGGCCTGCGCCATCATCGGATCCAGCCCGGCCCACGCATCGACGTCGCCGCGGATCAGCGCGGTCTTGCCGTCGGCGTGCTGGAGCAGCACCGGCGTGATGTCCTTTTCGGTGAGACCTGCGCCAAGCAGCGCGCGCACCAGGAAAATATGCGGATCGGTGCCGCGCGTCACCGCGACGCGCTTGCCCTTGAGGCCGGCCACATCGGCGATCTTGGAATCCTTTGATGTCACCAACGCCGTCCATTCGGGACGCGAATAGACGTAGATCGACTTGATCGGGTTGCCGTTGATACGTGCGACCAGCGCCGCCGAGCCCGCGGTCGAGCCGAAATCGATCGAGCCCGCATTGAGGAATTCGAGCGCCTTGTTGGAGCCGGCCGACTGCACCCAGGTGACGGTGATGCCGTCCTTGGCGAACTCCTTTTCCAGGAGCCCCTTCTGTTTCAGGACCATCGACACCGGATTATAGGTCGCCCAGTCGATACGGATTTCCTTGAGTGGATCCGCCGCCCGCGCCGCGGGGGACACGGCAAGAGCGACCGCTCCCGCCAGCAGTATGCGTCGTGTAATCCTGGTCATGCCCGGCCTCCTCGAAACTTCATTGTTTTTCAATGAGTTACATCTAGAGGTCAACGAGAAAATCCGCCCCTCGAAAGCGCGCCGGCCGAGAACAGCTTTACCCAAAGCCGCACCTTTCCAGCATGGAACGACTATTGCGAGAGAATGGCGGGTGACAGCGCCTGCCGCCTCTTATATCCGGTGAGACATGGACAGCGTCGCGACTGAGCACAAGGCCGAGGTGGACGATCGCTTCGACACCGCGCGGATCACCGCCGCGGTCGATGCGCTTGCCGAGAAGCACCAGGGACGCGAGGACGCGTTCCGCACCGCCATGGCGCAACTGCTCAAGGCCGAGCTGATTGCGTCGCGCGCCGCGGCACAGACGATCCTGCTGAAGGACCGTCACGGCCGGCGCTGCGCCGAGCGGCTGTGCCACGTGCAGGACGAGATCATCCGCATCCTGTATTCGGCCGCGACCCGCCATCTCTACCGCTCGCCGATCCCGAGCGGTGCCGAGCGCATGGCGGTGGTGGCGACCGGCGGCTATGGCCGCGGCCTGATGGCTCCCGAGTCCGACATCGATCTGCTCTTCATCCTGCCCTACAAGCAGACCGCCTGGGGCGAGCAGGTCGCCGAGGCCATCCTCTATTGTCTTTGGGACATGGGGCTGAAGGTCGGTCACGCCACCCGCTCGGTCGACGAGTCGATCCGGCAGGCGCGAGGCGACATGACCATCCGCACCGCGATCCTGGAGACGCGCTTTCTTACCGGCGACCGGCCGCTCTATGACGAGCTGGTCGCCCGCTTCGACAAGGAGGTCGTGCAAGGCACTGCGTCGGAGTTCGTCACCGCCAAACTCGCCGAGCGTGAGGAGCGGCATCGCCGCGGCGGTCAATCGCGTTATCTGGTCGAACCCAACGTCAAGGACGGCAAGGGTGCGCTCCGCGACCTGCACACGCTGTTCTGGATCGCAAAATACGTCTACCGCGTGAGCGACACCGACGAGCTGGTCGACCGCGGCGTGTTCGACGCGCAGGAATACCGCACCTTCCGCCGCTGCGCCGACTTCCTCTGGTCGGTACGCTGCAATCTTCACTTTTACTCCGGCCGCGCCGAAGAGCGCCTCTCCTTCGACCTTCAGCGCGAGATCGCGGTCCGGCTCGGCTACACCTCGCACCCCGGCATGCAGGACGTCGAGCGCTTCATGAAGCACTACTTCCTGGTCGCCAAGGAAGTCGGCAACCTCACTGCCATCCTCTGCGCCAAGCTCGAGGACCAGCAGGCCAAGCCCGCGCCGGTGCTGAGCCGGATGATGGCGCGGCTGCGCCCCACCGCGGCGAAGCGGCGGGTGCCCGACAGCGACGATTTCATCGTCGACAACAACCGCATCAACGTTGCGGCGCCCGACGTGTTCAAGCACGATCCGGTCAATTTGATCCGGATCTTCCGCCTGGCGCAGAAGAACAATCTCGCCTTCCATCCGGACGCGATGCGCGACGTGACGCGTTCGCTTGGCCTGATCAACGCGCAGATGCGCGAGAATCCCGAGGCCAACCGGCTGTTCATGGAGATCCTGACGTCCGACAACGCGGAGATCGTGCTGCGGCGGATGAACGAGACCGGCGTGCTCGGCCATTTCATCCGCGCCTTTGGCAAGATCGTCTCGATGATGCAGTTCAACATGTATCATCACTACACCGTCGACGAGCATTTGATCCGCTGCGTCGGCTTCCTTCAGGACATCGAACGCGGCGGCATCGAGGAATTCGCGGTGGCGAGCGACCTGATGCGCAAGATCCGGCCGGAGCATCGCTCCGTGATCTACATCGCGACGCTGCTGCACGACGTCGCCAAGGGCCGGCCCGAGGACCACTCGATCGCCGGCGCCAAGGTGGCGCGACGGCTCTGCCCGCGGCTCGGCTTCAGCCCGGCCGACACCGAGCTCGTGGCCTGGCTGATCGAGGAGCATCTGACGATGTCCACGGTCGCACAATCGCGCGATCTCTCCGACCGCAAGACCATCGAGAATTTCGCCGCCGTGGTGCAGTCGGTCGAACAGATGAAGCTCTTGACGATCCTGACCACCGCGGACATCCGCGGCGTCGGCCCGGGCGTGTGGAACGGCTGGAAGGCGCAGCTCTTGCGCTCCCTCTACTACGAGACCGAACCGGTGCTGACGGGCGGCTTCTCGGAGGTTGACCGCGGCAAGCGCCTCACGGCTGCATACGCCGAATTCCGTAACGCCTTCGCGGAATGGCCGGCGGAAGAGCTCGACGCCTATATCGGCCGGCACTATCCGGCCTATTGGCTCAAGGTCGAGCTGCCGCGCAAGATCCGCCATGCGCGCTTCGTCCGTGCCAGCGAGCAGGCCGGCCACAAGCTTGCGATCAATGTCGGCTTCGACGAGGTGCGTGGCGTCACCGAGCTGACCATCTTCGCCGCCGACCATCCCTGGCTGCTGTCGATCATCGCGGGCGCCTGTGCCTCGGCCGGCGCCAACATCGTCGATGCCCAGATCTACACCACGACCGACGGTCGCGCGCTCGACACCATCTCGATCTCCAGGGAATACGACCGTGACGAGGACGAGGGACGGCGCGCCACGCGCATCGGCGAGATGATCGAGGACGTGCTGGAAGGCAAGCTGCGTCTGCCCGAGGTGGTGGCGCGGCGCACCGTGCGCGGCAAGGCGCGGCCGTTCGTGATCGAGCCGGAAGTGACGATCAACAACCAATGGTCCGACCGCTACACAGTGATCGAAATGTCCGGCCTCGACCGGCCCGGCCTGCTCTATGAGCTGACCACCGCGATCTCGAAGCTCAACCTCAACATCGCCTCGGCCCATGTCGCGACCTTCGGCGAGCGCGCCCGCGACGTGTTCTATGTCACCGATCTCCTGGGCGCGCAGATCAGCGCGCCAACACGCCAGGCCGCGATCAAGAGCGCGCTGACCCATGTGATGGCCGGCGACAAGGCGGTTCAGCCGGCGGCGTGAGGGCGGCTGCGCACCTCTCTCCTCGCGTCGTTCCGGGGCGTCGCGCAGCGGCGAACCCGGAATCCATCGTGCCACTGGTGACGCGGAGAAATGGATTCCGGGTTCGCGCTACGCACGCCCCGGAATGACCACAGGCGGATATCTAAACCGCCACGCCTTCATGCCGGAGCAACCAACGCTTGCGCGCGAGGCCGCCGCCATACTTCACCAGAGAACCATCGGCGCCGATCAGACGGTGGCACGGCAGCACCACGCTGATCGGGTTGGAGCCGTTGGCATGGCCGACGGCGCGAATGGCTTTGGGCATGTCGATCCTGGCAGCGAGCGCGCCGTAACTCATCGTGGTGCCGGCAGGGATTTGCGTCAACGCATTCCAGACCTTCTGCTGGAACGACGTGCCGGCGATGCGCCAGGCGATGCCTGAGAGCTGGCCGAGGTCGCCGTCGAAATAGCCCGACAGCGCGGTCCGCATGGCCGCGGGCGCGGGTTGGTCACTCAGATCCACCACACCGTAATGCAGGCGCAAGAGCTCGCGCATGCGGTGCTCGTAATCCTCCCAGTCGAGCGCGCGCAAGGCGCCCGCGGCGTCGGTGACCAGCAGCGCAATCCCGATCGGCGTCGCCAGCCGATCGAGGCCGAAGGTTACAGGTGGGTTGGTCGGTCGCGCGGGCATTGCAGCACCATGGCATCGAAACACGCCATCGCACTTGCCACGCCCACCGTGCTAACGTCCACCCGAAAGCTGACGCTGGGGGAGCTCAACTTGATCTGGATCGCGAATATTTTGGTGGCGCTGGTCGCCGCACTGCACGCTTACTTCCTGATCCTGGAGATGTTTCTCTGGGACAAGCCGCAGGGCTTGAAGGTCTTCCGCAACACGCCGGAGAAGGCAGCAATCACAAAGGTGCTGGCCGCCAACCAGGGGCTCTATAACGGCTTCCTGGCCGCAGGCCTGGTATGGGGGCTGGTGCACGGCAATCCGGCCTTCGCGTTCCAGATCAAGGCGTTTTTCCTGCTTTGCGTGATCGTGGCCGGCGCTTATGGCGCAGCGACCGTTAGCACGCGCATCCTGATGGTGCAGGCGCTGCCGGCGGCGCTCGCACTGTCAGTCTTGTTCCTGACCTGAGACGCCATAGCGCGGCGCCGCGATCCTTGCGCGTCGCCTGCCGTTCCTCCACAATCTGCGACAGCGATGGCGACCGTTGGCAATCAACGGGACAAGACCGTCGGTCGGAAATTCCGTCAGGAGGAACAACCCCACATGAGCAATCGCAGAGCCTTCATCACTGCCACGGCGGCGCTCGCCTTCGCGTTCTCCGCCAACCAAGCTCTCGCCCAGAAGAAATACGACACCGGCGCGAGCGACACCGAGATCAAGATCGGCCAGACCGTGCCGTTCTCCGGGCCCTATTCCGTCTACGCCAATATCGGCAAGACCCAGGCCGCCTACTTCAAGATGATCAACGATCAGGGCGGCATCAACGGCCGCAAGATCAATCTGATCCAGTATGACGATGCCTATTCGCCGCCGAAGACGGTCGAGCAGGTGCGCAAGCTCGTCGAAGGCGACGAGGTGCTGTTCACCTTCCAGATCATCGGCACCGCCGCGAACGCCGCCGTGCAAAAATATCTCAACGGCAAGAAGATCCCGCAGCTGCTGGCCTCGACCGGCGCCGCGCGCTTCAACGATCCGCAGAACTATCCCTGGACCATCGCCTATAATCCCAACTACGTGTCCGAGGGACGCATCTACGCCAAGTACATCCTCAAGGAGCATCCGAACGCCAAGATCGGCGTGCTCTACCAGAACGACGATATGGGCCGCGACTATCTCGCCGGCCTCAAGAGCGGTCTCGGTGACAAGGCCGCCGGCATGATCGTCGGCGAAGTCTCCTACGAAGTCACCGATCCGACGGTGGACTCGCAGGTGGTCAAGCTGAAGTCGTTGGGCGCCGATCTTTTCTATGATGCCTCGACACCCAAGTTCGCGGCGCAGGCGATCAAGAAAGTCGCCGAGCTCGGCTGGACGCCGGTGCACATTCTCGACATCAATGCGAGCCCGATCTCGGCGACGCTGAAGCCGGCCGGCCTCGATATCTCCAAGGGCATCATCTCGACCCAATACGGCAAGGAGCCCGGCGATCCCCAGTGGAAGGACGATCCGGGCGTGAAAGCCTTCTTCGCCTTCATGGACAAGTATTTCCCCGAAGGCGACAAGCTCAATACCGTCAACACCTATGCTTATTCCGTCGCCGAATTGCTGACGCAAGTGCTGAAACAGTGCGGCGACGACCTGTCACGTGAGAACGTGATGAAGCAGGTCGCCAACATCAAGGACTTCACCCCGAGCTTCGCGCTGCCCGGCATCAAGATCAACACCGGGCCGAACGACTACCGCGTCAACAAGCAGATGCAGATGATGAAGTTCAACGGCGAACGCTGGGAGCTGTTCGGCCCGATCATGGAGGATGCGGGTCCAGCGGGTTAGTTACTGGGTAGGGTGGGTTAGCGCAGCGTAACCCACCTTTTTGATTTCCGCGGAAACAGAAGTGGTGGGTTACGCCCAGCGGACTGCGCTTTGCGCAGCCGCAAGGCTAACCCACCCTACGAACTGCGGGCGCACGCCCAACTTGCGTTGCAACAACGCCTCATCCACACTCGCCCTCAGCGGTGACATCAGGTGCGCATGAGCGCACCCGATTGATCACCGGCAATAAACAATGAGGAAATGCGAATGAGGAATGGAATTCTGCATCTGGCCACTGCAACGGCGCTGACCCTGGCGCTGTCGATGCCGGCGGCCAATGCCCAGAAGAAATATGATCCGGGTGCCAGCGATACCGAGATCAAGGTCGGCCAGACGATGCCGTTTTCTGGACCGGCGTCGGCCTATTCGTCGATCGGCAAGACCCAAGCCGCCTATTTCAAGATGATCAACGACCAGGGCGGCGTCAACGGCCGCAAGATCAATCTGATCCAGTATGACGACGCCTACTCGCCGCCGAAGGCCGTGGAGCAGATTCGCAAGCTGGTCGAGAGCGACGAGGTCCTGCTGACCTTCCAGATCATCGGCACGCCGGTGAACGCAGCCGTGCAGAAATATCTCAACTCGAAGAAGGTGCCGCAACTGTTCGCGGCGACCGGAGCCTCGAGGTTCACGGATCCGAAGAACTTTCCGTGGACGATGGGCTTCAACCCCAACTACTTCGTCGAAGGCCGCATCTACGGACAGTACATCCTGAAGGAGCATCCGAACGCCAAGATCGGCGTGCTCTATCAGAACGACGACCTCGGCAAGGACTATCTGAACGGCATCAAGGCCGGTCTCGGCGACAAAGCTGCCAAGATGATCGTGACTGAAGCTTCCTACGAAGTCTCCGATCCGACTGTCGATTCGCAGATCCTCAAGATCAAGGACGCCGGCGCCGATCTGTTCTTCAGCGCCACCACGCCGAAGCAGGCGGCGCAGGCGATCAAGAAGATCGCCGAGATGGGCTGGCATCCGGTGCAGATCGTTGACATCAACGCCACCTCGGTCGGCGCGGTGCTGAAGCCAGCCGGCCTCGACGCCGCCAAGGGCCTGATCAGCGTCAATTACGGCAAGGAACCACTCGATCCGACCTGGAAGGACGATGCCGGCCTTAAGAGGTATTTCGACTTCATGGCCAAGTATTATCCTGATGGCGACAAGGACTCGAACTTCAACACCTACGGCTACAGCACGGCGCAGCTGCTGGTCCATGTGCTGAAGCAGTGCGGCGACGACCTGACGCGCGAGAACGTCATGAAGCAGGCCGCCTCGCTGAAGGACGTGACCAGCGACACCGCGCTGCCCGGCATCAAGGCCAATACCTCACCGACCGACTACCGCGTCAACAAGCAGCTTCAGATGATGAAGTTCAACGGCGAACGTTGGGAGCTGTTCGGCCCGATCATTGAGGATGCGAGTCCGGCGGGTTAGTTCTCGGAAGCAACTGCCTCAACGCCGTCATGGCCGGGCCAGCCCGGCCATGACGGAAAATCAATCCGGCACCTCGCCAAAGTTCTTTCCCACCGGCAGCACCGCGTGCCGAATGAGCCGTGAGTCCTCCACCGCGGCCTGCCGGTGCTTCACCGCTTCGCGATAGACGGGGTCGCGGATCATCTCGACGAAGGCGGCGACGCTTGGGTATTCGGCGATGAAGCAATGGTCCCAGCGCTCAGTCTCCGGGCCGATCAGCATCAGCTCGAATTTGCCCTGCCAGACGATGCGGCCGCCGAGGCGTTTGAACACCGGGCCGCTCTCGCGGCCATAGGCCGCATAGGCTTCCGCACCGCTCGTCTTGCGGCCGTCCGGATAGGCCGCCTCCTTGCGCAAGCGCACCAGGTTGAGCATGTGGATCGGACCGGGGCGATCGTTGCCCCGGAACTGCGCGAAAATCTCCTTGGTCGGATCGATGTGGCCCATCTGGGTTCCCTGTTGTTTTATGCCGGCGATCCTAGCTCCGCCGGCAAACCAGCGGAACTGCGGCCAGCGAATGCCGCACCTCCTAATCGCGCGTTAAGCTCTGGGTAACCGGGCCTTAAACAGCGACCGCTAGCGTGCGGCGGGGCGGGCTGACCGGGCGTTTGCGTATGGGGTTGGGAAAGAAAAAGGGTGGGCGGAAGGAGCCATTGTTCGGCTTGCCTGCGGCACTCGCCGATCTGCGCTTGACCGCGGCCGACCGCATTCCTGGCGGCGATGACAAGCCGAAGAAATCATCGAAATCATCCGCCAAACGCAAGAGCGAGGATGCCGGCGACGAGCCGCCGCGCGAGCGGAAGGCGCCGGCCGGCCGCGGCGGTGCCAAGCGGCGATCCAAGTCGCGCATTGGCGCCGGTCTCGGTCGCCTCGTCTATTGGGGCGCGGTGCTGGGTCTGTGGGGCGCGATCGCCGTGATCGGCGTCGTGATCTGGGTCGGCGCTCATCTGCCGCCGATCCAGTCGCTCGAGATCCCCAAGCGGCCGCCGACGATCCAGATCGTCGGCATCGACGGCAGCATGCTGGCGCAGCGCGGCGAGATGGCCGGCGCCAACGTCTCGCTGAAGGATCTGCCGCAATATCTGCCCAAGGCGTTCATCGCCATCGAGGATCGCCGCTTCTATTCGCATTTCGGCATCGATCCCGTAGGCATCCTGCGCGCGCTCGTCACCAACGTGCTCCATCGTGGCGTGTCGCAGGGTGGCTCGACGCTGACGCAGCAATTGGCGAAGAACCTGTTCCTGACCCAGGAGCGCACCATGGCGCGCAAGCTGCAGGAAGCGGAGCTCGCGATCTGGCTGGAGCGCAAGCATTCCAAGAACGAGATCTTGGAGCTCTATCTCAACCGCGTCTATTTCGGCTCCGGCGCCTATGGCGTCGAAGCCGCCGCGCAGCGCTATTTCGGCAAGTCGGCCAAGAACGTCACCGTCGCGGAGGCCGCGATGCTGGCCGGCCTCGTCAAATCGCCTTCGCGGCTCGCGCCGAACCGCAACCCCGAGGGCGCAGAAGCGCGCGCGAAAATCGTGCTCAATGCGATGGCCGATGCCAAATTCATCACCGAAGCGCAGGCGCAGGCCTCGATCGGCCAACCCTCCTACAATGTGAAGCCGGTCGGCGCCGGCACGGTCAACTACGTCGCCGACTGGATCGGCGAGGTGCTGGACGATCTGGTCGGCCAGATCGACGAGAGCATCAAGGTCGAGACCACGATCGATCCGAAGCTTCAGAGCGTGGCGGAAGCCGCCATCATCGACGAGCTCGCGGCCAAGAGCGTGAAATTCAATGTCAGCCAGGGCGCGCTGGTGGCGATGACGCCGGACGGCGCGGTTCGCGCCATGGTCGGCGGGCGGAATTATTCCGAGAGCCAGTACAACCGCGCCGTCACCGCCAGGCGCCAGCCGGGCTCCTCGTTCAAGCCATTCGTGTACCTGACCGCGCTCGAGCAGGGGCTGACGCCCGACACGCTCCGCCAGGATGCGCCGATCGAGGTCAAGGGCTGGAAACCTGAGAACTACACCCACGAATATTTCGGCGCGGTGACGCTGACCCAGGCGCTCGCGATGTCGCTCAACACGGTCGCCATCCGCCTCGGCCTCGAGGTCGGGCCGAAGAACGTGGTGCGCACCGCGCACCGGCTCGGCATTTCCTCGAAACTCGAGCCCAACGCCTCGATCGCGCTCGGCACCTCCGAAGTCTCGATGGTCGAGCTGGTCGGCGCCTATGCACCCTTCGCCAATGGCGGCTTCGCGGCGACGCCGCATGTCGTCACGCGGATCAGGACGCTCAGTGGCAAGCTGCTCTACATGCGCCAGGCGGACGAGCACAACCAGGTGGTCGATCCGCGCTATGTCGGCATGATGAACGCGATGATGCGGGAAACGCTGATCAGCGGCACGGCCAAGAAGGCGGAGATCCCGGGCTGGCCGGCGGCCGGCAAGACCGGCACCAGCCAGGACTACCGCGACGCCTGGTTCATCGGCTACACCGCCAACCTCGTCACCGGCGTGTGGCTCGGCAATGACGACAACTCGCCGACCAAGAAGGCGACCGGCGGCGGCTTGCCGGTCGAAGTCTGGTCGCGCTTCATGAAGACGGCGCACGAGGGCGTGCCGGTGGCAGCCTTGCCGAGCTCTCCAGGTGGCTGGGGCCTGTCGAACCTGGCGCAGGCGACGTCGCAGGTGTCGCCGCCAACAGCGGCAGCGCCCGCACCGGCACCCGCCAGCAACGGCGGCTATCGCCCGCCCCCCACGCGCGCCAATGCGCGACCGGAAGCAGCCGCAGGACTCGATGGCTGGCTGATGGACCGGCTGTTCGGCGGAAATCGCTAGGCTCTGCTTGAGGTCCGCGTGACCTCAAAACGAAACTGCGAAAACAACCCCATGCACAGTAGCCGAGGATAACGAAATCAACGGCTTGCGCGGGCAGCACAGACGCTTGAATCGCGCGCGCCGCTGTCATTCCCCGCGGAGGCGGGGATCCATTACGCCGCGGCTTCTCGATTGATCACTAAGGCCTCTGGAATACTGGATCGGGGGGGGGGGGGGGGGGGGGGGGCAAGGGAGGGGGGGGGGGGGGGGGGGGGGGAGAAGAAAAACAAAAAAAAAAAAAAAAAAAAAAAAAACGACCCCAAGCAGAAAAAATTTTATATA
>NZ_JBVVPM010000011.1:132316-194227 GCF_055811255.1 Bradyrhizobium sp. MI1.11
ATTTTTTGCGCTGGCGGGCTGCTTATTTTTTTAAAAACACACACCACCAATCCCGCGGGGTTTTCTCTTTTCAAAAATCCGGCCTCTCAAAACCCGCCCCCCCGGCTGGCGGGGCCCATGACAGCATCGGATGGGGTTGGCAGCGCGAGCTCTAATCCTCGACCCCGTACCGGTGCAAATCGTTGCCGTACGTATCGAGCCACTTCTTGGCGCGCTCCATCGACGGGCAGACCTTGCCGCAGACGCGCCAGAACCGCGCCGAGTGGTTCATCTCGACGAGATGGGCGACCTCGTGCGCGGCGAGATAGTCGAGCACGTAGGGCGGCGCGAGGATCAGGCGCCAGGAGAACGACAGCGACCCGGCCGAGGTGCAGGAGCCCCAGCGGCTCGATTGATCGCGGATCGAGAGCCGCTTGACCTTGACGCCGAGCTCGCCGGCATAGGATTCCGCCGCACGCTGAAGGTCGCGGCGAGCCTCGCGCTTGAGGAAGTCGCTGACGCGACGATCCGCATGCTCGACGCCGCCGGCGACGCAGAGAATGCGTTCACCGCTATCGCGCACTTCCGTCCACACCGTACCGCGCGTGCCGGCGCGATGAACGATGCGATGAGAAACGCCGCGAAGCGGTATGACTGTGCCAGGCTGGAACGGTGCGGCCTTCGGCAAACGGCCGAGACGTGCCGCGATCCATGCGCCGTGGCGCTGCGCGAAGTCTTTTGCTTCGGCGAGCGTGCCGCGCGGCGGCATGGTGAGGATGGCTTCGCGATCACTCGGATGAATTCTGAGCGTGTAACGGCGCGCGCGGCGATGCCGGCGCAGTCGAATCGCAAAATATTGCGATCCATGGGTGATCAGGAGGGTCTTCGGCTCGTGGGGCCGCCGATAGAGGAGTGCGCGAGTGGCCATGTCTGTCAGTCCGGGGGGCAGGAGAGCGCCCGGATTCTGCCATAACCGCCGCCAGGGAAAGCGCTCGGCGCAAAAACAAATCATTTGCCCAATATACAGGGGTCTGGCGTCCGGCAGACCCTACAGACTGGGGTTGGAACCGGCTTTTTTCGCCCCCGTTCGGCGCATGCGGCGCCCCCAAGGGGTGAGGTTGGACTCACTCCTACAAAGCTACCTAAATACCGCGAATCTGGCGGGGACTCGCCCCTGTCGGAGCCTCCGACAGGGCGTCGATTTTCAGCGGGAAAGCCGAAATGCGCGATTATTCGGCCGCGAGAGCCTGCAATGAGCTCGGATTCGCCGCCGAGACCATGAAGTCATGGATGCGCGGCACGATTTCCGATTTGAAACGGGAGCCGTTGAACACGCCGTAATGTCCGACGCCCTTCTGGACGTAATGAACGCGGCGATGATCGGGAATCGAGCTGCACAATGTGTGCGTTGCTTCGGTCTGACCGATGCCGGAGATGTCGTCGTTCTCGCCTTCGACCGTCATCAACGCGACGCGCGTGACCTTGGAGGGATCGACGCGTGTTCCACGATGGGTCATCTCGCCCTTCGGCAGCGAATGCTTCACGAACACGGTGTCGACGGTCTGCAGGTAATACTCGGCGGAGAGATCCATCACCGCGAGATATTCGTCGTAGAAGTCGCGATGCTTGTCGACGAGGTCGCCGTCGCCCTTCACCAGATTGGCGAACAGCTGCTTGTGGGCATCCATATGCCGGTCGAGATTCATGCTGATGAAGCCGTTGAGCTGCAGGAATCCCGGATAGACGTCGCGCATCATGCCCGGATGCGGGAACGGCACCTTGGTGATGACGTGGTTGCGGAACCAGTCGATACCGCGCTCCTGGGCGAGGTTGTTCACCGCGGTCGGATTGCGGCGGGTGTCGATCGGGCCGCCCATCAGCGTCATCGAAGTCGGCACGAAGGGATCACGCAGCGCTTCCATGATGGAAACGGCAGCGACGACGGGAACCGAGGGCTGGCAAACCGCCAGCACATGCGTGTTACCGCCGAGGACATGCAGCATTTCGATGACGTAGTCGATGTAATCGTCGAGATCGAAACGGCCGTCGCTGAGCGGCACCATGCGGGCATCGGCCCAATCGGTGATGTAGACCTCATGCCCCGGCAGGAAAGCCTCGACGGTACCGCGGAGCAGCGTCGCGTAATGGCCGGACATCGGCGCTACGATCAGCACGCGCGGCTGCGGGCTGCGCAGCGGACGGGTGAACTTGCGATCGAAGTAGAGCAGGCGGCAGAACGGCTTTTCCCAGACCGAGCGAACCTCGACGGGAACGCGGATGCCGTTGACCTCGGTGTCGTTGAGGCCCCATTCCGGCTTGCCGTAACGGCGCGTGGTGCGTTCGAACAATTCGCAGGCCGCGGCAACCGACTTGCCGACCTCGGTGCGTGCCCATGGATTGAGGGGATTCTGAAACAGCAGCTTGGTCGCGTCCGTGATCGCACGCGCCGGATTGAGAGAGGCTTGCCCCATCTCGTACATCCAGTACATCGGCGTCGTCAGGACCGGACTGCCTTCGGCCACCAGGGGCGGCGCGCCGCCAAACTCGCCAATCGGCATCGCTATATTCCTCTTCGCATCGCAGCATACTGCCGAATGCGTAATATTGCGTCAATGCATGGTTCCGTACATTTACGTGGCCCGGTCGCCCAAACCGGGCTGAATCCACGAGAAAGTTACGTTATTCGCCGCCTGACAGCAGCGAGCCCTGCATCCTGGCGCTGCGCAAAAGGGCAAGGAATGCCCCAAAAGATGCAATCAACAGCACCGCATTGATGGCCAACGCGCTCAGCATCAGATCGGTCCTGAAGGTGTTTTCGATCAGCAGCGCGCGCATCCCTTCGAACACGTAGGTCGGCGGCAGCGTCCAGGCAACATATTGCAGCCAGACCGGCAGCACGCTGACGGGATAGTAGACGCAGGCGAGCGGCATGATGCCGAACATCAAGGTCCAGACGATGCTCTCGGCGCCGAGGCCGTTTCGCAGCACCAGGCCAGAGACGAAGATGCCGACCGACCAGCTCGTGAAGATCAGGTTGCAGAAGAACGCGATCAGCGGCACACCGAGCGCATAAACGTTGAAGTGAAACAGGAACAGCGCAAGCAGCGTCATCGGGATGACGCCGATCGCGAGCCTGATCAGGCTCATGATCATCAGCGAAAGCAGAAATTCGATCGGCTTCAACGGGCTCATCATGAGATTGCCGAGGTTGCGCGCCCACATCTCTTCCAGAAACGAGATCGAAAAGCCAAGCTGCCCGCGAAACAGGATGTCCCAGAGGATGACCGCGCCGATCAGGGTGCCGCCGGCACGTGCGAAGAAGTTTGCATTCTGCGCGATATAAAGCTGAAGAAAGCCCCAGGTGATGACCTGCAGCGCCGGCCAGTAGAGCAGCTCGAGCAGCCGCGGCCAGGACGACAGCAGGAGGTACCAATAGCGCAGGATCATCGCGCCGATGCGATGGAGGGAGATGCCGCGGTGGAGGGAGGCCTCACTCATCGCGCACTCCCGTAGCCCGGATGAGCGAAGCGATACCCGGGACCTTGCTGGCGGCGTTCCCGGGTATCGCTTCGCTCACCCGGGCTACGTTCGCAACATACGGCCTTCTCATCGTGCCGCCTCCTGTGCGCCGTTCACCCTTCCGCGCGCGACGTCCAGAAACACCTCTTCCAGCGTGGTGCGGTTGTAGCGCGCCATGATGGCTTCGGGCGTATCGTCGTCCTCGATACGGCCGCGCTTCATGATGATGACGCGGTCGCAGAGCCGCTCGACTTCGAGCATGTTGTGCGAGGCCAGCAAGATGGTGGCGTTGTTCGCCTTGCGATAACGCTCCAGATGACCCCGGACCCAGTCGGCGGTGTCGGGATCCAGCGAGGCGGTCGGCTCGTCCAGCAGCAGCAGCTCGGGCTGGTTGATCAGCGCCTTGGCAAGCGCAACGCGCGTCTTTTGTCCTGCGGAGAGCTTGCCGTTGGCGCGGTCGATGAACTCGGTGAGATCGAGATCGCAGGCCAGCTCAGCGATGCGGTCGGAGAGGTTCTTCACCGCATAGAGCTTGCCGAACACGGTGAGGTTCTGACGCACCGTGAGCCGCATCGGCATGTCGACATAGGGGCTCTCGAAATTCATCCGTCCCAGCACGGAAGCGCTGTCCTCCGGCATCCGATGCCCGAGCACCTGCACGCGGCCGAAGGTCGGCAGCACGAGGCCCATGATCGTCGCGATGGTCGTGGTCTTGCCGGCGCCGTTGCCGCCCAGCAGCCCGGTGATGCTGCCGCGCGGTAGCGAAAAGGAGATGTCGTCGACGGCCCGGGTCTGCTTGTAGACCTTGACGAGGTGATCGACCGCGATGGCCGCGGAGAGGCTGCGATCCGCGACAGTCGGCCAGCTTGAACCCTGGTCATTCTCGGTCATGCTGGGCGTTCTTCTGCTATTGCAGCGGAGAGCGCAAGGCTTGTAATCCGGTGGTTCCGTGAGCCGCGCGCTTGTGATCGAGAAGGCACCGCCCCCTTGGCCGAAATGACCGAACTTGCCGCTTCCGACTTTCGCCCCGCGCAGCGGCATATCCGCCTGGATACGATCCTGCGGCTGCGCTGGCTCGCGGTACTGGGCCAGCTCGCCGCGATCTTCATCGTGGCGCAGGGGCTGGAATTCAATGTCGAGATCGTTCCCTGCGTCAGCATCATCGCTCTGTCGGCGGCGCTCAATCTGGCGCTCCAGACCGTGTCCAATCCGCTGCAGCGGCTGGAGCCAATGCAGGCGGCCGGACTGCTCGCGCTCAACATCGTGGAGCTGGCGGGTCTCCTGTTCTTCACCGGCGGACTCCAGAACCCGTTCTCGTTCCTGTTCCTCGCGCCCGTGCTGATCTCGGCGACCGCGCTGCCGGCCCGCTTCACCTTCGGCCTTGGCGTGCTGGCTGTCGCCTGCGCCTCGATCCTGTTCTTCTTCCATCTGCCGCTGCCCTGGGATTCCGACGATCCGCTGGTGCTGCCGCCGATCTATCTCGTCGGCGTCTGGCTCTCGATCGCGCTCGCGATCGGCGTCACCAGCCTCTACTCGTTCCAGGTAACCGAGGAGGCGCGCAAGCTCGCCGACGCGCTGGCCGCGACCGAGCTGGTGCTGACGCGCGAGCAGCATCTGACCCAGCTCGACGGCCTGGCGGCGGCCGCGGCGCACGAGCTCGGCACGCCGCTCGCGACGATCTTCCTGATCTCGCGCGAGCTCGAGAAGACGGTGAAGGAACCGAACTTTGCCGCCGACCTGAAGACCCTGCGCGAGCAGACGCAGCGTTGCCGCGACATATTGAGCAAGATCACCCAGCTCTCCTCCACCGGCGCGCCGTTCGACCGCATGAAGCTGTCGGAGCTGATCGAGGAGGTGGTGGCGCCGCACCGCGATTTCGGCGTCGATATCAAGGTGCGCATCGCCGTCGCCATCGTGGCCGAGCCGGTCGGCTCGCGCAATCCGGCGATCCTCTACGGCGTCGGCAACATCGTCGAGAACGCGGTCGATTTTGCCCGCACCACTGTTGAAGTAAATGCGTGGTGGAACAAGGACACGATCGAGCTCGTGATCTCCGATGACGGTCCCGGCATTCCGCCTGACATCCTGAACCGGATCGGCGAGCCCTATTTGTCGCGGCGGCGCAACCAGGACGAAGGCGGCGGCCTCGGGCTCGGCGTGTTCATCGCGCGCACCTTGCTGGAGCGCACCGGCGCCAAGGTCTCGTTTACCAACCGGACCTTTCCTGACCACGGCGCAGTGGTCCAGATCACGTGGCCGAGAGAGCGTTTTGAGGCTATCGAGACCTTTGAAGAAACAATAGGATAGGCCGCGACCTTGCGTCGCACGACGGGGTCGATCGACCATTGGCGGCCTTGGCACCGCCCGATTGCAAGGCCATATGTAGATGCGTTGGAGAGAGGACAAACCTTGAACGCCATCGCCGAACTGAATGAACAGACCGACCGCTCGCTGCTGATCGTGGAGGACGACAAGCCGTTTCTGGAGCGGCTGTCGCGCGCCATGGAAACGCGCGGCTTTGCGGTGACGTCATGCGACACCGTCTCGGACGGCCTGGCGCAGATCGGCAAGGCGGCGCCGGCATTTGCCGTGGTCGATCTCCGACTCGGTGACGGCAACGGTCTCGACGTGGTCTCGGCGCTGAAGAAGAAGCGCCCCGACGCCCGCGCAATCGTGCTGACCGGCTATGGCAACATCGCCACCGCCGTCACCGCGGTGAAGATGGGCGCGGTCGATTATCTCTCGAAGCCCGCGGACGCCGACGACGTCGTCGCGGCGCTGCTGTCGACCGGCTCGGACAAGTCCGAATTGCCGGCGAACCCGATGTCGGCCGACCGCGTGCGCTGGGAACACATCCAACGCATCTACGAGATGTGCAACCGCAACGTCTCCGAGACGGCACGCAGGCTCAACATGCACCGGCGCACGTTGCAGCGGATTTTGGCCAAGCGCGCGCCACGATAACGGTGTCGTAGGGTGGGCAAAGGCGCAAAGCGCCGTGCCCACCGTGCCTGCTTCAATCTTTGACCTGGATGGTGGGCACGCTACGCTTTGCCCACCTTACGACATCCCGCGCGCGGCGCCGCTACTCCCAAAACTCCGCATGCCCCTGCGGATCGACCAGCCGGTTGATCCGCAACGCCGCAGCCATGCCAAATCGCAACGTCATCTGCTTGCGCGTGGCCGCAGCGAGCTTGTGCTCGGGCGCCTCGCAGTGCAGGTGCGCGCCATAGGCATCCGCGATGATCAGACCCGTGTCTTGCGGAAAGATCTCGCAAGGCAGGTCCTGCGTGAAGGCGAAGAACAGCCGGTCGCAATGCGCCCGGTATTCGTGCCATTTCTGATCGGCGCGCAAATCCTCCACCGACGATTTGATCTCGACGATCCAGATCTCGCCGCGCTCATTCAACGCGACGAGATCGGCGCGCCGCCCCGAGGGCAGCGGCAATTCGCTGATGCAGGTGAAGCCGAGCGAGCGCAGCAACCGCGCCGTGCCGCGCGCGATCGCCAGCGCCGTCTCGGATTGACGGCGGTCGGGTGGTGGCACGAGGGCAATGCGGGCGGGATTGTCCATGGGGAGAGGATAACCGATTCCTCCGTCGTCGTCCTGGCGAAAGCCAGGACCCATTACCCCAAGAGTTCGTTGGTGCACGAGCTAATAACCACCAGTCCTCGTCAAATTTTGGCCTGTGGCAATGGGTCCTGGATCTGCGCTTCGCTTGTCCAGGACGACAGTGGCGCGGAACCTCCCCTCCCCTACGCACTTATCACGCAGCCGCCGCACCTCGGCGGAACCACCGAGGCTGCGCGCGCATGATCGACGATCTCTGGTACAAGAACGCCATCATCTATTGCCTGTCCGTCGGCACCTATATGGACGCCAACGGCGATGGCATCGGCGATTTCAAGGGCCTGTTGCGCCGGCTCGATTATCTGCACGGCCTCGGCATCACCACGATCTGGCTGATGCCGTTCCAGACCTCGCCCGGCCGCGACGATGGCTACGATGTCGCCGACTACTACAGTGTCGATGCCCGCTACGGCACGCTCGGCGATTTCGTCGAGTTCACCCATGGCTGCAAGCAGCGCGGCATTCGCGTCATCATCGATCTCGTCGTCAACCACACCTCCGACCAGCATCCCTGGTTCAAGGCCGCGCGGAGCGACAGGAATTCGCCCTACCGCGACTGGTATGTCTGGTCCGACAAGAAGCCGGCCAACGCCAATCAGGGCATGGTGTTTCCCGGCGTTCAGAAATCGACATGGACGCGCGACAAGGAAGCCGGCGCCTGGTACTTCCACCGCTTCTACGATTTCCAGCCCGATCTCAACACCTCGAACCCGCGTGTGCAGACCGAGATCTTGAAGATCATGGGCTTCTGGATCCAGCTCGGGGTCTCGGGTTTTCGCATGGATGCCGTGCCTTTCGTCATCGCGACCAAAGGCGCCAAGGTGAAGAAGCCGGCCGAGCAGTACGACATGCTGCGGACGTTTCGTGAATTCCTGCAATGGCGGCAGGGCGATGCCATCATCCTCGCCGAGGCTAACGTGCTGCCAAAGACGGACATGGAATATTTCGGCCGCGATGCCGACCGCATGCATATGATGTTCAATTTCCAGGTCAACCAGCATCTGTTCTATGCGCTGGCCTCGTCCGATTCCCGCCCGCTGGGGAAAGCGCTGAAGGCGACCAGGCCGCGGCCCGCCTCGGCGCAATGGGGCCTGTTCCTGCGCAATCATGACGAGCTCGATCTCGGGCGATTGACCCCGGCGCAGCGCGACACCGTGTTCAAAAGCTTCGGTCCCGACAAGGACATGCAGCTCTACGACCGCGGCATTCGCCGTCGCCTGGCTCCGATGCTGGGTGGCGACCGCAGGCGGCTCGAGCTCGCCTACAGCTTGATGTGCACGCTGCCGGGGACGCCGGTGATCCGCTATGGCGACGAGATCGCGATGGGCGATGATCTGTCGCTGCCGGAACGCAATTGCGCGCGCACGCCGATGCAATGGTCGACCGAGCCGCATGGCGGCTTCACCACCAGCGACAAGCCGGCCTTGCCCGTCATCGACGAAGGACCGTACGGCTATCCGCACGTCAACGTCGCCAAGCAGCGGCGCGATCCCAACTCGATGCTGAACTGGACCGAGCGCATCGTCCGGATGCGCAAGGAGGTGCCGGAGATCGGCTGGGGCGATTTTTCGATCATCGCGACGCGCGATCCCGCCGTGTTCATCATGCGCTACGACTGGCGCAACAATTCCGTGCTGTTCGTGCATAATCTCGACGAGAAGCCGCGCGAGACTGCGTTCTCGGTGGGGCTGCCGGGCGAGGCCGGCGCGCACCTCATCAATCTGCTCGCGGAGGACCACAGCCACGCCGACAAGCGCGGCCAGCATCGGGTCGTGCTGGAGCCTTATGGGTATCGCTGGTATCGCGTCGGTGGATTGGATTATCTGTTGAAGAGGAGTGATATCGACAAGACGTTGCGGCGTAACAAGCATCCGGGATAGGAGGTGCGACCACACACTCCGTTGTCGTTCCGGCGAAAGCCAGGACCCATTACCCCAATAGGTGATTGTCGTACGAAGTGATAACCACGATCTTCGCCAAACTACTCCCTGGGGTAATGGGTCCTGGATCTGCGCTTCGCTTGTCCAGGACGACGGTCAGGGCGGCGTGATGATCACGCCCTCATTGCCGCGCAAATCCAGCACGCCTTCGAGCCGCTCCCCCTCGCGATCCAGGAATGTCGACAGCAGAACCTCGCTGCCGAACTTGATCGCGCTGGTGGTGACCGCGATCGGCTCGGGGCCGAGATTGAGCACCACGATCACCGCCCTGCCCACGGCCTCGCGGCGATAGATCAGGAGATCGCCTTGCGCCGCGATCGGATGATAGTCGCCTGCGACCAGCGGCGGACACCCCTTCCGCAACGCGATCAGGCGCCTGTAGAGCGTCAGGATCGAACGTGAATCGGCCTCGAGATCGACGACATTGTTGCGGATGTGATCCTCCGGCAGCGGCAGCCATGGCCTGACCTCCGAGAAATCGGCGAAGTTGGACGAATCCCACTGCATCGGCGTGCGGCAGCCGTCGCGGCCGACACCAATGCCGGGCACGTTCTTCTCGAAGGGGTCGCGCACGTCCTCAGGCGCGATCGCGAGCTGATGCATGCCGATCTCGTCGCCGTAATACAGCGTCGGCGTGCCGCGCAGCGTCAGCAGCAGCATGGCGGCGATGCGGGCCTGCTCCGGCCCGACGCGGCTTGCGACGCGTGGGCGATCGTGGTTGCCGAGCACCCAGTTCGGCCAGGCGCCCTTCGGCAGCGCCTTCTCGTAGTCCTCGACGATTTTCTCGATCGAGCGCGCGCTCCAGAAGGTCGAGAGCAGCGCGAAATTGAACGGCATCTGCGCGCCGGTGAGGTCGTTGCCGTAATAGGCCATCAGGCGATGCAGCGGCAGATAGATCTCGCCGATCAGGACGCGGGCATCATAGGCATCCGTGACGCGGCGCATCTCGGCGATGACGTCGTGCACCTCGGGCTGGTCGGTGGAATATTGCGTGAGGATCTTTTCGTTCGGCGGCCGGCTCTCGACATAATGCGGGTTCGGCGGATTGTCGCGGAACTCGGCGTCCTTGATCAGGTGCCAGATCACGTCGACGCGAAAGCCGTCGACGCCCTTTTCCAGCCAGAACCGCATCACGTCATAGATCGCGGCGCGGACATCGGGATTGCGCCAGTTGAGATCCGGCTGTTGAGCGAGGAAGGCGTGATAGTAGTATTGACCGGTGGTCTCGTCGAACTGCCACGCACTGCCGCCGAACTCGGACAGCCAATTGTTCGGCACGCCGCCACCCTCGCCCGGGTCGCGCCAGATGTACCAGTCGCGTTTGGGATTGTCGCGCGAGGAGCGGCTCTCGACGAACCAGGGATGCTGGTCCGAGGTGTGGTTCGGCACGAGGTCGAGGATCAGCTTGAGGCCGTTGTCATGCGCGGCGGCGAGAAGCGCATCGAAATCCGCCATCGTGCCGAACAGCGGCTCGATGCCGGTGTAGTCGGAGATGTCGTAGCCGAAATCGGCCATTGGCGAGGGGAAGATCGGCGACAGCCAGATCGCGTCGACGCCGAGCGATTTCACATAGGGCAGCCGCTGCAAAATGCCGGCGAGATCGCCGACACCGTCGCCGTTTGAATCCTGAAAGGAGCGCGGGTAGACCTGATAGAAGATGCCGTCGCGCCACCAATTGCTGCCGCCCTGAGTCATGCGGGAAATCCATCCAAAAACTGCTTCTCGCGCGGGAGAACGCGGAAGGAGCGCCCCGGTTCAAAACAGCAGGCGAATTGAGACCGCCGTGTGACGATGTCCGCGGCTGTTCCCGTGCCCCGGGGACAAATCTTTTGCTTGGCGGCATGGCAAAAATCGGCATTGTGACACCATGACAGAGCAAAACGAGACACAAGCCGAGGCAGGCGCGAAAGCGGGCGCGATCATCGTCCCCGTGACGCTGTTCGAGCAGAATTGCACCATCATCTGGGACGAGCCTTCCAAGAAGGCCGTGGTGATCGATCCCGGCGGCGACGTGCCGAAGATCCTCGACGCCATCAAACAGACCGGCGTCACCGTGGAGAAGATCTGGCTGACTCACGGCCATATCGACCATGTCGGCGGCGCGGCTGAACTGCGCGACGCGCTGAAGGTGCCGATCGAGGGCCCGCATGTCGCGGACAAATTCCTGCTCGACAACGTGGTCGAGAGCGGCGCGCGCTTCGGCATGACGGGGGTGCGCAATTTCGAGCCGGACCGCTGGCTCGACGAAGGCGACAGCGTGGCGATCGGCGATCTCCAGTTCGAGATCTATCATTGCCCCGGCCACTCGCCCGGCAGCGTGGTGTTCTTCAACAAGGATCTGCGCTTCGCCCATGTCGGCGACGTCCTGTTCGCGGGCTCGGTCGGTCGCACCGATCTGCCCGGCGGCAGTCACGCGACCCTGATCGACTCGATCAAGACCAAGCTGCTGCCGCTTGGCGACGATGTCGGCTTCATTTGCGGCCACGGCGCCGGCTCGAGCATCGGCCAGGAGCGGATGACCAATCCGTTCATCACCGGCGAGATGTAGCTTTTGTTTGAGCATGATCTGTTCGGAAAACCGCTTCACACTTTTCCGGATCATGCTCTATTCCGCGGCGTCTGCGAACGCCGCGGGCTGGTTCAGGTTGCGGTCGCCCCATTCGCGGATCGCAGCGACGACGGGCACAAAACTCTTGCCTTATCGGCGCGACGGCCTGAGTTACTTCATCAATCCCGCGGCCGTGAGCGCGCGCGTGATGATCTGGCCGAGATCGAAGCCGCGGGCCTCCTCGCGCTTCGGCTCGGCCGTCTCTTCGGCGACCGCGGCGCGGATCGAGCGTGCCAGATGCGGCGCGGGCGAGCGGGCCGGCGTCGGCTTTGGTTCGGCCTTCTTCGCCGCGTCGGGAATCCAGCCGGTGAGGCCGAAGAATTTGGCGATGTGATAGGACGAGGAGATGCCTGCCTCGATCAGGAACGCGCCTTCCACGCCATAGCGCTGGTCGTTGTCGGCAAGGCCGAGCGGCGTGCCGTGGGCCATGTCGGTGATGGCGTAGGATTCGACGAGAGTCTCGCCGTCCTTGTTCCACCAGGCCTGGCGCGGATAGCCGTCGATGTTGGTTTCTGCCATCGGCGCGTCAGGCAAATCGTGCAGGTCGAGCCATTGCTTGACGATCTCGTTGGCATTGCCGGGATTGACGGTGCGATCGGCGCTGCCGTGCCACACCGAGATCCTGGGCCAGGGCCCGCGATGATTCGAGGCCCGCCGCACCAGATCGCCAAGTTCGCGCGCCGGCCGCTCCGGGGAATGAAACATGCCGTCGAGCGCCTCGCGCAGATTCGTCGCAATGCCGTAGGGAAGTCCCGCGATGACCGCCCCGGCCGCGAAGACTTCAGGGTAGGTCGCGAGCATCACCGATGTCATGCCGCCGCCGGCCGACAGGCCCGTGATGAAGATGCGCTTGGGATCGACGCGATGCGTTTCGATCATGTGCGCGATCATCTCGCGAATCGAGCACGCCTCGCCGCTGTCCCGTGCCGTGTCTTCCGGATTGAACCAGTTGAAGCAGGTGTTGCTGTTGTTGACGCGCTGCTGCTCGGGCATCAACAGCGCGAAGCCGTAGTGCTCGGCGAGCGTCGACCATCCGGCACCGAGATCGTAGCTTGCCGCCGTCTGGCCGCAGCCGTGCAGCACGACGACGAGCGCGCGCGGCTTCTGCAGTTGCGGCGGCACGAACGCGAACAGGCGCAGATTGCCGGGATTGTCACCGAAGCCCGTAACCTCTTGCAACGGACTGGAGGCATCGGCGCTCCGGCCAAACTCGGCGAAGCGCAATCCATCCAGCTTTGGCAGACGTCTCAAGAGGTCGACATTTCTGGTTAACGACACGGCAGCTCCTGGCAGGCGACGTCCCAACGTCCACCCAAACCAAATAGTTGCTGCAGCGCAAAATAAAAAGACCGTGTGCTGTCAATGACGAGTAAATCGCGGGAAAACCTGCAGAAATCCGCACGTATTAACCGCAATGCCTCAACTTCGTGCAGATACACGGCGCATCCACGCCAGGAATGCGGCGCAGATCATGATTAACGTCACAAACAGCGCGAGCGAGACGAGAAATCCTGCGCGCGCTGATTGCACGGCTTCGACGGCGAAGAACACGGCGCCGATTGCGGCCACTCCGGCCGCATTTCCGATCTGCGCCGTGGTGCCGTAAATGCCGGAGGCAGAACCTGCGGCCACAGGCTTCACCGTCGAGAGCACCGCGCCGGAGAGCGGCGCCATCACCAGCCCCTGACCGTAGCCGAACACGATCATGGTGAGCGCGAGCAAGAGCGCGGACGGCGCATCGACAGAGAACGCGACAAGCGCAAGCGCCGCGAGGCCCGCGATCTGAAGCGCGCAACCTTCGATCAAGACCCTGGTGCCGCGATGGCGCGCCCGTGCGCCGCTATGGCGCGAGGCCACGACGAAAGCGAGCGCGAGCGGAATGAAGGCTATGCCGGCCGCGAGCGGCGGGATTTTCAGCCCTCGCTGCATGAACAGCGTCATGACCAGATAGAACGAGAGATTGGCGAAGAAGAAAAAGAACGCGGCGCCGAGACCGCGCAGGAAAGCGGCGTCCGCCAGCAGGGAGAGATCAATCAGCGGCATGCCGCCGGCGCGTGCCACCGCATGCTCCAGTTTCGGGAACGCCAGGAGGATCACGGCGCCGATCGCCATCACCAGCCACAACCACGGTGCCCAGCCGACATCGTGACCGAGCAGCAGCGGACCGATCATGCACAGCAATCCGGCAAACAGGACGATGCTGCCCGTGATATCCAGCCGCGTGCCGGCGCGGTGCGGCACTGAGGGCATGATGCGCCAAGCCGCCACCGCGATGACGAGACCGCACGGCACATTGACGAAGAACACCGAGCGCCAGCCGGTGCCGGCGAGATCAATCGTGACCAGGAGACCGCCGAGCAGAAAGCCCGCGGCACCCGCGAGCCCCAGCACGATGCCGTAGATGGCGAAGGCGCGGCTGCGCTGTTCATCGGTGAACAGGAGATGCAGCGTTGCCAGTACCTGCGGCACCATCAGCGCGGCGGAGGCACCCTGCGTCAACCGCGCCACGATCAACTCCGCACCGGATCGCGCCAGTCCGCACCACAGCGACGTCAGGGTGAAGCCGAGCAGGCCAGCCAGGAACACGTTCCTGGTGCCGTGAATGTCGCCAAGCCGGCCGCCGGTGACGACCAGCGTGGCATAGGCGATCAGGTAGATCGCGATGACGGATTCGATCTGCGCCGGCGACGCCTTCAACTCGACCGCGATGGTCGGAATGGCGACGTTGACCACGAAGGCATCGACGCCGAACATGAACTGGGCGGCCACGACGATCGCCAGCACCCACCAGCGACAGGACGTATCGACCTGCTTTGTGACGGTTTGGTGCATCGGCGCGCGACCCTTCGGATGTCCTTGCCGATCATCGCAGGCCCAATGCGGCGCCGCGATTACCTCGAAGGTAGGATCCTCGCGCGCTCCGCCTCTCTCCGCGTGCCCGCGAGAGGGAGACGACACATGCATGGCTGCATTCCGCCGTGCGGGACATCGCGCGATTGCGTTCGCTGCCTCCAGCACGTAGCTTCGCGCCACAAACAAACAAAAAATGTAAGCCGGAGAGAACGCCATGGCGCGCCTGAAGTTCGGAGCCTTCCTTGCCCCGCATCATCCGATCGGGGAGCATCCGATGCTCCAGTTCCGGCGCGATCTCGATCTGGTCGAGCAGCTCGATGCACTCGGCTATGACGAGTTCTGGTGCGGCGAGCATCATTCCTCCGGCTGGGAAATGATCGCCTCGCCGGAGATGTTCCTGGCTGCGGCCGGCGAGCGCACCAAGCGGATCAAACTCGGCACCGGCGTGGTGTCGCTGCCCTATCACCATCCCTACAACGTCGCGCAGCGCATGGTGCAGCTCGACCACATGACCGGCGGCCGCGCCATCTTCGGCTCCGGTCCCGGCGCGCTCGCCTCCGATGCGCATACGCTCGGCATCGATCCGATGACGCAGCGCGACCGCCAGGACGAGGCGATCGGCGTGATCCGCCGCCTCTTCAATGGCGAGCGCGTCACGGCGAAGAGCGACTGGTTCACCATGAACGACGCCGCGCTGCAGCTCCTGCCGCTGCAGGAAGAGATGCCGTTTGTGGTGGCCTCGCAGATCTCGCCCTCCGGCATGACGCTCGCCGGCAAATATGGCATTGGCATCATCTCGCTGGGTTCGATGACGACGCAGGGGCTGATGTCGCTGCAGCAGCAATGGCAGTTCGCCGAGGACGCAGCGAAAAAGCACGGCACCAAGGTCGATCGCGCGAACTGGCGCGTTCTGCTGACCTGGCATATCGCCGAGACTCGCGAGCAGGCCCGGCGCGAGGCCGGCGCCGGGCTGATGCGCTGGCACAATGAATATAATGTCGGCACGTTGCAGCGGCCGGGCCTCACCGCGTTCGCCTCACCCGACGAGGCCGTGGACAAGACCGCGTTCGTCGACGGCGCGGCCTCCGTCATCGGCACGCCCGACGACCTCGTCAAGATGATCAAGAACGTGATGCAGGTCTCCGGCGGCGTCGGCGCCGTCATCGGCTTCGTGCACGACTGGGCTAACCCGGAGAACACGCGCCGGAGCTGGGACCTTGTCGCGCGCTATGTCGTGCCCGAGATCAACGGCTACATCGACGGCTTGCGCAAGTCGCAAAAATTCGTGATCGAGAACCGCGCGATCTTCGAGCGTGCGGGCCAGGCCGTGATGGCCAAGATCATGGAAAACGAGAAGGCCGCCGAGGCTTTGAAGGTGACCGGCGCCGGTCGCGTTGCGATTCCGGCCGTCAATGCCCCGGATTTGCAGAAGGAAGCGGCGAAACGATAGGTTCAGGGTCCGCCCGGGCTTCGGCGAACGCCTCGTCCTTCGAGACGACCGCTCCGCGGTCTCCTCAGGATGAGGCTAAGCGGCACCGGAGTCCGTTGAAACTGCTGCCGCACACTCTGTCCTCATCCTGAGGGCCCGCCAAAGGCGGGCGTCTCGAAGGATGGCCGCAGCGAAGCACCGGCGCATCAGCGGACCCGGATTGTGTTATGTTGGGTCCAGCCAACCGGAGCAATCGTCATGTCGATGCAGAATGTGGCCGCCCCTGCGCTCGGCTTCACTCCGCCCAGGCGCAACGAGCTGACACATATCCCCGGCGACGAAGGCTGGCCGATCATCGGCAAGACCTTTCAGGTCCTCGCCGACCCCAAGGGGCACATCGAGGCGAACGGCGCCAAATACGGCCTGATCTATCGCACGCATTTCTTCGGCGAGACCAATGTCGTGCTGCTCGGCCCCGAGGCCAACGAGCTCGTGCTGTTCGACCAGCAAAAGCTGTTCTCCTCGACCCATGGCTGGAACAAGGTGCTCGGCCTGTTGTTCCCGCGCGGATTGATGCTGCTGGATTTCGAGGAGCACCGGCTGCATCGCAAGGCGCTGTCGGTCGCGTTCAAGTCCGGCCCGATGAAGTCGTATCTGAGCGATCTCGACCGCGGCATCGCCGCCCGCGTCACGCAGTGGAAGGCGAAACCCGGCGAGATGCAGCTTTATCCGGCGATGAAGCAGCTCACGCTCGATCTCGCCGCCGCATCCTTTCTCGGCGCCGATATCGGGCCGGAGGTCGACGAGATCAACCGCGCCTTCGTCGATATGGTCGCCGCGGCCGTCGCCCCGATCCGCCGACCGCTGCCCGGCACGCAGATGGCGGCCGGCGTCAGGGGGCGCAAGCGCATCGTCGCTTATTTCCGCGAGCAGATTCCGCTGCGACGCGGCAATCACGGCGGCGATGACCTGTTCTCGCAGCTCTGCCGCGCAACCCACGAGGACGGCGCCCTGCTCTCGGAACAGGACATCATCGACCACATGAGCTTTCTGATGATGGCGGCGCACGACACGCTGACCTCGTCGCTGACGTCGTTCATCGGCGAGCTCGCGGCAAATCCCGGCTGGCAGGACAAGCTTCGCGCGGAAGTCATGGCACTGGGGCTCGCCCCTGACGCGCCGAGCAGTTTCGACGATCTCGAAAAGATGCCGCTGTCAGAGATGGCGTTCAAGGAAGCGCTGCGGATCAAGCCGCCGGTGCCCTCGATGCCGCGCCGCGCCATGCGCGATTTCACCTTCAAGGGTTTTTCGATTCCCGCCGGCACCGCGATCGGCGTCAATCCGCTCTACACGCACCACATGAAGGACATCTGGCCGGAGCCGGACCGCTTCGATCCGCTGCGTTTCACCGAGGAGGCCCAGCGCAACCGCCACCGCTTCGCCTGGGTGCCGTTCGGCGGCGGCGCGCATATGTGCCTCGGCCTGCACTTCGCCTACATGCAGGCCAAATGCTTCGCGCGGCACTTCTTGCAGAACATCGAGGTATCGCTGGAGCCCGGCTACAAGCCGGACTGGCAGATGTGGCCGATCCCGAAGCCGCGCGACGGATTGCGGGTGCGGGTGAAGGCGGTGTGAGCACCGCAGCCGTCATTGCGAGCGAAGCGAAGCAATCCAGGCTGCCTCTGCGGAAGCGGCCTGGATTGCTTCGTCGCTTCGCTCCTCGCAATGACGAAAACTATCCGGCCCCCTGATCGAACGCCTTGCGCAGGGCCACGTAGCCCTGCTGCTGCTGGCTCCAGTTGCGGCCGCCGGTCATCGCGCCGTCGATGACGAGGTCATGGCCGTTGATGAAGCTGGATTCGTCGCTGGCCAGGAACACCGCTGCATGGGCGATGTCATCGGGAAGCCCGGCGCGCGGGATTGGCTGCGCGGTCTTGTAGATCTCGCGCATCACCGCCTGCGTCTTCTCCGCCGCCTCGGTCGAAAGCCCGAGCGCCTTGCCGAAAATGCCGGTCGCGATGGCGCCGGGCGAGATCGAGTTGACGCGGACATTGGATTCGCCGAGCTCCATCGCCACGCATTTGGTGAGATGGATCACCGCCGCCTTGGCCGCACCATAGACCATCGAGGACGAGAAGCCGGCGAGACGGCCGGCGATGCTGCCATTGTTGATGATGCTGCCAAATCCCTGCTTCTTCATGTGGGGTGCGGCGTGTTTCATGCCGCGCATGACGCTGCGCAGCAGGGTCGCCATCGCCGCATCGAAGCGCTCGACCTCGAGGCCTTCGATGCCGCCAGTCTGCGCCGGGCCGCCGGCATTGTTGAACAGGCAGTCGATGCGGCCGAATTTTTCGATCGCGAGCGCGATCAACGCCTGCATCTGCGCTTCCGCCGTCACATCCGTCTGGCGGAAGACGCAATTCGACCCGAGCTGCTTCGCCAGCGCCTCGCCTTCCGGTACACGCCGCCCCGCGATCACAATTTTGGCACCTTCGGCAACGAAGACTTCTGCAGTCCGCAACCCGATCCCGCTCGTCGCGCCCGTGATCACCGCGACCTTGCCATCCAGCCTGCCCATGGAATGTCCCTGTTTTCGAACCCCTTGACGCCAAATGGCGGACACCGATCGACGACGGCGCCGCGACGGTCGGCGCCGCAGCAGGCACTATTCCTGCCGGCTTCCGACAAGGCAAGCTTTGCTTGGGGCCGGCGACATGCGTAACATTCCTGGCGACCGCTCGATTGTCGAACGCATATCGCGACCGGACTGCGCATGGCGAAGCTGATCGACGAATTCCGCAAGGGCTGGCAGGGCGTGGCACCGCCATCGCTCGGCCTCAGCCTTGCGTTTGCGGTCGCCTGCCTGCTGGTTGCGACGCTGGCGCGCTGGGCTCTCGCCCATGTGCGGCCCGACGTCTATTTCACGCCGTATTTCCCGGCCGTGTTCTTTGCGGCCGCGTTCGGCGGCTTCCGCATCGGCATCATCACGGCGCTGGTCGGCGGTGTGCTCGGCGTCGTCGTGAACTTTGACGATGCGCTTGCCGATAACGCGCGATTCGCCCTGCTGGCACTCTATTGGGCGGTCTGCGCGCTCACCATCTGGGGCGTCGAGCACTATCGCTCGCTCCTCGTCGAGCAGCGCCGGATTTCCAGGCGCCTGATCGAGGAAGAAGACTACCGCAAGCTGCTGGTCGACGAACTCCAGCACCGGCTGAAGAACAAGCTGTCGACAGTGCATGCCGTGCTGCATCAGGTGCTGCACGATCAGCCGCAAATCTGGGCCCGGATCGATCCGCGGCTGCGGTCGCTTGCAGCGACCGACGATTTGATTTCGCGGATCGACAAGGCCGGCTGCGACATCCGCGACCTGCTGATCTCCGAGCTCGGCCCTTACGGCCATGTCCGCTTCACGCTCAACGGCGACCGGCTGTTCCTGCCGCCGAAGCTTGCGGTCACGCTGTCCCTGATGTTTCACGAGCTCGCCACCAACGCGGGGAAATATGGCGCGTTCTCCGCGCCGCGCGGGTTGTTGCAGGTGTCATGGACCGTCAGCGACGACCGTCTGACCGTGACCTGGGATGAAACCGAGGGCCCGAGTGTCGACAAGATCTCCGAGCCGGGTTTCGGCACCAAGCTGTTGAAGTCGGCGCTGTCGGCCTTCGACGGCAAGACGGAGGTCTCCTATCTCAGGACCGGACTTCATTGCACCATGCAATGCCGTATTCCCAAGGACGGTTAGACACGGCGCAAACCAAAGCCGCTCGCGCGCGTCGTTCGACTTTTCGCCGGACGCGTTGACGCCCCGTTAATGACGATGGGCTGCGCGCGTCGCATCGCCGCAAAACACCACCGTAATTCTCCGGGCCCCTTAACCAAACTTAAGAGGGAACCGCGCAAGATCGCGCCCATTGCAAAGGCGCGCTGAAACAACAAGATTCATGACTTCTATGAACGACAACAAATATTCCGGCGCGAGCGAAGCCGAACTCGGATTCCTCAAGGAAATCGTTAGAATGCTGCCTGCCGGCCTGACCGTGCAGGACGCGCAAGGCGAACTTCTCCTGGTCAACGATGTCGCGGCCGCCCAGCTCGGCATGGACGGCAGCCGCCCCTCGCGCGATCTCGCGCCGCGCCAGAAAGCCTGCCGGCAGGCCCTGAGCTCCGGTCAGGCGGTGGTCGCCGAGGAAGCGCTCCACGACGGAGCCGCACGCCAGGTGCTGCTGACCACCCATCGCCCGATCCGCCTTGACGGACGTGAGCTGCTGATCTCGGCCTCCTCCGACATCACCGAGCAGAAGAATTTCGAGGACCAGCTGTTCCGCTCGGCCTATTTCGACGAGCTGACCGGCCTGCCCTCGCGGCGGGTGATCGAACATCGCGCCACCAGCCTGCTCGCGCAGGGTCGCGCCGGCGAGCGCTTTGCGCTCGCCTTTCTCGACGTCGACAATTTCAAGCACATCAACGACTATTACGGTCACACCGTGGGCGATGCCCTGCTGGTCGAGCTGTCGAAGCGGCTTGGACGCGGCCTGCGCGATTCGGACATGCTGTCGCGCATCTCCGGCGACGAATTCCTGCTGCTGCTGTCGCCGATCCAGAACCAGGAGGAAGTCGCCGAATTCATGCAGTCGACGCTGGAGCGGCTGACCGCGCCGTTCTTCATCGACAATTCGGAAGTGTTCGCCTCAACCTCGGTCGGCATCAGCCTCTACCCCGATCACGGAAGCAGCTTCGAGACACTGCGCCAGAACGCCGACATCGCGATGTACCGCATCAAGAACGACGGCAAGGGATCGGCGGCCTTCTTCGACTCCAGCATGGAGCGCGAGGCGCTGGCGCGGATGAAAATCGAGCAGTCGCTGCGGCAGGCCATCCTGGAGAAGCGCTTCTGCTGCGCCTTCCAGTCCAAGGTCGACATCCGCACGCAGGAGGTGAAGGGCATCGAGGCCCTGGTTCGGCTGCGCGACGACGAGGGCGTGATCCAGGCGCCGGGCTCGTTCATCAATCTTGCCACCGAACTCGGGCTGATCGACGAGCTGACCCATCTCGTGCTCGCCGAGATCGTCAAGTCGATCGACCTGATCAACGAGACGTTCGGTGCGGAAGCGACCATCAGCATCAACGTCGCGGCCAAGCAGGCCGGCAACCCCGAATTCATGCGCAGCTTTGCCCAGGCGCTCGACGACACCAGCTTTCCGCAGCGCTTCATGATCGAGGTTACGGAAGACGCCTTCGTCGCCAAGAATCATTTCCAGGCCGAGATCCTGCCGATGTTCCGCAAGCTCGGCGTCGCCATCTCGATCGACGATTTCGGCACCGGCTATTCCTCACTGTCGGCGCTGGCCGACATCACCGCGGACGAGATCAAGATCGACCGCTCCTTCATTACCGATATCCATAAGCGCCCACGCAACCAGGGAATCCTGCGCGCGATCGAATCCCTGAGCGAAGCGCTCGGCATGACCGTGATCGCCGAAGGCATCGAATCCTACGAGGAGCTCGCCTACCTGCAGGCTGCGACCAAGATCCGCTACGCGCAGGGCTATTATTTCTCCCGGCCGATCTTCCTGGAGGAGCTGAAGCTCGCAACGCCGATCTCCAGCGAAGCACGCGCCAGTGTCACAAACCGCTCGACGCAACAGAACCGGCAGGGCTATTCCCGGGCGAACGGATACCGGCGGTAACCCCGCGCCTTTGGTTACTTTGCAAAGCCTGAGCAGCCCGTTCCGGGGGTGAGGTCAACAATTGCATCTGCCGATTTCCTCGGCGGAAGCGATCCGGCGCGGCCGGGCCGGGACAATGTCACACATGCCCGTCGCGTGGTCCGCCGGAAGGTGGAATTGCAATGTCCGCACGGTTGTGCAAATCGCTATGACCAAAGCATTTCATCAGGAGGGACCACCGTGCGTCGATCACTCGTCATGGCAACCACCATCCTCGCCCTCGCCGCGGGCACCTCCGCACAGGCCGACGATCTCAAGGTCGCGCTGATCTATGGCAAGACCGGCCCGCTCGAAGCCTATGCCAAGCAGACCGAGACCGGCCTGCAGATGGGTTTTGAATACGCCACCAAGGGCACCATGACGCTCGACGGGCGCAAGATCGTCGTCATCACCAAGGACGACCAGGGCAAGCCCGATCTCTCCAAGGCCGCGCTTGCGGAAGCCTATCAGGACGACAAGGCCGACATCGCGATCGGCACGACCTCGTCGGCCGCGGCACTCGCGATCCTGCCGGTCGCCGAGGAGAACAAGAAGATCCTGATCGTGGAGCCCGCGGTCGCGGATCAGATTACCGGCGAGAAGTGGAATCGCTACATCTTCCGCACGGCGCGCAACTCGTCGCAAGACGCGATCTCGAACGCGGTCGCGATCGGCAAGCAGGGCATCACCGTCGCAACGCTGGCGCAGGACTACGCCTTCGGCCGCGACGGCGTCGCCGCCTTCAAGGAGGCGCTCGGCAAGACCGGCGCGACGCTCGCCGCCGAAGAATATGCCCCGACCTCGACCACCGACTTCACCGCGGTCGGCCAGCGCCTGTTCGACGCGCTAAAGGACAAGCCGGGCCGCAAGGTGATCTGGGTGATCTGGGCCGGCGCCGGCAATCCGCTGGCGAAACTCCAGGACATGGATCCGAAGCGCTACGGCATCGAGCTGTCCACCGGCGGCAACATCCTGCCGGCGCTCGCCGCCTATAAGGGTCTGCCCGGCATGGAAGGTGCCACCTATTACTTCTATTCGATCCCGAAGAACCCGGTGAACGACTGGCTGGTCGCCGAACACCAGAAGCGCTTCAACGCGCCGCCGGACTTCTTCACCGCGGGCGGTTTCGCCGCCGCGATGTCTGTCGTGGCCGCCGTCACCAAGGCGAGGTCGACCGACACCGAGAAGCTGATCACGGCCATGGAAGGCCTGGAGTTCGACACGCCGAAGGGCAAGATGATGTTCCGCAAGGAAGACCATCAGGCGCTCCAGAGCATGTATCACTTCAAGGTCAGGGTCGATCCGAATGTCGCCTGGGCCGTGCTCGAGCCGGTGCGCGAGCTGAAGATCGAGGACATGGACGTTCCGATCAAGAACAAGCGCTGATCTTTCTTCCTTCACCTCCCCCGCTTGCGGGGGAGGCCGGGAGAGGGCGCTGTCCTCTTGGGGGTTCTCGCCTGAGGAGGCACCCTCTCCCCAGCCCTCCCCCGCAAGCGAGGGAGGGGGCGCAGCGTGATCGCGGATACACTTCCAACCAAACCCGATCGAAAGTTTCGATGACGCTCTCCCTCGAAACCCGCGACCTCACCATCCGCTTCGGCGGCCATGTCGCGGTCAACAACGTCACCTGCAGCTTCCGGCCGGGCGAGCTCACCGCGATCGTCGGCCCGAACGGCGCCGGCAAGACCACTTATTTCAACCTGATCTCCGGTCAGCTCCGCGCATCGAGCGGCAGCATCCTGTTCGACGGCACCGACATCACCCAGCATTCCGCGCCGATGCGGACGCGCGCAGGCCTGGGGCGCGCCTTCCAGCTCACCAATCTCTTTCCGAATCTATCGGTGGAGGAAAACGTCCGCCTCGCCGTGCAGGCCGCTGACGGCACTCACTACGACATGCTGCGGCCCTGGATGGTCCGCCGTGATCTGATTGCGCGCGCCGATACGATCCTGGATCAGGTCGCGCTCGGCGGCCGCCGCGGCGTCGCCGCCACCGCACTGTCGCATGGCGACCAACGCAAGCTCGAGGTCGCGCTGATGATGGCGCTCGAACCAAAGGTGTTCATGTTCGACGAGCCGACCGCAGGCATGAGCATCGACGAGGTGCCGGTCGTGCTGAACCTGATCGCGCAGCTCAAGCAGGACAAGAGCAGGATCATCCTCCTCGTCGAGCACAAGATGGACGTGGTGCGATCGCTCGCCGACCGCATCATCGTGCTGCATAACGGGCAGCTTGTTGCGGACGGCCCTCCGGCCGAGGTGATCGCATCACCGATCGTGCAGGAAGCCTATCTCGGCGTCGCGCCCAATAAAGTTGGAGGGAGCGCAGCATGACCGATCTGTTGAAGCTCTCCGGTGTGCACACTCATATCGGCCGCTATCACATCCTCCAGGGCATCGATCTCGCTGTCGCGCAGGGGCAGACAACGATGCTGCTCGGCCGCAACGGCGCCGGCAAGACCACGACGTTGCGCACCATCATGGGCCTCTGGCAGGCCTCCTCCGGCGAGATCAGACTCGCCGGCGAGCGCATCGAGAGCCGCGCGACGCCCGACATCGCGCGGCTCGGCGTCGGCTACGTGCCGGAGAGCATGGCGGTGTTTTCGGATCTCACGGTGAAGGAAAATCTGGTGCTGGCGGCGCGCGACGGGCCGCTCGACGACACCCAGCTCGACTGGATCTTCGGCTTCTTCCCCGCGCTGCGCCGGTTCTGGCTGTCGCGCGCGGGAAGTCTCTCGGGCGGACAGAAGCAGATGTTGTCGATTGCCCGCGCCATCATCGAACCGCGCAAGCTCCTGCTGATCGACGAGCCGACCAAGGGGCTGGCGCCCGCGATCGTGATGGCGCTGATCGAGTGTCTGAAGGAGATCAAGCGCAAGGGCGCTACCATCCTGATGGTCGAGCAGAATTTCTTTGCGGCCCGCGAGCTCGGCGACGACGTGCTGGTGATGGACAACGGCACCATCGTCCATCGCGGCGAGATGGCGGCCTTGGCGGCCGACGTGCCGCTGCAGGAGCGACTGCTCGGCCTGAGCCTGGAGACGCATCAATGACCGAGCTCGCCGCAACCGATCCGCTGCCGAAGCCCAAGCGCGACATCGCGCCGATCCTGCTGCCGATCGCGGTCGCCCTGGTGATGATTCCGCTGATCGGCTCGCCCAGCACCTGGCTGACGCTGACGGCCGCGAGCCTCGCGATGGGCATGATGATCTTCATCATGGCCTCCGGACTCACGCTCGTGTTCGGCCTGATGGACGTGCTCAATTTCGGCCATGGCGCCTTCATCGCGGTCGGGGCCTATGTCGCGACCCTGGTGCTGGCGCCGTTCGCGACCTCGCTCCAGGTGGATTCGCTGTGGATGAACCTCGCAGTGCTGGCGCCGGCGGCATTGCTGTCGATGGCGGTCTCCGGCGCGCTCGGCCTGATTGTCGAGCGGGTGCTGATCCTGCCCGTCTACGGCCAGCATCTGAAGCAGATCCTGATGACGACGGGCGGCCTGATCGTCGCCGAGCAGACGCTCTATGCGGTGTGGGGACCGCAGATCATCCCGACGCCGCTGCCGACGTCGCTGCGCGGCTCCTTCATCCTCGGCGACGTCGCGATCGCGAAATACCGCGTGCTGGCGACGCTGATCGGCCTTGCCGTCTTCATCGCGATTCAGCTCGTGCTCAACAGAACCAAGCTCGGGCTTCTGATCCGCGCCGGCGTCGAGAACCGCGAGATGGTCGAGGCGCTCGGCTATCGCATTCGCCGCCTGTTCCTCGGCGTGTTCATGACGGGATCAGCGCTGGCCGGCCTCGGCGGCGTGATGTGGGCACTGTATCGCGAGCAAGTCCACGCCTCCATGAGCGACGACCTCACCGTCTTGATCTTCATCGTCGTCATCATCGGCGGCCTCGGCTCGATCGGCGGCTGCTTCATCGGCGCGATCCTGGTGGCGATGATTGCCAATTACGGCGGCTTCCTGGTGCCGAAGCTCGCCCTCGTCTCCAACATCCTGCTGATGGTCGCCATTCTGATGTGGCGGCCGCGCGGCCTCTATGCGGTGACCAGCCGATGATGATCCTGTCAGGCGACCCGCCGCGCAACCGCGTGCTCACGCTCGTTCTCGTCCTCATCATCCTGGCGCTGCTGGCGACGCCGTTCCTGTTCCCCGGGGCGAAGGCGCTGAACGTCGCGGCCAAGATCTGCGTCTTCGCCGCGCTGGTCGCCTCCTACGATCTGCTGCTCGGCTATACCGGCTCGGTGTCGTTCGCCCACACCATGTTCTACGGGATCGGCAGCTACGCGATCGCGATCGCGCTGTACGGGATGGGTCCGCATTGGGGCGCGGTTGCAACCGGCATCGTGGTCGGCCTGCCGCTTGCCGCGCTGCTTGCGCTTGCGATCGGGCTGTTCTCGCTGCGGGTGGCTGCGATCTTCTTTGCCATGATCACGCTCGCGGTCGCATCCGCCTTCCAGGTGCTGGCCTCGCAGCTGTCCTGGCTGACCGGCGGCGAGGACGGACGCAGCTTTCAGCTGCCCGAGCTGCTCAGGCCCGGCACGGTGCTGATCTCCAAGAACGTGCTCGGATTCGAGTTCAACGGCCGCATCCTGACGTACTATCTGGTGTTCGCCGTCTCGGCCCTGATGATCCTCGCTCTGCTGCGGGTGGTGAACTCGCCGTTCGGGCGCGTGCTGCAGGCGATCCGCGAGAACCGCTTCCGCGCCGAGGCGCTCGGCTTCCGCACCGTCTTCCACCTGAGCTACGCCAACTGCATCGCCGCACTGGTCGCCGCCGGCGCCGGCATTCTTAATGCACTGTGGCTGCGCTATGCCGGCCCCGATACCTCGCTCAGCTTCTCGATCATGCTGGACATCCTGCTGATGGTCGTGATCGGCGGCATGGGCACGATCTACGGCGCGATCATCGGCGCCACCATCTTCATCCTCGCCCAGAACTATCTGCAGTCGCTGATGGGCGTCGCCTCCAAGGCGGCGTCGGAAGCCGGCCTGCCGCTGCTGCCCGGACTGTTGCATCCCGACCGATGGCTGCTGTGGCTCGGGCTGCTCTTCATCGCCAGCGTCTACTTCTTTCCGACGGGCGTGGTCGGGCGGCTGCGTAATCTCGGCAGCGACAAGAGCGCGGGCAGCTCGCATTAACGCGCGATTCATGATGCAGCGCGGCGGCTCGCTGGACACGACTGCGATCACGCAACGAGATTAACGCTCAGGTAACTGGCTTTCCTAAGCTTTACGCCATTTGTGTGCTGTATTCCTGTCCCTCCAGGGAGGGGGAATGCGCCAGGTCTTTGCAGGAATTGCAGCCGGAATGTTCCTAGCCGCGAAGCACGGCTGGGAGGCAGCCATTCGGCGCGGACCGGTGCTGTGGCTCACCCTGTGCGGCGTGTTGCTGGTCGCGGGGATCTTCGCGGTGACCGCCATGGCCGTCGGCGAATTTCGCGAACGCACCCTGGCCAATCGCGAGCGCGAGCTGGAAAATACGGTGCAGCTGATCGCGCGGCACTTCGATCAGCAATTCGAGGATTCCGACATCGTCGCCGCCGATGTGATCGGGCAGATGAACCTGCCGGAGATCAGTTCGGCCGCGATGTTCCGCGAGCGCATGTCCGGACCCGCGACGAACCAGATGCTGCGGAGCAAGATCGGCCCGGTGTCCTACCTCGGCGACATCGCGATCTACGATGCCGACGGCGAACTGATCAACTGGTCGCGGCCCCAGCCGCTGCCCAAGATCAACATCTCCTCACGCGCCTATTTTCAGACCTTCAAATCGAATCCGATGGCCGAACCGGTGGCGCTGGAGTCGGTCCGCAGCTTCATCATCGGAAAATGGACCACGATTGTCGCGCGTCGGCTGAGCGGCGCGGACGGCAGCTTCCTCGGCACGATGGTCCGCCGGATCGATCCGGACAGCTACCAGAACTATTTCGCGTCCGTTGCGCTTGCGGAGGGCACGGCGATCTCGCTGTTCGACCGCAATGGCAAGATGCTGTCGCGCTACCCGCATGTCGAAGAGCTGATCGGCAGGGACTTCAAGGACGCACCGCTGATGCGCAAGATGCTGGCCGAAGGTGGCCGGCACACCCTGCGCGTCAGGGGCCCGATCGACGGCGACGAGCGCCTCGGCTCCGGGGCCTCGCTGTCGCACTTCCCGCTGGTCATCGTCGCGACCAACACCACGAGAGCCGCGCTGGCCGACTGGCGGCAGCAGACCGGTTTCATGGTCACCACCGCTGCGCTTTCGGCCACCGTGATTGCGCTGATCCTGTTCCTGATCGTTCGCCAGATCAACCGGCAGAACCGTGAGGCGCAGCAACGGCTGGAAGCGGAGCGCGGGCGGCTCGACACCGCCTTGAACAACATGTCGCAAGGGTTGATCCTGTACGATGCCGCCGGCTACATCGTCACCTGCAACCGCCGCTACGCCGATATGTTCGGCCTCTCTCACGATGTCATCAAGCCCGGCTGTCACATCCGCGAGGCGATGTATCATCGCAAGGAGCGCGGCGCGTTCGAAGGCGATGTCGAGGCATTTTGCGCCGACGTCATGAGGATCGTCGCGGAGGGCACGGTCTCCACGAGAAGCCATCACTTGCCGAGTGGCCGAGCTTTCCAGGTCATCAACACTCCGCTCGCGCAGGGCGGATGGGTGGCCACGATCGAAGACATCACCGAGCGGCGCAAGCTGGAGCAGGAACGCGACCGCAACTACATGTTCCTGCGCGAGATCATCGACCACATCCCGTCGCAGATCACCGTGAAGGATGCTCAAACGCGGCAATATCTGCTGGTCAACCGGACCGCCGAAGAGCAATTCGGCCAATCGAGTGAAAACATCGTTGGCAAGACTCCCTTCGACATATACCCGGATGCCTCCGCCCGAGTCGTCACCGACGATGACAGCAAGGCGCTGAAGTCGGGCGAGAGATTGTTCAAGGACGAGCATGCCTGGCAGAGCCAGGCCAAGGGGATGCGCTACATCACCTCGACCCGGATCGGAATCCGCGACGAATCCGGCGAGCCGCGTTACCTCATCAACGTCGTCGAAGATGTCACCGAACGGCGGCGCGCCGACGAGAAGATCGCGCATATGGCGCATTACGATGCGCTGACCGACCTGCCCAACCGGGCGCTGTTCCGCGAGCAGATCGAGCGCGAACTGGAGAAGGTCGGCGGCGGCAGCCAGTTTGCGCTGCTCTATATCGACGTCGACGAGTTCAAGGGCATCAACGATTCGCTCGGTCATCACGTCGGCGACGAGCTGTTGAAGGGAATCGCGGCCCGCATCCGCAGCTGCCTCGGACCGGGCGACCTGATCGCGCGGCTCGGCGGCGACGAATTCGCGGTGATCCAGACCGGGATCAAATCATCCGCCGACGTGGTGTCATTCGTGACGCGGATCTTCGAGGCGATCCGCCGGCCCTATCATTGCTTCGGCCATCAGCTCTCCACCGACGCCAGCATCGGCATCGCCATGGCACCGCAGGACGGCACCGATCTCGACCAGCTCATCAAGAATGCTGATCTCGCGATGTACGGCGCCAAGGCCGAAGGACGCCGCACTCACCGTTTCTTCGAGCCGGAGATGGATGCGAGCGCCAAGGCGCGCCTGAGCCTGGAGCAGGATCTGCGCCAAGCCCTGGTGAACGGCGGTTTCGAGATCCACTATCAGCCGCTGGTCGACCTGCGCACCAACGAAGTCTCGGGATGCGAGGCGCTGCTGCGCTGGCGGCATCCCGAGCGCGGCATGGTGTCGCCGGCGGAGTTCATCCCGATTGCCGAGGACACCGGCTTGATCAACGAGCTCGGCGACTGGGTGCTGCGCATGGCCTGCAACGAGGCCGCGACCTGGCCGGCGCATGTGCGTGTCGCGGTCAACGTCTCGCCGGTGCAGCTCAAATGCGAGACGCTGGCACTGCGGATCGCCGGCGCGCTCGCGGATTCCGGACTTGCCCCGTGCCGGCTCGAGCTCGAGATCACCGAGGCCGTGCTGATCCGCGACGACGAGGCGGCGCTCTCGATCCTGCACCAGCTCCGCGCCATCGGGGTGCGCATCGCGCTCGACGATTTCGGCACCGGCTACTCCTCGCTCAGCTATCTCAAGCGCTTCCCGTTCGACAAGATCAAGATCGACCGCTGCTTCGTCGCTGATATCGCCGAGACGAGCGGCGCGCCCGTGATCGTGCAGGCGGTGGTGAACATCGCCGCCGCCAGCAACATGACCACGGTCGCGGAGGGCGTCGAAACCGAGGCGCAGCGCGAGATGCTGCGCGCGCTCGGCTGCACGGAGATGCAGGGCTATCTCTTCAGCAGACCGAAGCCGGCCAGCGAAGTGCGAAAGCTGTTCGGCCCAAACCATGCCTTGCCGGTGGCGGCGGTGGCCTGACATGGCGAAGCCGGGGAAAACGTCAGCCAAGACGGTCGACGTTGCGGATTCCTACGCCGTGCGGCTGATGCAGCATCTGGTGGTGCCGACCTTCGTGGTCGACCCGAAACGCCGCGTCGTGATCTGGAACAGAGCCTGCGAGCGGCTGACCGGCGTTGCCGCCTCCGAGGTGATCGGCACCAATAAACACTGGCAGGCCTTCTACGAGACCAGGCGCCCTTGCCTTGCCGACCTCGTCGCGCTCGACCGCCCGGAGCAGCTGCCGGAGTTCTATTCCGAATATGCCGCGCGCGGCCATAACGGGCTCGGCTTCAGCGCCGAAAACTGGTGCGTGATGCCGAAGCTCGGCAGCCAGCTCTACCTCGCGATCGACGCCGGTCCTATCCACGACGAGGCCGGCCATCTGATCGCGGTGGTGGAGACGCTGCGCGACCTCACCGACCAGAAGCGCGCCGAGATGGCCCTGAAGGAGCTTGCCACCAAGGACGGGCTGACCGGCCTGTCGAACCGCCGCGCGTTCGACCAGATGCTGATGAGCGAATGGGCCCGCGCCCAGCGGACGCAGAAGGCGATGGCGCTGCTGTTCGTCGACGTCGATCATTTCAAGCTGTTCAACGACCGCCACGGCCACCAGAGCGGCGACGAATGCCTGCGCGCGGTCGCGTCCGTCGTCAGCCGGCATGCCGTGCGCCCGCTCGATCTCGCCAGCCGCTATGGCGGCGAGGAATTCGCGCTGATCCTGCCGGACATGGATTGCGATGCCGCCTGCGTCATCGCGGACGAGATCCGCTGCGCCGTGATGGCCTTGCGGATTGCCCATGGCGCCATCGGGGCCGGCGACCACGTCACCCTGAGTGTCGGCGTCGCCAGCCACATTCCGGACGAAACCGACGGCAGCCCCGACCGCCTGCTGGCCGCGGCCGACGAGGCGCTCTATGCCGCCAAACGGCTCGGCCGCAACCGCGTCATGAGCTCCGAACGGCTGCTCGCCGAGTTCGCCAAGCTCGGGCGGGACGGCGTGCCGGTTCCTGGCCGCGTGGGCCGTAAAACAGCCTAGCCCAAATCAGCCTGGCAGGAGACGGCGGAAGCGGTTGCCCGCCCCTCGCCAATCGGCTAAATGAACCCTCGTTGCACCCGTAGCTCAGCTGGATAGAGCGTTGCCCTCCGAAGGCAAAGGTCACACGTTCGAATCGTGTCGGGTGCGCCAGTCTCTTCCAATGCAAGCCGGAATCATCGCCTGCTCAGCGCAAGCCCACGCTCAATTCAGCATCGAGATGATCGCCTGGACCTGGTCGGAAGCTGACGTGACCAGTCCGTCGTACGACGTCTGACCGTGTGCAGCGGCCTTCAGGATGCATTCGGCGACGGCCGCCTTCAGGCCGAACACCGACTGATCGGGCGGCACGCTGGCCATCACGGCCTCCAGCGCCTGACGCATCGTTCGAATGAGTTCGGAGCTGTATTGCATGGGCTGTCCTCCGCGACCTCATATTAGAGCGCATGCCCATGCTTGCCACTCACAAGCCTGAGATTGCTTTTTGATGGACTGGTACATCCCGCAGCGGCGGCCAGCCTGTGTCGACCGCTGAATCACATCACCTCGCGCTTCTCATCGCTCAATTGTATCATCTTGCCATGAGCGAATCCGACACGGTGACCGGCGAGACCTCGCCCGTCCGCAAGATCATCCATATCGACATGGATGCCTTCTACGCGTCCGTGGAACAACGCGATCATCCGGAGCTGCGCGGAAAGCCGGTCGCGGTCGGAGGCTCCGCGGAACGTGGCGTCGTCGCCGCCGCCAGCTATGAGGCCCGCGCGTTCGGCGTTCGCTCCGCCATGCCGTCCGTGACGGCGAAGCGACAATGTCCCGATCTGATCTTCGTCAAGCCGCGCTTCGAGGTCTACAAGGCGATCTCCAGGCAGATCCGCGACATCTTCGCGGAGCATACTCCGATCATCGAGCCGTTGTCGCTCGACGAGGCCTATCTCGACGTGACCGAAAACCTGCAAGGCATTCCGCTGGCACGCGACATTGCACTCAAGATCCGCGAGAGGATCAAGGCCGAGACGGGTCTCAACGCGTCGGCCGGCATCTCCTACAACAAATTCCTGGCCAAGCTCGCCTCCGATCATCGCAAGCCCAACGGTCAGTTCGTGATTTCACCGGAGATGGGTCCCGCCTTCGTCGAGACGCTGCCCGTCGGAAAATTCCATGGGATAGGCCCGGCTACGGGCGCGAAGATGAACGCGCTCGGCATGTTCACCGGTCTCGATATTCGTCGTCAGACGCTGGAGTTCATGAATGCGAATTTCGGCAAGTCGGGTGCCTATTACTACTGGATCTCGCGCGGTGTCGACGAACGGCCGGTCCGGGCCAACCGGGTCCGCAAGTCCATCGGCGCGGAGACCACGTTCTCAAGCGATCTCACCGAATTCGACACGCTGGTCGCCGAGCTCAAGCCGCTCGTCGACAAGGTGTGGCGCCATTGCGAGGCGACCGGCAACCGCGGCCGCACCGTCACCTTGAAGATCAAGTTTGCCGACTTCGAGATCATCACGCGCAGCAGGTCGGCCCCTTCGCCGGTCGCAGGCCGCGACGATCTCGAGCGGCTGGCTTGCGGCCTGCTCGAAGTCGAGATGCCGCTGCCCAAGAGCGTCCGGCTGCTGGGCGTATCGCTGTCTTCCCTCCAGGCCGGGGACGATGCGGAGCCGCCGCAGCTGACTCTCGGCATCTGAACCAATCTGACGGGCTTTCGGCGAACGCGGACAGCCGCATAGAGCGCGCTTTCAGAGCGTAGGCAGGTGGCAAGATTGACTCGCAACCGAAGATCGGTCCGCCGGGCCCGATCAATGCCTCACGTGCTCGAACACCACGATCACGCCGGTCGGCTCGGGCTCGTGCGCCATCAGGCGTGTCAGCTCGGAATCGCCCCAATCGGCGAGGCTGACGACTTCGCCGCTCTGGCGTTCGGTGCCGGGCGGCGCCGTGGGCTCGACGACCTTCAGCCCTGTCTCATCGACGAAGAAAGTGTGTTCGCCGAACATGCTGTTGAGCTGCGGCATGGCGGGATGCTCGTCGGGCAGCACCTGAGCGCCGAGCTGGTTGACGGTCTGCTTCACCTGTTCGGATGTGAGCTTCATGAGCTGCTCCGTTTCTGTCACGTCGGTTTCATTGAGCTGAGCCAGACCGGGCGTTCCCTGCGCCGATGTTCGCCTGGCCTATCTCCCGAACAGGTGCTCCGCACAAATGTTCCCGAAAAATACATTTCGTGATCACGGGTTGCGCCCTGCCGCGCTTGCGGCACGAGATCGCCACAGGACGCACATGATTCGGCATCCCCAGAGCCGAATCCAAGAGCCAAATTCCAAGAGCCGAATTCGCTACTCGCTTCTGTTCTCGCCGACGGACAGCGCGCAGATGCGTGACAGATATGTGTAGGGGAGCCCGGTCTCCTCGGCCCAGGCATTGAACTGCGCCTGCACTTTTGCCAGATCGCCTTTCGACTTGACCTCTTCGGCGATGTCGAGACCGGCATCGCGCAGGCAGGCCACGACGTCCCTGGACGTCACAAAGCCGTCCCAGCCGACGAACCGCAGCAGCATCTGGCCGGTATTGCCACCCAACCGGCTGCCGCGCTTGCTCAGGAGATCGAGCAGGCCGATCTGGTCGGATGGCGGCCACTTCGCCAGAAACCTGCCGAAGCTGCCGTGCTCTCTTGCGATCTCCTAGACGAAGGCCGCGTTGTCGCGCACCGACATGATCTTGGCACCGTTGCGCACGATGCGCGCGTTGCGCAGCAGGCCCTCCCAATAATCCTCCGGCTGGAAGGTGAGCTTGGCCGGCTGGAAACGCAGGAAGGCCTCTTCAAACCCGTCCCATTTCGTCTCGATCACGCTCCAGGCAAAGCCCGCGCAAAACACACGCTTCGTCATCTCGGCGAGGATGCGATCGTCACCGCGTTTGGCGAGGCCCTTCAGGTCGGGCTTTTCGGGCATCAGCTTTTCCAGCGCCTTGGCCCCGCCCTTGCGTTTTTCGGCGCGCGCACGAATGGTCTTGAAGGAGGTCATGGGGAGACGAGCTGTTGGGGACACGAGCTGTTGAGGATACGCCACGACATCAGAATTCGATGATCCGGTCCAGCCCGGCGACGCTTCGATACTTGCAGCCGCGGATGCGCCGCAGCATACTGCCCGCGTTGAATTGGCGAGAGACGCGGCTGGTCTGCTTCTTGCGTTCAGATATTTTGCAATCCCGAGCATTTTTGACGTCTCACCCCTGGATTTCCAATGCGCTGTCTGGTCGTGGCCGACCTGCACTATTCGCTGCCTCAGCTCGACTGGCTCGTCAGCGCCGCTCCGCAATTCGACCTCGTGATCTTCGCCGGCGATGCGCTCGACATCGGCTCGATGGTGGATTTTCGCGCGCAGATCGTGGTGGTGAAGAAGTACCTCGCGCTGCTCGCAGCGAAGACCCGCGTGATCCTCTGCTCCGGCAATCACGATCTCGACGAGCGCAATGCGGAAGGCGAAAAGATCTCGCGCTGGATCTCGGAGGTGCGCGAGTTGGGCATTGCCTGCGACGGCGACGGCCTCACCGTCGGCGACACGCTGTTCACGGTGTGCCCATGGTGGGATGGGCCTCTAGTCAAGCAACGCCTCGTCGCGCAGCTCGGCGCGGCCGCGGCCGGCCGGCCACGGCGCTGGATCTGGATCCATCATGCGCCGCCGGCGGATTCACCGACGAGCTGGGGCGGCAAACGCTTCTTCGGCGACGTCGAGCTGGTGCAATGGATCATGCAGTATCAGCCCTCGATGGTGATCTCGGGGCATGTGCATCAATCGCCGTTCATTACCGATGGTTCGTGGTTCGACCGGCTCGGCCAGACCTGGGTGTTCAACGCGGGCCTGCAGCCGGACCGACCGCCAACGTATATCGTGCTGGACCTCGATGCGGACAGGGCGTTCTGGCTTGCGGCCGGCGAGGCGCAATGGATCGATCTTGGCGCGCCGCTGAATCGGCCCGCCGCTCCGATCGAGACGCCGCCCGACTGGCTCACATTCTTGGATCGGATTGCCGATCCGAGCCTGGCGAGACCTCGAGCGGCGGCAGGTTGATCATGCTCTGGAGCACCTCGCCGACCATGGCCAGATGCGTGCCGTGGCCGGCGTATTGCTGCTTGAGATCGGCGAGATAGGTGTTGGCGACATTGAGCCGCTGCGCCAGCATCTTGGCGATCAGGAGTGCCACGCCCGCCTCCTGCTTGAGGAACGAGGCGGCATCCTCGAATTCGTAGACGACGGAGTCGGAGCAGGCCCGTACGGTCGCAGTGTGCGGCTGCCCCAGCAGCACCGACATTTCGCCCAGCACCGCGCCGGGCTCGGCCACCGTGGCGACGACCATCTCGCCCTTGAGCACTTCGAGCTTGCCCTGCATCAGCACATAGAGATGACCGGTGGTGCCGCCCTCGGCGACGATAAGCGTGCCGGCTGCAACCTGCCGCTCCGTCCCACCGGTGCAATAATCCAGAACTGCGCGCATCCGACCAAAGCTCCCGTCGCAGGGAGATACTAGGGCACGATCGGCGTCGTGCGCTTGCTCAAATTTGTGGCAAGCCCCGCACCCGCCGCAGACGCTTCGCGAGATGGACCGACTGCCAGTCTCCTAGACCGGTATCCTCGAACCCTGCCTTCTTTGCAAGGCCGCGCATCTCGGCGTTCACGCGCGCGGTCTCGGCTGCAATCATCTCGTGACCGAGATCGCTCGCGTGCTTCTCCATGGCTGTCATCATGCGGAGGCCGACGCCCTTGCGCTGAAAGACATCGGCAACGGAGATGGCGAAATCACCATGCCGTGCAGCCACATCGTAGGCGTATCTGGTTTCGCCGATGATCGTGCCTTGCCCTTCCTGCCTGATCTCGGCGAGCAGGGTGAAATGACCGGGATGGCTAATCCTGGCGACGCATTCGGCCGCGACCATTGCAAAGTCCGCGCGCGCGCCCATGAAGCGCTTGTTGCGCGATGTCGTGGAGAGGCTCGTGAAATAGATCGAGAGGCCCTCGACATCGAACGCGCTGGCCGGCCTGATACGGACCGTGGCGTTCGCTTCGGCGGACTCGACAATGGCATCCAGCAATAAGCGTAACATGCGCGAGGCTCTCGGCAGGTTGCATCGAATGCACACCTAGCCGAGACCACGCGCTGACCGCTTGGACGGTGCTGCCAATCTTGCGGCCGAAAACGAACAGTTCGTTCCTCGGTGCCGAGCGTCACACGCGAGAGAGTGAAGGCACCTCCTCCGGCACGATCGCCTGCAGGCCGCCGAAGCGACGCTCGCGGCCGTGGAAGGAGGCCAGGGCCGCGGCGAGATCGCTTGCGTCGAATTCGGGCCACATCCGCTCGGTGAAGTGCAGCTCGGCATAGGCACCTTCCCAGAGCAGGAAGTCCGACAGCCGTTTCTCACCCGAGGTGCGGATGATGAGGTCGACGTCGCGCAAACCCGCCTCGCCGGTGACGAGCTGCGAAAACGCCTCGCGGGTGAGACTCGTCAGCGCCGCCGCCTTTGCCGCCGCGTTGAGGATGGCATCGCGCGCGGAATAGTCGACGGCGATGCGCAAATGAAGCGAGCTTCCGTGCGCGGTGGCATCTTCCGCACGCGAAATCGCATTGGCAATGCCGTCGGGCAAGCGGTCGCGACGGCCGATCACGGTGAGGCGAACGCCGTTCTTGACCAGGCTCTGCACCTCGTTGGCGAGATAGAAGCGCAGAAGCGTCATCAGCGCGGCGACCTCGGCCTTCGGCCTCCGCCAATTGTCGGTGGAGAAGGCGTAGAGCGTCAGCGTGCCGATGCCCTGCTTGGGCGCGGCTTCGACGATGCGGCGGATCGTCTCGACGCCGGCCTCATGGCCGCGCAGGCGCGACAGGCCGCGCCGCGTCGCCCATCTGCCGTTGCCGTCCATGATGATGCCGACGTGAAGCTTCTCGTTGCGGGACACAAGGTCACTTTGCATTGCAAAGTCTCCGGTCAAAAAAAGGGGGAGGATCAGGTCGAGACGATACCGAGGCGGCCGAGCGGTGCCGCTTCGCGGCCGGCAGCCTTGGCGGCGTCGCGCACCAGGCGTTCGAGCACGGCGAGATAGTCGAGGAAGCGGCGGCGGCCGGCCTTGGTCAGGCGGCAGGTCGTGTGCGGGCGATTGCCCTCATAGCCCTTGGTCACCTCGACGAGGCCGGCTTCCTGGAGCACGGCGAGATGCCGGCTAAGATTGCCGTCGGTGAGGCCGCAGAGCTGCTTGAGATCGGCGAACGCCAGACCCTTCGGATGCGCCATCAGCGAGGTCAGAAGTCCGAGCCTCGCCTTCTCGTGGATCACGCGGTCCAGTCCTTCATAAGAGAAGGGTGCGCTGTCAGTCTTCGACATCATGGTCTCCGGATGCGAAATGCAGAATGCCCGCCATCACCGACTGCCCGATTACGAACGGCAGGCCCATGGTCCAGGGCGACAGCGTATGGGTTTGGCTCGCGAGCACCACCACCGCAAAACCGGACATGAAATACCATGCGCCGGCGAGCGCCACGGTGCGTGGCAGCGAACGGACCGAGGCGAAAATGCCGAGCGACACTAGGATCTGCCACAAGCCTGGCAACAGCCACAGCGTTTCGCCCGCGAACTTCCACATCACCACCGCAAGCAGCACACCGGCAACGCCTGCAGGCAGGAACTGCTCGACGGCCTGGTGGATCATCGCATCGGCGAGTCCCGAATGATGGCGGCGCGAACGCGCGCGCATCTCGATGCCGATGATCAGGCCGGAGAGTGCGGCGGCAATGAACCAGCCGAAGAAGAAGTCGAGCGGCTCGCCGGTGGGATCGCCGAGCAGCCAGAATTGCAGGATCGCGGTGAGAAGCGCGACCGCGCCGGTCGCAGCCATCGTCGCCGGGCCGTAGCCGCGGAATGCCGTGCCGGCCGCAATCTGGCTGCGGATCGCCACAATGTCGGCCAGTGCCTTGTCGAGATCGCGCATTGGCAACGCCAAAACCTCGTACCGCCCATGCTTGCCGGGACTATCAATGCCGGTGCTTTGTACCGCAAAGTATATCGGATCGCAAAGTAAAGGCAAGCCCGAACGTCGTCTCTTAATATACTGGCCCCTCGCCAGACAACTGCCGGTTGCGCGACACCTCCTCCCGCAGATAAGATGCGCGCGAATGCGTTCTGGGGGAAAAGTATGTGGCTTAAGTCATTCATCGTTGCGTCTTTATTGCAGCTGAGCGTCGTCATCGCAGCGCATGCGGCCGGGCCGTTCGGCAGCGTCAAAATCGGCAACTGGGTCGGCGGTGCGTTCAGCAACGACGAAACGGGAGCCTTCTCGCATTGTGCCGCGACGGCGCCTTATGCCAACGGAGTCATTCTCGTCGTCGGCCAGAATTCTGGGGGCTCGTGGATATTGAGCTTTGCGAGTCCCAGCTACCGCTTCACCAAGGGCGAGAACACCGCGATCGACGTCATCTTTGACGGACAGGAGCAGGCCAGACTGTTCGCCACGGCCAACCAGACGAACATGCTCAGCTCCGTCATGCCTGCGAACGTGGTCCGAACGTTTCAGAAGGCGAGCCTGATGGTCGCGACGAGCGGCCGCACCGTGCTGAATTTCGACCTGACCTCGGCCGGGCCCGTGATTGCGGCATTGGCCAATTGCGTCACCAAGGTCAAAGCCGACGGGCTGAGCAAGGCCGGCGATTTCACAAAGGTTGCCGCCAAGCCGCAGGCCACGCCGGACAAGCAGGCACCGCCAGCCAACGGCAGCAAACCTGCCAGAGCCAAGAGCGGCACCGGCTTTGTCGTGAGCGCCGGCGGACACATCGTCACCAACAACCATGTCATCGATGGCTGCGTCGGCGACATCAAGGGCAATCTCACCGGCGACGCCTCGATGGTGCTGCGCGTCGTGTCGAGCGATGCCAACAACGATCTCGCTCTGTTGCAGGCGCCGTCGACGACCACGTTCAAGGAGTTCGCCAGGATCCGCGACCGCTCGATCCGCTCCGGCGATTCCGTCGTCGCGATCGGCTTTCCGTTCCATGGATTGCTGACTTCGGATTTCACCGTGACGACTGGCATCGTCAGCTCGCTCAGCGGCATGCGCAACGATTCGCGTTTCCTGCAAATCAGTGCGCCGGTGCAGCCCGGCAATAGCGGCGGCCCGCTGTTCGACACCGCCGGGCAGATCGTCGGCGTCGTCACAGGAAAGCTGGACGGGTTACGGGTCGCCGCTGCGACCGGCAACATCCCCGAGAACATCAACTTCGCGATCAAGACCGGCGCGCTGCGCGACTTCCTCGACAACTCCGTGGTGCCCTACCAGACTGCCGAACCGAAGGGCGAGATCAAGACCACCGACATCGCCGGCAATGCGCGGCCCTATACGATGCTGATCTCGTGCAACGGCACGGAGCAGGCTGAGGCGAAGCGGTAGCGGCAAGGCAGGCGGCGTCTGCGCGGCCGCGGATGGCGCGAACGCGATCCGGGCTACCAGTCAAACCGAGAGTTCCTTAATACGGCGCCACGGGCCGCGTGCGCCGCGACTGCCGCGGTTGCGGCAGGGACGATTGACCGTAGGCGACGAGCGGGTTGGGCCCGCAGGCCATGAGCCGGCCCGACACACTGGCCTGACATTGTCCATAGGTGCTGTAGGTGCAATCGCCGGGATACTCGTACCCGCCGCCCTGGGCACACCAGGGATAGTCGTGCGCCGCTGCCGGCGTGACGGCGGAGAAGCCGGCAAGGAGTGTCGCGCCGAGGCCCAGCAGTGCCAATTGCGTCTTGCGCATGATCCCAACTCCTATCCTCACAGCGCGAGATACGCGCCATATAACATCAGGTTTCGCCACGCCGTTTTATTCCAGATCGACGGGCGCTGACACGCAAGAAACATTGACACGCAAGAAAAAAGCCCTGCCGAACGGGCAGGGCTCCGATCTCGGACATCACAAGATCGCTACTCGACCTTCAGGCCGGCGAACTCGACGACCTTCTTCCATTTCTCGGTCTCGGCCTTGATCTCCTCGCCGAACGCCTCGGGCGTCTGCGCCCGCGGCTCGCCGCCGAGTTCGACCAGGCGCTTGGCCATGTCCGGCTCCTTTATCAGCGTGTTGATCTCGCTGTTGAGCTTGGCAATGATCTCCTTGGGCGTGTTCTTCGGTGCCCCCATGCCGAACAGCGCGCTCGCCTCGTAATCCTTCACGGTCTCGCCGATCGCCGGCACGTCGGGCAGCTGCGGCGAGCGCTCCGCCGTGGTGACGCCGATGGCACGGAGCGAGCCGGACCGGATGTGCTGGATGATCGAGGGCATGTTGTCGAAGATCACCTGCACCTGGCCGCCGAGCATGTCGGTGATCGCGGGCGCGGCGCCGCGATAGGGCACGTGCTGCATCTTGCAGCCCGTCAGCGCCATGAACATCTCGCCGGACAGATGCACCGAGGTGCCGTTGCCCGAGGAGGCCATGTTGACCTTGCCGGGATTGGCCTTCACGTATTCGATGAACTCGGCGACGGTCTTGGCCGGCACGTCCTTGTTGACGGTCATCACGTTCGGCACGCGCTGGAACGAGGCGACTGGCGCGATGTCGCGCACGAAGTTGAACTTCAGGTTGGTGTAGAGCGAGGCGTTGATGTAATTGGCCGGATTGACCAGTTGCAACGTGTAGCCGTCGGGCTCGGCGTTGACGACCGATTCGGTCGCGATATTGTTGCCGGCACCCGGCTTGTTCTCGATCACGAATTGCTGGCCGAACTTCTCCGACAGCCGCTGACCGATCAGCCGCGCCAGGATGTCGGTCGCCCCGCCCGGCGGATAGCCGACCACCCATTTCACCGGGTGGGTCGGGTAATCGGCGGCAAGGGCCTTCGACAGCGGGCTGGCTGCAAGCGGACTGGCGGCGAGCAGGCTCAGCGCGGTACGGCGAGTGATCATTTCAAGGGTTCTCCCAACGTGTTGTTCTTGAAGCCAGACAGCTTGAAAATGGCGTCGGCGCGGTTGTAACAAAGCTTGCCGCAGGCGGAAAGTGCACGGGGCGCATCACGACGAAAGGATAAGGCATGGCGATCAAGGTCGAAGCCCTCGATCATCTCGTGATCAATGTCGCGGACGTCGCAGTGACCGCCGAGTGGTACGGCAAGATTCTCGGCATGGAAGTCAAGGTGTTCGACCCCGGCGGCGGCAAAGCGCCGCGGACTTCTCTTCAATTCGGTAACCAGAAGATCAACGTCCGGCCGCGCGATGCCGACAAGGTGGAGTGGTTCACCGCGGACCACCAGACCGCCGGCAGCGAGGATCTGTGCTTCCTCACCTCAGCAAGCCCCGACGAGGTGGTGACGCATTTGAAGGCACATGGCGTCGCGATCGAACAAGGCCCGGTTCTCAAGCAGGGCGCCCGCGGCACGCTGCGCTCGGTCTATTGCAGGGATCCGGATGGCAGCCTGATCGAAATTTCGTCATACGAGGACGGCGGCCGGTAAGGCCAAGCCGCCTGCCCCACGCACCGTCATTGCAAGGAGCCCTTGCGACGAAGCAATCCAGACTCTCTCCGGGGAGGGATTCTGGATTGCTTCGCTACGCTCGCAAGACGGCCGAAAGAGCAGGAAGACGCAATCATCAAAACGCAGCCGCGAGCAAGATGCAGGCTGCACGGGAGGACATATGCCGAATTCGTAAGCCGCCGCCGGAATCGTCGGCCCATTCGACGGGCTCGACGTGCCCTGGCTGCTGAAGATGGGGGCCGAGGTGCGCAGCTCACATCCGTTCCTGATCTGGGCGCCGTTCGACGCGCCCGCGCGGCGCTGGAGCTATGGCGAGTTTCACGAGCGGGTCGGCGCGCTCGCGGCGGGACTGGCGAAGCGCGGCGTGAAGCCGGGCGAATATGTGCTCATCCATCTCGACAATTGCATCGAGGCGCTGCTGGCCTGGTTCGCCTGTGTCGAGTTGGGCGCGATCGCGGTGACCACCAACACGCGCTCGGCACCGGCCGAGCTCGACTATTTTGCCGATCATTGCGGCGCAGTCGCCGCGATCACGCAGCCGGCCTATGCCGAGATCGTCGCGCAGAACTGCCGCAACATCCGCTGGATGGCGGTGACCTCGCATGATTCCGGCACGGCGCCCGCAAAACCGGTCTCGCGCGGCGATAGTTTCGAATCGCTGTTCGCCGACAGCGCCGACCGTCCCAGGCGTGCGACCGATCCGCTCGCGCCGTGCAGCGTGCAATACACCTCGGGCACGACATCGCGCCCCAAGGCGGTGCTGTGGACCCACGCCAACGCGCTGTGGGGCGCCAAGATCAACGCCGCGCATGAGGACCTGCACGCCGGCGACGTGCACCAGGCCTATCTGCCGCTGTTCCACACCAACGCGCTGGCCTATTCGATGTTGGCGACGCTATGGGTCGGTGCCACCTGCGTGATCCAGCCGCGCTTTTCCGCCAGCCGGTTCTGGGGCGCCGCGCGCGAGCACGGGTCGACCTGGACCTCGACGATTCCGTTCTGCATGAAGGCGCTGCTCGAGCAGGAGATCCCGAGGGATCACAAATTCCGCCTGTGGGGCACCGCGATCAACGAACCGCCGGCCTTCGCCGCCTTCGGCGTCAAGATCATCGGCTGGTGGGGCATGACAGAGACCATCACCCACGGCATCGTCGGCGAGATCGACCAGCCCAACATCCCGATGTCGATCGGCCGCGCCGCGAGCGAATACCAGATCCGCATCACCGACGATGACGGACGGGCGACCGAGGTCGGCGACACCGGCAACCTCTCGATCAAGGGCATTGTCGGCCTGTCGCTGTTCGCCGAATATCTGCACAACGAGAAGGCGACGCGCGAGAGCTTTGACGAGCACGGCTTCTTCCTCACCGGTGATCGCGTGGTGCGGCTGGAGAACGGCTATATCCGCTTCGGGGATCGCAGCAAGGACATGCTCAAGGTCGGCGGCGAGAACGTCGCGGCGTCCGAGATCGAGCAGGTGATCGCAATCGTCCCCGGCGTGCGCGAGGCCGCCGTCGTGGCGAAGACGCATCCGATGCTGGACGAGGTGCCGGTCGTCTTCATCATCCCGCAGGGCGGCGTCACCGCTGCGCGGCCCGATCTGCATGACAACGTGATGGCTGCCTGCCGCAAGAGCCTCGCCGACTTCAAGGTGCCGCGCGAGATCCGCTTTGTCGACGACATGCCGCGCTCGACGCTGGAGAAGGTGGCGAAGGCGGAGCTGAGGAAGATGGTGGGGTGAGGCGTAAAGTAGGGTGGGTTAGCCGAAGGCGTAACCCACCAACTTCGTCCGGCAAATGTGGAAGCATGGTGGGTTACGCTACGCTAACCCACCCTACGGCTACGACACGGGAGCTCAGAACGACCCCAGCGCCACCGGGCGGAACGCCTGCAATAGCTGCTGGTCCAGCTTGCCGCTCATGCCTTCCATCATCGTGAACGCGCGCGAGTGGGTGAAGGGCATGCGATAGGCGCGCTTCTCCACGAGTGCCGCGTAGATGTCGACGATGGTCGTGACCCGCACGATATCGCTGATCTGGTTCGACGAGAGATTGTTGGGATAGCCGGAGCCGTCGAGGAATTCGTGGTGATGCAGCACAACGTCCAGCATCTCCGGCGGGAAGCCGCCTTGAGCTGCGAGCGCGTCATAGCCGCGGCGCGGATGCTGGCGGACTTCGGCCATCTCCTCGTCGGTGAGCTTGCCGGGCTTGTCGAGCAGCGCGGAGGGAACGAAGGCCTTGCCGACGTCGTGCAGCAGCGCGGCACGAGTCAGCCGGCGCTGGTCGTCCTCGCGCATGCCGAGATGCTGGGCAAAGGAGACCGCAAATCCGGTCACGAACAGGCAGTGCCGATAGCTGCCGACATGGTGGCAGCCCACCGTGGTGAGCCACTCGCGCAGCGAGGAGTGCTTGATCGCCTTCAGGATCTTGCTCTCGGCGGCGATGACGTCGTCGAAGGTCAGGGGCACGCCGAGCGGCAGCTTCTCGAACATCTTCTTCAGCACCGCATGCGCGGCCTCGACGCCGCGGTTGAGCGTCTTGCCGCGATCGGTCGCGTCATAGACGGCGGTGTCGGGGAAGGCTGCGCGGATGCGCTGCAGGATGTCCTCGGGCTGAAGCGGCCGCGAGATGGTGTCGGTGGCGCCCAGCGCCCAGGCCTGCATGGTGCCGTGATGCAGGGCGTCCGCAAGCACGAACAGACGAGGCATCGAACGATAGGCATCGCCGCGCAGCTTGTTGCGCACCCGCTGCACGCTCTCGGGCGAGCGCAGATTGATGTCGACCACGAGGCCGGAGAGATCGCGCGAGGGCTGCTCGGGGAGTTCCTGCGTCGTCACTGTCGCAACGTCGCCGACGGCCTTGAGGATGCTGGCGAGTTCGCTGCTCTCGTCGCTCCGGTCGGAGGCGAGCAGGAGCCGGCGTTTGGCGGCGGGTTTGGCTGAGGCGTTCATGGCTTCCCCAAGAGCACGGGCGTGTTTCGGGCAGAAGCCTAAGCCGGATCAGGTTCTCCGGCCCTTAAGAGGCGTGCTCAATGGAGCCTTCCGGAATTGAGTGCAATTTTAGGGATCTCGGGTTCCATGGCAGGAATGGCGCAAAAAGGGCGAAAACAACCCCATGCACAGTAGGCGGGCCATTGATGACAAAGGGGAATTTCTCCGTCATGGCCGCCTGAAAATGCAAACTAATCCGCCGGAGGTTGACCTCCGGCGGATCATCTTGTTCAGCACGCTAGCCTTACGTCTTCATCACGCCCTTCACGGCTTCGGCGTCGTGAGAGAGAATAAGAAAACAAAAAGGGTGGAAACAATGCCGAGGATCGATCGAGACGGCGTCGGAATCTATTACGAGATCCATGGCGAAGGCCCGCCGCTGCTGCTGACTCACGGTTACTCATCGACCTCGGCGATGTGGCATGGGCAGGTCGAGGCGCTTGCCAGGGACCACAAGCTGATCTTGTGGGACATGCGCGGTCACGGCCAGTCCGATTATCCCGACGATCCCGCCGCCTACAGCGAAGCGCTCACGGTCGGCGACATCGCGGCGATCCTGGATGCGGTCGGCACTGAGCGCGCCATCATCGGCGGGCTGTCGCTCGGCGGCTATATGTCGCTTGCCTTCGCTCGCGCGCATCCAATGCGCGTTCGCGCGCTGCTGATCATCGACACCGGACCGGGATTCAAGAAGGACGATGCACGCGAGGCCTGGAACGCGCGGGCGCTCGCCACTGCCGACAAGCTCGATCGCGAAGGGCTCGACGTGCTGAAGGCCGCAACGCGCGAGCGCGCCACCGCGAGCCATCGCAATGCCAAGGGATTGGCGCTCGCCGCACGCGGCATGCTGACCCAGCGCGATGCGAAGGTGATCGAGCTGCTGCCGGAGATCAAGGTGCCCAGTCTGGTCGTGGTCGGCGCCGACGACACACCGTTCCTCGCCGCGTCGGACTACATGGCCGCGAAAATTCCCGGCGCACAAAAGGTCGTGATCCCCGCCGCCGGACACGCCGTCAACATCGACCAGCCCAAGGCTTTTATTGACGCGGTGCTGCCTTTCCTGAAGAACTTGCCGGAATAGGACGATCGGACGGGAACACGGCAATGAAGCGAGCGATGTTGGCTGCGGGCGCGGTGTTGCTGTCGGTATCCGCGCAGGCCGAGCAATTCGGCGGGACACCGATCCGCCTGCCATTCGTGGCGACGTTGTCGAACAACACACCGCTCGCCTTCGGCATGGATGCGGGGCAAACCGCGCGCGCCCTCGGCCAGCCTCTGCAATATGTGCGCGGACGCCCCGGCAACGAGATCTATCTCGCGCTTCGCAACATCGGCGGCAGCGGACTGACCTCCAACCGTCACCGCCTGTTCCTGCAGTTCCGTCATGGCCGGCTGGCGGGATGGAAGGAGGATTACGGCGAGAACTGGATGTGGGAGTGAGGTGGGCGCGCAACCGCCTCCCCTCATCCTGAGGAGCTTGCAAAGCAAGCGTCTCGAAGGATGAAGGCCCCGCTGCTGCATCTCGGCCTCTATCCTTCGAGACGCGCGCGAAGAGCGCGCTCCTCAGGATGAGGAGAGAGAGCGGAGTTCGTGATCGACGATCAACAAGAAGGACAACCCGCGTGGGACAAGACATCAGACTGACCGCCTCCGATAATTTCCAGCTCGGCGCCTATCGCGCTGATCCCGCAGGCCCCCCGAAGGGCGCGGTGGTGGTGATCCAGGAGATTTTTGGGGTCAACCATCACATCCGCTCGGTCTGCGATCGCCTCGCCGGGGAAGGCTATGTCGCGATCGCGCCGTCGATCTTCGACCGGACCTCGCCGGGCTTCCAGTCGGGCTACACGCCTGACGAGATCGCCGAAGCGCGCAAATTCGTCGCCAATCCCGACTGGGACGCGATGCTGCGCGACACGCAAGCCGCGATCGATGCGGTGAAGAGCGTCGGCCCGGTCGGCATCATCGGCTTTTGCCTGGGCGGCAGCGTCGCCTTCGTCGCGGCGACGCGGCTGTCGGGCCTGAAGGCCGCGATCGGCTATTACGGCGGCGCCGTCGTGCGCTTTGCCGACGAAACACCAAAAGTTCCGACACAGCTGCATTTTGGCGAAAAGGATGCCGGCATTCCCCTGACCGACGTCGAGACCATCAAGACGAAGCGGCCGGACGTGGAAATCTTCGTCTATCCGGGCGCGCAGCACGGCTTCCATTGCGACGAGCGGGCGAGCTACGACAAGGCCAGCGCCGACATCGCCTGGCCGCGCAGCATGGAATTTTTCGCGAAGCATTTGCGATAGCGCGGCTGATCTCTCCACCGTCATTCCGGGCTCGCGCTCCGGAATGACGAGGGCGGAGAGCAGGAATCGGGTGGCTGCATCCTGCCGGGCGGCGATAGAGCTGGCTGATCAAGCCAACTCACGCCGGGAGATCGTGATGCAGCAGGCCAATACGAACATCGTCATCCGCAATCCGTTCGGCACCATGGACGTTCCCGGTCCTGACGATCGCGAGGTCATGGACTATGCCGCAACCGCCTTACTTTCGGGCGATGCGGCCGACGTCAACGCGGCGCATTGGGCAGACATTCAGGCGCCGTCCGATCCTCTGGAAGGCCCGTGGGCCAGCCGCTGGAATGGCGGCGCCGATCCGACCATCGCCGGCGATACGCCGGAGACGTGGAAAGACGGGCGCGCGGAGGTGCGGGTCGCAGGCGGACGCATCTATCTGCGCTTCGATTGGGATCACGGCCGACGGCACGGGCTGATCGATGCTGCGCGCGAGGGCGCGCGCCTGGTCGGGAAATACATCAACCTAACCAATCCCGCGATCACGCGGCCATGGATCGGGCGCGTGGTCGATGCCGCGCGCATCGATGGATGTTTTCCGAACGGGCGGCTGGATTTCAGAAGGTGAGCTAGAGCTTCGGTTCTGATTGCATCAGAACCGAGGCTCTAGATTCTTTTTTGACGCGTTTTCTTCACGCGAACCGGTATCCACTTCGCTCGAAAACGCTCTAGAACCAGCGCTCGCCGACAAATACGGTGTCGCCCGGCGCCAGTGGGGTGCCGAGCGGCACCACGGCGCGCATGGCGCCGCCGGCTTCGGTATGCGTGACGGTGACCACATCGCGCTTGGCGCGTGGCGAGAAGCCGCCCGCGATTGCCACGGCGCTTTCGACCGTCATGTTCGGCACGTACGGATACTGGCCGGGCGCGGAGACTTCGCCGAGAATGAAGAACGGGCGATAGGCCTCGATCTCGACGGCGACCGAGGGCTCGCGGATGTAGCCGTTGCGCAGCCGTGCGGCGATCTCGCCGGCCAGACCCGCCGGCGTGCGGCCGCGTGCCGGCACGCCGCCGATCAGCGGCATCGTGATGGAACCGCCGGCGTCGATCGCGTAGCTGTTGGTGAGACCTTCCTGGCCGTAGACCACGACGCGCAGCCTGTCGCCGGCGTCGAGATGGTAGGAGGAATCGTAGCGGACCGGCGCCGCCATCGGCGCGGCATAACCGACCGGCATGGGCGCGGGCGAAGAGGCAAAGGAATTGCGCAACGCCCCGATGGCGCCGCCACCGTCGCCGACGACGACCGGCTGAGGCGCGTAATAGGGCTGGCCATAGGCCATGGAGTCGAGATCGGCGCGCGGCTGCATCACCGCGACGGGGCCGGCGGTCTGCATGCAGCCGCCAAGGCCAAGCGCGGCGGACGCTGCCAGGGACGCTGCCAAGATCGACCATCGAAACGCGCGTGCAACCGGCACCGGACTTATCCCTCGAAACGAGACAGATCCAGTGATGCACCGGTTATGGTTAATAAAGCGTTGAGGGGGCGGGCGGCGCGACGATGCGGCTACGGCGCATTGCGCTCCCTCTCGCTTGCGGGCGCGGCTAGCGCATATGGCCTTTTGGGCCAAGCTGAACAAGCGCCTCGTCCTTCGAGACGACCGCTCCGCGGTCTCCTCAGGATGAGGCTAATCGGCATCGGTGCCTGCTGGCACTATTGCCGCAGACGCCGTCCTCATCCTGAGGAGCCCGCCTAAAGCGGGCATCTCGAAGGATGGGCCACAGGAAACTGCTCTCAAATGCGCCGACCTCTCCCGCAAGCGGGAGAGGTGCACCACCTTCGCGGCTGGCTTACGCGCTCACACCGACGCCGATCGGGCAGGACACGCCGGTGCCGCCAAGGCCGCAATAACCGGCGGGATTCTTGGCCAGATATTGCTGATGATAGTCCTCGGCAAAGTAGAATTGGCCGGCGGGTGCGATCTCGGTGGTGATGGTGCCGAGACCTTTTGCAGCAAGCGCTTTCTGATAGAGCGCCTTCGATTGATCGGCCGCTTTTTTCTGCGCGTCTGAATAGGTGTAGATCGCGCTTCGGTACTGCGTGCCGACGTCGTTGCCCTGACGCATGCCCTGCGTCGGGTTGTGGCTCTCCCAGAACGTCTTCAACAGCTTCTCGTAGGACACCTTGGTCGGATCGAACACGACCAGCACCACTTCGGTGTGACCGGTGCGGCCCGAGCAGGTCTCTTCATAGGTCGGGTTCGGCGTGTGGCCGCCGGCATAGCCGACGGCGGTGGTGTAAACGCCGTCGCCAAGCTCCCAGAACTTGCGCTCGGCGCCCCAGAAGCAGCCGAGCCCGAACACCGCCTGCTCGAGACCTGCTGGATAAGGCGGCTGCAACTTCGTGCCGTTGACGAAATGGGTGGTCGCGGTCGGAATGGCTTGCGCACGGCCCGGCAGCGCTTCATTGGCGCTCGGCAATGCGGTGGTCTTGCGCATGAACAGCATGGACGGATCTCCGGGAACGAGCTGTCCGTCGCCCAGGACAAGCTATTGAGACAAGGCGATGAGCCAAGCGCTCAGGCGGCGTGCTCGCGATCAGGTGGGAATATAGGTCTTTACGCGCAAAGGGGCAGCCCTGTTACGCCGCGCGCGGCCGCTTCAGTCGCGCGAATTGAAAGCTCAATCCCGGGAATTGAAAGCTCAATCCCGGGAATAGCCGATCAACGGCTTGCGCGGGCGGAACAGGATCATCAGGAGGATACCGAGAATGCCGAGGACGGCGAAAACCGGCTGATCCAGCACCAGACGGATCACCGAGGTCCAGAGCCAGGGCGCCTTGGCCTCGACCCAGGTCCGGAACGCCGTCTGGCTGGCCTGATTGATGTCGTTCCAGAACTGGCCGAATCGGGTGAACCGCAGGGTCTGGTCGGCCACCCAGCGGGCGCCGTCATAGACCATGAAGATGAACCCGCCGGCGAGCAGCAACAGCCCAATCAGTCGGAAAAAGCCGCGGATCATGCCTCACCCTCTATAGTCGTCCGATCGGACGACCCTCGGAACGCCGCCAGCCAATACAAGGGAGACGGCAGAAATTCAACCTCTTCAGGGCGTTACGGCACTCATCCCTGGCCTGAGGGGCTGCTTGTCCAGCCCGGGAAAGCGTTGACGGTGCCAAAGACCCTCTCTATAAGGGCGCCAACTGGCGGCGGGCGCAATCCTGCCGCCGCTGTTCTTTGAGCAGATGCAGGCTCCTTGGGCTGAGAGGCTCCCTGGGCCTCAGAGACGGCCCGCAAGGCTGTCGCTCACGTTCCGGGAACAGCCTAGCAACCGAACACCCTAATTCCGAGCGTCGATTACGCGGTCAAGCAAGCCGGCGCTACCCGACCAAGACGCGACCGGTACCCGCAAAGGACATTGAGACCATGGCCAATACCACTTCCGCCAAGAAAGCGACGCGCAAGATCGCCCGCCGCACCGCCGTCAACAAGTCGCGCCGCACCCAGATGCGCGGTGCCGTGCGTAACGTCGAAGAAGCCATCAAGACCGGCGACCGCGCCGCTGCCGTGACGGCGCTGGCGAATGCCGAGCCCGCCTTGATGCGCGCCGCGCAGCGAAACATCATTCATAAGAACAATGCCAGCCGCAAAGTCTCGCGGCTTACCGCGCAGATCGCCAAGCTCGCCAAGTAAGCTCGCGAGCGTTCTGGCACGCCGTCCGATCGCGTCGTTCGATCGGACGATCCGGCCGCACATCGCACACGTCAAACAGCCCGGCATCGCGCCGGGCTTTTTTGTTGCCTGTCATATTCACGCAAGTAGTCACGCTGCGAGCGACCTTCGATCGGAGGATTGCGACGTTTGCACCATGATGCGCCCGTAGTTTTACCTGCGAATGGTTTTGCAACAGCGGAAACTTCCACCGCGGTGCAAAAAGTCCTTGCGAGGTGGGCACAAGTTGAATTCGCGCGCCTGCGAGTTCTGCACACCGTAGTTTCCCCGGATCGCGAGACGCAATGGAGTTACCCTGTGAAACGAGACTCAAAAAACGATGTCTCGCTAACAACTTATCGACATAGTGACGCCAAGCATTTGGAAAACTCGCCCGCGCGTCGCGCGCGTGACGCTTTTGTAAAAAATTTTTGGCGGTGACGGAGAATTGTCACATCAAACGCGGCATCTTCGATTCTGTGCACGAATCCAAAAACTTGCTCTGAAGCCTGTGCACAAGTCCGCGTGGCGTTAACGCAGATCAAGATTTTTGATGCCTCAAGTCTGAATCAATTCCGTTGCGAGTCTTTCCGCATAGTGTATTCCTTAAGGCGTCAGCGGCGCCCACGATCTTGAGACCAGCGCGGTATCGGAAACGGGGCGAGCGTGCAAATCGGCGGCGATGTGCACGTAGGCGGCGCTTCAACAAGCGATTGTCGGATCAAAACCCACAGCAATGTGGGAACGGTAGCTCTTTGTCTGAATGTCTCCAAGCGGGATCTTTCTCTCGCGCTTAAGAGACATCTTGAAAGCTGCCCCGACAGGCATGATGGCGAGGCCGAGCGGACGACGAGTACACGGGCGGGCATCCGATGAAGACGCGGGTGTCGTTTGGACACGCAGGACCTTGTCGCGAGCAATCACGGCAGGATGGGGAGGTATCATGTCTTACGAACTCAACGCGGTATTGAAACACATTTCGACTTCCAGCATTTCGACTTCCAGCGATGCCGTTTTAGATTCGTCGGACACCAAGCCTCCCGCGTGTCACGGAGCGCCGAGTACGCGCTGACCTCGCGACCCCTCCATCTCTAGACATTGCTGATCGGACGCGGCGTTTCCGCCGAACGGTCGAGCCATGCCTGCAGGTGAAATCGCTTGAGGTCCCGCCATTGCAAATATCCCGGCAGGTATCCCTGGCAGGAACTCTGCATGGCGCTCACCACGCAACCTTATCTCTCAAGAAAAGTTCTCAAATGATGACAACCCCGGAACAGGATCGCTGGTCACGCGTGAAGAGTCGGCTGCGCTCGAACGTTGGCGAGGACGTCTATACGAGCTGGTTTGCGCGCATGGATCTGGAAGGCGTCCAGGACGAGAGCGTGCGTCTGTCGGTGCCGACCCGCTTCCTGAAGAGCTGGATCCAGGCCCATTATGCCGAGCGCGTGCTGTCGTGCTGGCAGGCCGAGATGCCCGAAGTGCATCGCATCGATCTCACCGTTCGCACGGCCGTGCGCCCCGTGATGCAGCAGAAGGAAGCGCCCGCGCCGGTCGAAACGCGCCGCTCGCCTGCGCCGGAGCTGCGTTCGACCGCGACCGCGCCGGTCTCCGCCAATCATGATGCGCTCGGCGGCTCGCCGCTCGATCCGCGCCTGACGTTTGCAAGCTTCGTCGTCGGCCGCTCCAACACGCTGGCGCATGCGGCTGCGCGTCAGGTCGCCGAGGGTCGTCGCGGCGATCCCGTCATGTTCAATCCGCTCTACATTCATGCAGGCGTCGGCCTCGGCAAGACGCATCTCCTGCAGGCGGTGACCTGGGCCGGCAATTCCGGCAACGAGCGCAAGGTGCTTTATCTCACTGCAGAGAAATTCATGTACGGCTTCGTCGCCGCGCTGAAGACGCAGACGGCGCTCGCCTTCAAGGAAGCGCTGCGCGGCATCGACGTGCTCGTGATCGACGATCTCCAGTTCCTGCAGGGCAAATCGACCCAGGCCGAGTTCTGCCACACGCTGAATGCGTTGATCGATGCCGGCCGCCAGGTCGTGATCGCGGCCGACCGTCCGCCGTCCGATCTCGAAAGCCTCGACGACCGCGTGCGCTCGCGGCTGGCCGGCGGCCTCGTGGTCGAGATGGCCTCGCTTGGCGAGGAGCTGCGGCACGGTATTCTCAAGTCGCGCGTCGCCGCGGCCCGCGCCCATCATGCGACCTTCGAGGTGCCGGAGGAGGTGCTGACCTATCTGGCCCGCGCCATCACCCATAACGGCCGGGATCTCGAAGGCGCGATCAACCGCCTGCTCGCACACTCGAAGCTCAACAACCGGCCGGTGACGCTGGAGATGGCGGAGCACGAGGTGCGCGACCTGATCCGGCCGCAGGAGCCGAAGCGGATCAAGATCGAGGACATCCAGCGCGTGGTGGCACGGCAGTATAATGTCAGCCGCTCCGACCTCTTGTCCTCGCGCCGGACCGCCAACGTGGTTCGTCCGCGCCAGGTGGCGATGTATCTCGCCAAGACGCTGACCCTGCGATCGCTGCCGGAAATCGGCCGCCGCTTCGGCGGGCGCGACCACACCACGGTGCTGCACGCGGTGCGCAAGATCGAGGCCCTGGTTTCCAAGGACACGGCGCTGTCGGACGAGGTCGAATCGCTCAAGCGCCAGCTTCAGGAATAAACGCCTAGGCCTTCTCCTTCCTTCCCGCCGCCCCGGCCCTGCCTGGGCGGCGGCCTTCCTCTGCCTGGGCGGCGGGCCCCGTCTTTGCGGGTAAATCGTGGGGAACCATCGCGCAATCCCTTGAAACGGATGACTTTACGCGCCACCTTGCGCGACCCTGACGGCTTTGGTCATATCGGCTGGATGATCCGGCTTTCCGGGGTCTTCGGTGCCGTGGCGCGCGTCCCGCCGCCCGGCTTTTCCAGATTTGTGTTTCCTTGGGGATCGGGCGAGTAGTGCAATGAAGGTTACGGTCGAACGCGCGCAACTCCTGAAGTCGCTGGGCCACGTCCACCGCGTGGTCGAGCGCCGCAACACGATTCCGATCCTCGGCAACGTGCTTGTTAGGGCCGAGAATGCGAAATTGTCGCTGAAGGCGACCGACCTCGACCTCGAGGTCACCGAAACGCTCGCGGCGGAAACCGCGACCGCGGGCTCCACCACCGTGCCGGCGCACATGTTCTACGACATCGTGCGCAAGCTACCGGACGGTTCGCAGATTGTGCTCGAAGCCGACGGCGACCGCGCCGTGCTGGCGATCCGCGCCGGCCGCTCCCGCTTCACCCTGCAGACCCTGCCGGAGAATGATTTTCCGGATCTCGCCGCCGGCGACATGTCGCATTCGTTCAGCCTCGCCGCCAAGGACGTCAAGCGGCTGATCGACCGCACCCAGTTCGCGATCTCCACGGAGGAGACCCGCTACTATCTCAACGGCATCTATCTGCATGCCGCGGGCTCCGCCAAAGCCGCCACCCTGCGCGGCGTCGCCACCGACGGCCACCGCCTCGCCCAGCTCGACCTGGTCCAGCCCAAGGGCGCCGAGGGCATGCCCGGCGTGATCGTGCCGCGCAAGACGGTGGGCGAGGTGCAGCGCCTGATCGAGGACAACGAGGCCGAGGTCACGATCGAGCTGTCGCAGGCCAAGATCCGCTTCACCATCGGCAATGTGGTGCTGACCTCGAAGCTGATCGACGGCACCTTCCCCGATTACGGCCGCGTCATCCCGCAGGGCAACGATAAGGAGCTCGTCGTCGACAAGAAGGATTTCGAGAACGCGGTCGACCGCGTCTCGACGATTTCCAGCGAGCGCGGGCGCGCCGTGAAACTCTCGCTGTCGCCGGGCAAGCTGGTGCTGTCAGTGACCAATCCGGATTCCGGCAGTGCGACCGAAGAGCTCGAAGTCGAATACGCTTCCGACGCCCTCGATATCGGCTTCAACTCCCGCTATCTGCTCGACATCGCCGCCCAGATCGAAGGCGACGTCGCAACGCTCCGGCTCGCCGACCCGGGCTCACCGACCCTGGTGCAAGACCGCGACGACAAGAGCGCGCTCTACGTGCTGATGCCGATGCGGGTGTGAGGGCTACCGGCGCTCCTTCGCATCGACTACATCCGTCATGGCCGGGCTTGTCCCGGCCATCCACGTCTTTGGAGGACCCAAACGTGGATGCCCGGCAACGACAAAGACAATGACCCCCTCCCGCATTCATCGCCTGACGCTGACGCATTTTCGTAATTACCGGGCGGCGGGGCTCGAGGCTAAGGCTGACATGGTGGCGCTGGTCGGGCCGAACGGAGCAGGCAAGACCAATTGCATCGAGGCGATCTCGTTCCTGTCGCCGGGACGCGGCCTGCGGCGCGCGACGCTGGACGACGTCGCCGACAACCAGGGCGACGGCTCCTGGGCGGTGTCGGCACAGGTCGAGGGCGCGCTGGGCCTTGCCACGCTCGGCACCGGCATCGATCCGCCGCGCGCAGATAGCCCGGTCAGCCGGCGCTGCCGCATCGACCGCGAACCGGTCAATTCGGCGGCGTCGTTCGGCGACCACATCCGCATGGTGTGGCTGACGCCGGCGATGGACGGGCTGTTCATGGGCGCGGCGTCCGAGCGGCGGCGCTTCTTCGACCGCCTGGTGCTTGCCATCGACAGTGACCATTCCAGCCGCATCTCCGCGCTCGAACGTTCGCTGCGCTCGCGCAACCGCCTGCTCGAGACGCGCAATTACGACGACCATTGGTGTGACGCGATCGAGCGCGAGACCGCGGAGCTTGCGGTCGCGGTCGCCGCAACCCGCGGCCAGACCGCGGCGCGGCTGACCGGCATGCTGAATGCACGCGCGCAGGCCTCCGCCTTCCCCTCGGCGCAAATCGCGCTCGACGGCTGGATGGAGAACGCGCTGCTCAACGAGACCGCAACGTCGGTCGAGGACCGCTACCGCCAGATCCTGCGCGACAACCGTCCGCGTGACGCCATCGCCGGCCGCACCACGGATGGTCCGCATCTCACCGATCTCCAGGTGATCTACGCGCCGAAAAACATGCCGGCGCGCGATGCTTCGACCGGCGAGCAGAAGGCGTTGCTGATCGGGCTGGTGCTGGCGCATGCGAGCCTGGTCGCCGAGATGACCGGCATCGTGCCGCTGCTGCTGCTCGACGAGGTCGTCGCGCATCTCGATCCCGGCAGGCGCGCGGCGCTGTTCGACGAGTTGCGCAAGCTCGGCGCGCAGGTGTGGCTGACCGGCGCAGACCCCGCCGCCTTCGCCGAGATCGGCGCCGGGGGCGAGATCTTTGACGTCGAAAGCGGACAGGTATCGGCCCGGCGCTAGTCGCCGCCGTTGAACCGGCCCCATTTCCGCCGCGACTAGTTGCCGGAGGCGGCGCCGACGGTGACGCAGCCGGTTGCAATCGCGCAATGACATCACGCGCGAGACCCTGGACGCGCGATACCCTGGAGAGTGAAATGCGGGCGGCAAGGTCCGGGGCGCAAGTTCCGGCACGATGGTGGGCGTTTGCGTGCGGCCTCGTTTTGCTCGCGACGTGCATGCTCGCGGCAAGCGCCGGCGCCTGGATGCCGCAGCCGCTGTTTTCAGCCGATCTCACGCCGGATCCCGATGTCAGGCTGCCCGCACCGACCCGCTACAGCTTTAGGGGAATCCACACCACCCTGATGCGGGGCGTCGAAGCGCCGCTTCGCGTCAAGCTCGAAGCCACCGTGCCCGCCGAGCTCGGCGACGTCCTCGCCTTCTACCGCAGCGAGCTTGGAAAGCTCGGCTGGCAGGAGCAGCATGATGGCGCCGTCGTCTCCGCCGATCACGTCCAGCTCGCGTTCGCCTCTCCGCTCGGGCCGGCCACGCTGAAGCTCGGCCGCAAGGACAGCAACACCTCGGTCCATCTCGTGCAGAAGAACTCGGATACAGCAATCCGGGCGAACGTCATGCCCGAACCGGGCCAGGCAAAGCTGGTGTTCAGCAACATCGGCGAGACGGAAGCCGTGCTCGGGATCGACGCGCGGACCATCAAGCGCGCCGCCGGCGCTAACGCCGTATCGCTGGATCTGGCGCCCGGCAAATATTCCTACGAACTGAACGTCCCCGGCCGTCCGGCCCACCGCAACATCCTCACCGTCGCGGCCGGCGACGCCTGGGAGCTCACCGTCGGGCGCGACGGCGAGGCATGGTCGCCACTCCAACTGTATTGACTAGTCCGGGAGCTTTGAACCTGCCCGGTTCCTGCCGCGACTTCTGGTCTGAGGCCCCGCCGACGGTGTTGCAGCCGTTGCAATCGCGCGCGCCCAAGCGCTGCGCGGCATCCTGGAGACGTAACGATGGCGATGATCCCGCGCGGGATGCAAGTCCCGGCACGATGGCGGCTGCTTGCATGCGGTCTCTTCCTGATGGCGAGCTGCTCGATCGCGGCCGGCGCCGACGAGGGCATCGTCGACGTTCACGCGCTGCCCCAGCTCGAAGGTGCGGTGGAAGACATCTCGCGCCCCGACCCCTATAGCGTCGAATATCGCGTACCGACGCGGCAGGCCGTGACGCTGCCCGCGGTCCAAAAGCTCCTGAGCGACAACGGCTGGGTCGCTTATGTGATGCCGCTGGAGGAGAAAAGCAGCCTGCTGAAGTTCAGGAAGGGACGACAGGGTCTGTCCGTTCATTTCACGCAGGCGCTCGGCCGGCCCGACCAGTCCGTGGTCTACTACACGACCGACCGGATCTACGGGAACGTGCCGTTTCCGGAAGGCGCAAGCGACATCGTGTTCGACGGGACGCGGCCCTATCTCGGCTGCATCGCGCCGACGCCGCTCGATGCAACGTCGGATTTCTACAGCAGCCAGATGGCTGCGATCGGCTGGCAGAAGCTCACGCCGGAAACCGCCGCGCGCTGGACGACGGGCCTTGATGAAACCGTTCCCAACGGCCTGCGCGCGTTCTACGCGCATGCCGATAGCAAGGAGACCGGCTTTTATCAGCAGAAGCCCGTGATGCTGACGCTGACGCGCCGCGACGATGGCCGCACCCATGTCGATATCCGGGTCGCGCCCTTCGCGCTGCCCGGCGAGCTCAAAGCCGATAGCGATCTGGCCGGCCTGCCGCGGCCGAGCCCGACCAAGACGGCCATGGGCCTCGGCAGCGCGAGCGACAACAAGCGCGAAATGTCGGCCGCCGCGATGGCCGAGCTGCCCGCGGTACTCGCCTTCTATCACCGCGAGCTCGCCGCGCGCGGCTGGCATGAGGACGGCAGCGCACCGCTCGCGCCCGGCGACGAGGTCGCGATCAAGATCTCTTCCGCGGAGGAAACCGGCCTGCTGCGGCTTGGCCGCAAATACGATTTCACCATGGTCAGCCTGACGGCGCAGTTGAAGGACTCCGCGCTTGCCGCCCGCGCCAAGGCGAAGAAAGAGGCCGACGACAAGTTCCTTGGGGATGCGTTAGGTGCGGCCAAGCAGCTCATCACCGCCGACGAAGCAAGACGCAAGGTGCAGGCGGCCGCATTGTCCGACGCGCCGCTGAATGCGCTCGCCGACAGCAAGACGCCGGTGCCGTTGCCCGAAAACGCCGAAGGCGTGAACTTCGAGGGCGGCGACGGCCGGCTCGAATTCTCCTCGACCTCGAGCGTGAAGGCGCTCACTGCGTTTTATCGCGCATCGCTGAAGCCCGCGGGCTGGAAGGAGCAGCCCTCCGTCATCAACCAGCCCAACATGGCGATGATGGAATTCTCCAAGAGCGGGAAGTCGATCTCGATGACCGTGATGCAGATGGGGCCGAAGGTAAACGTTAGCGCCAACGGCTCCGGTCTTGTTATCGCCGCGGCGAAGCCCGTCGAGGCCAAATCGAGGCAAGCCAAGGTGGTCCAGACCAAATCGAAGGAGCCGCTCACGCCCGATCCCGATTCGGCCCTGCCGGTGCCGACGCAGCACAGCTCGACCGGCATCAGCTCCACGAAATTCCCCGGCAGCGAGCAGTCGTTCCGGACCGAGCTCGAAGCCAGCATCCCCGCCGAACTTGGCGAGGTCCTCGCCTTCTATCGCGCGGAGCTCGCCAAACGCGGCTGGCAGGAGAAGGCCGACGGCGCGACCGTGACCGCCGAGCGGGTAGAACTCGCGTTCACCTCGCCGGAGGGACCGGTCGTGCTGAAGCTCGGCCGCGCCAAGGACGAGACGACGGTCAGTCTGGTGCAGCGGAATCCGCAGGCCGCGGCCAAGGCCGACATCATGCCGAAGGCGGGACAGGCCAGGCTGATGCTCGGCAATATGGGGCCGAAGGAAGCATCGCTGACGATCAACAATCAAACGGTGAAGATCGCGGCTGGTGCCGGCGGACCGCAATCGCCGAAAGGCCCGATGCTCGAACTGCCGCCCGGCAAGTACCAGTACGCGCTGCGTCTGCCGGGGCGCCCTGCCCGCACCGAAACCCTCACCGTGGCCGCCGGCGATGCCTGGGGCCTCCTCGTGGGGCCGAACGGCGACGTGCTGCCGCTGCAGATGTATTGAGCCTGCAAGGCCGTTCCGGGGCGTTCCAAGCGCCTCGGAACACCCTTCGTCCCCGCAATATCCACGCCTTTCAGCGACCCGGAACGGCCTCTCGAATCGCGCTTTTTTCAGCGCCTCGAATCGGCCTTCGAAAGCCTTGAAAACCGGCCAAAAAATCCCATCTAATCAAAGACTTGCCGGGGGATACTTTGCGCTAGGCGCAATCCGTCTTTCGTGGCACAAATAGCCCGCATATCAGCGCCTTTTGCGCGGCTGATTCGGGCGACATCTCGAAGGCCTCTCATGACAGAACCTGCTCGGCAGACGCCTGCCGAAAACGAACCCTCAAATCCGAGCGACTACGGGGCGGAATCGATCCGCGTGCTCAAGGGTCTCGACGCCGTCCGCAAGCGCCCGGGCATGTATATCGGCGACACCGATGACGGCTCGGGCCTGCATCATATGGTCTACGAAGTCGTGGACAATGCGATCGACGAGGCGCTCGCGGGCCACGCCACGCGCGTGGACGTGATCCTCAACGCCGACAATTCTGTCACCGTGCGCGACGACGGCCGCGGCATTCCCGTCGACATCCATAAGGGCGAAGGCATCTCGGCGGCCGAGGTCATCATGACCCAGCTCCATGCCGGCGGAAAGTTCGACCAGAATTCCTACAAGGTTTCCGGCGGTCTGCACGGCGTCGGCGTCTCCGTCGTCAACGCGCTGTCGAGCAAGCTCGGCTTGCGCATCTGGCGCGACAACAAGGAACACTACATCGAATTCGCCCATGGCGATGCGGTCGCGCCGCTCAAGGTGGTCGGCGACGCGCCCGGCAGGCGCGGCACCGAGGTGACGTTCCAGGCCTCGACGGAAACCTTCAAGAACATCGAGTATGATTTCGCCACGCTGGAGCACCGGCTGCGCGAGCTCGCCTTCCTCAATTCGGGCGTCAACATCGCCCTCTCCGACATGCGTCACGCCGTCGAGAAACGCGAGGAGATGCACTATTCCGGCGGCGTCGAAGAATTCGTCAAATATCTCGACCGCAACAAGAAGGCGATCGTGCCGGCGCCGATCATGGTGCGCGCGGAAGCCAACGGCATCGGCGTCGAGGCCGCGTTGTGGTGGAACGACAGCTACCACGAGAACGTGCTGTGCTTCACCAACAACATCCCGCAGCGCGACGGCGGCACCCATCTCGCCGGTTTCCGCGGCGCGCTGACGCGCCAGGTCAACGGCTATGCCGAGGCCAATGCGAAAAAGGAAAAGATCGCGCTCACCGGCGACGATTGCCGCGAAGGCCTCACCGCCGTGTTGTCGGTGAAGGTGCCGGATCCAAAGTTTTCGTCGCAGACCAAGGACAAGCTGGTGTCCTCGGAAGTGCGTCCCGTGGTCGAGAACGTGCTCAACGAGGCGCTGCAGGCCTGGTTCGAGGAGCACCCCTCCGAAGCCAAGATGATCGTCGGCAAGGTGATCCAGGCGGCGGCCGCCCGCGAAGCCGCGCGAAAAGCGCGCGAGCTGACGCGCAAGAGCCCGCTGTCGGTCTCTTCGCTGCCCGGCAAGCTCGCCGACTGCCAGGAGAAGGACCCGGCGAAATCCGAGCTCTTCATCGTCGAGGGTGACTCGGCAGGCGGCAGTGCCAAGCAGGGCCGCAACCGCGAATTCCAGGCCGTGCTGCCGCTGCGCGGCAAGATCCTCAATGTCGAACGTGTGCGTCCCGACAAAATGCTGCACAGCGAGCAGATCGGCACGCTGATCACCGCGCTCGGCACCGGCATCAGCGACGAATTCTCGATCGAGAAGCTGCGCTATCACAAGATCATCGTGATGACGGACGCCGACGTCGACGGCGCCCACATCCGCACGCTGCTGCTCACTTTCTTCTACCGGCAGATGCGCGAGATCATCGACGGCGGCTATCTCTACATTGCCCAGCCGCCGCTCTATAAGGTCAACCGCGGCAAGTCCGAGCAATATTTGAAGGACGAGCGGGCGCTGGAAGACTATCTGATCGATACCGGGCTGGACGATTGCGTCTATATTCCCGGCACTGGCGGCGATCGCACCGGCCGCGACCTGCGCTCGCTGGTCGACGACGCCCGCGCCGTCCGTGGCGTCCTGCGCAGCCTGCACACCCGCTACAATCGCAAGGTGATCGAGCAGGCCGCCATCACCGGCGTGCTCAACAAGGCGATCTACGGCAATCCGGAGAAGGCCGCCGCGGCCGCGCAATACATCGCCGCCCGCCTCGACACGCTCGCCGACGAGGTCGAGCGCGGCTGGATCGGTCAATACGTCGAAGGCCATGGCTTCCAGTTCGAGCGCACGGTGCGCGGCGTCAAGGACGTCGCCCTCATCGATGACGCGTTCCTGGGCTCGGTCGAAGCCCGCAAGCTCGACGAGTACACGGTCAAGCTCCAGGACGTTTATGCCCGCCCCGGCAAGCTGCGGCGCAAGGACACCGAGCACATGGTCTACGGCCCGGTCGATCTGTTCGAAGCGGTCACCGACGCCGGCCGCAAGGGCGTCTCGCTGCAGCGTTACAAAGGGCTGGGCGAGATGAATCCGGAGCAGCTCTGGCAGACGACGCTGGACGTCAATGCGCGATCACTGCTCCAGGTGAAGGTCAAGGAGGTCGATGAGGCCGACGACATCTTCACCAAGCTGATGGGCGACGTGGTCGAGCCGCGCCGCGACTTCATCCAGGAACATTCGCTGAGCGCGACGATCGATATCTGAGGCCGCTGGCTTTTGGATTTCGAACTGCTGGCCAAGCGCTCGCTGCAACCTCTCCCGCTTGCGGGGGAGGTCGGCGCGAAGCGCCGGGTGGGGGCTTTCTCCTCCCCCGGGATACGGGCCGAAAATTAGCAAAAACCAAAGCGGG